>PNBE01000191.1 GCA_003135895.1 Candidatus Dormiibacterota bacterium
GGCGAGCCCGTTGCTCACGTTCGAGAAGACGTTGTTGACCTGCTGGCCGACGACCTGAAGGATCACGATGACGACGATGGCGATTAGGACGAGGATCAACGCGTACTCCACCATCCCCTGACCGCGTTCATCGCACATGGCAGACCGACGGCAGCTCTCGCACAGACGTAGAAAGGTCCTTCGAACCCTGATGGCGGCGCAATTGTCGTCGACGTTCATGCCTATAGAACGCCTGGGTCGCCCGAGTTAGCCGCTCGGCTCCAAGATTGGCCCAGCCGCACTTCCGAGGTCGTCGCGTAGGCGGGCCTTGGCGGCCGTCAGGCGTGAGGCTATCGTGCTCTCTGCGACGCCGAGCGAAGCGGCGATCTCCCGGTTGCTGTACCCATGGACGTAGCGGAGAACGATCGAGGCTCCCTGCGCCGTCGGGAGCCGGCGCACGGCATCGAGCAGCTCGGCGGAGTGCGTCGGGTCGAGCGACTGGCCTTCGGACGGGCGGCCCAGCCGCCGTACTGTCTCCCCGAGCGAGCGGAGATTTTCGCGGCGGCGATATGAGCGCGCCGCGTTGATGGCGATCCGCAGCAGCCAGGCCTCTGCGGGAGCGTCGGGTCGCCACCGTGGCCACGCCTTGAACGCTTTGACGAACGCCTCCTGGACGCACTCCTCTGCGGCTGTCCGGTCCCGAAGGATGCCTGTCAGGATCTGGAGCACCGCGTGTAACTGTCCCGGTACAGACGGTCAAAGTCGTCGCGAGAGCCTGCCCGGTAGCGTGCGGCGTCCATCGGTGTGAAAGTAGCCCCAGACCTTCGCCTCAGAAGGCTCCATCGACGTTTTGTTGCCGACCAGCCATGAAGACGGCAAATGCGGACCGGTGGTAACAACAAGACCTGGACTGCGTCAGCCCCGCCGGACCATTTCCGNNGCGACTCCGCTCCGTGGGTGGCGCGACCTATGCCGCAGCGATCTCCAACGACGCCGCGATGGGCTCCGCCACTGCCGCAAGGGAGGTGACTCCGGTTGTCACCAGCGTACCGCTCACGCGCAAACCAAGCCGCCATGCCTGACCCGGTGGTAGGTTCACCGCCTGACAGCGCATCACTTCCACGATGACTGGTGCGCTGTCCCAGCGGCTCACCTGAAGACGGGTCCCGACCGGAATCTCGATCGGCGACAGCACCAGCGCTCCGGCCGCGCTCACGTCCTCGGTCACTGCCCACGGGGCATCGTCGTCGACGCCGAGCCGCACGGGCACGACCACCTGCTTGCGCGGCGAGTGTCGGCGATGACGGCGCGTCAGCGGCAGCTGGCCCGCGCGGTCGGGCGGGTGATCGAAGTCGAGCAGAAAATGGCGTGCGGTCAGGTCGATGGCGAGCTTGGACAGCTTCAGCGCCTCGCTGCCCGTGGGCTCCTCCCACTCGAGACCCACCAGCGTCCCCGGGTCTGTTCGCTGGGCTCGACGCACGGTTCCGGATGCCCGCAGCGAGACCTGTGACCAGAGTACGTGGAATGACACGGTGTCGCCGGCACGCACCGGGCGCGGCAGCAGCAACGCAGCACCGCGCTCCGACAGGTCGGTGAGCACACCGATGCCATCGATACCCGCAACTCGCCAGCGAACCGGCAACGCTGCATGCGCCCGCGGGGTGCGGCGGTAGTCGACGCTTCGCGCGGTGGTCATGGCGGCGGCGAGCGCCAAAGCGAGGATCCAGCCACTCCATGCGGTGTTGATCCAGAAGGCGAGGACATTGACGTTATGGGTGAGCAGCAGCCGCACCATCCCGCTGATGAAGCACGCAATCGCGTAACCGGCGATGAGCAGCGCGGGCACCATCAGGCGCGGATCCGCACCGCCGACCGCCGCTTTCGGGCTGACGGAGAAGCGGAGCTTTCTGCGTTTGGCCAGTCCGAGTGTGGATCGGATATAGGTGTAGAACCCGATCATGTGGTACCGCTCGGTGGCGACGAACATCGCGTAGCCGCGGCCGGTCAGCTTGAACGCCGTCATCGACAGCGCGTAATACGTAACCACCCAGGCGATGAAAGGCAGCGTCATCGCGCGGATGGGCAGCAGCCCGGTGGCGACGGCGAGCGACGGTGCAAGGTAGAGCAGGAGTCGCTGGTAGCCGTCGAAGTAGTGGAGCACCGACGCGAAATAGTTGATGCGTTGATGGATGCTGAGCCCGGAGTTGGTGAAGAGACGCTCCTTGCGCAGCATCTGCATCGTGCCCTGTCCCCAGCGCAAGCGTTGGAGGTGATAGGGCGTGGCGGTCTGCGCTGCCAGACCGAGCGCGAGCACCTCGTTGTGATACGCCGACGACCATCCCTTGGCATGCAAGCGAAACGAGGTGTGCATGTCCTCGGTGATCGTCTCGGTGGCAAAGCCTCCGACCTGTTCCAGCGCTGAGCGGCGCATCACCCCGCACGAACCGCAGAAGAACGCCGAGTTCCAGTGGTCCTTGCCCGGCTGGAGGACGCGGTAGAACAGCTGCTGCTGGTGCCACGAGCGCTTCTGCGACGGCTTGGTCAGATGCTGGAAGGATTCGACGTTGTAGAACTCCTGCGGGGTCTGCACGAAGGCGATGGTGGAATCGGCGAAGTAGCCGAGGGTGCGGTCGAGAAACTGCGGCCGGGGCACGTGGTCGGCGTCGAAGATGGCGATGAAGTCCCCACTGGTTTGCGCCATCGCCGCATTCAGGTTTCCGGCCTTGGCGCCGGCATTGTCAGGTCGGGTGATGTAGCCGGCGCCGAGCTCCTTGGCGAGGGCCTCCATCTCCGGACGGCGGCCGTCGTCGAGCAGATATGTCTGGTGCGGGTACCTCATTGCGAGGGCGCCGATGAGCGTCCGGCGGACCACCCACTCCGTCTCGTTGTACGTGGGTACCATCACATCGACACTGATCCCCGGAGCGGGCGGCACGCACGGACGGCGAGGCCGGGTGTTCCAGGCGGTGTAATAGAAGAGGACGCTCGAGACGAAGCCGTAGAGCTCAGCCGCCCAGAGGATGATCGCGAACCACAGAGCCGCGGGGTTGAGCGTCGACGTGAGCCGCCAGGTGAGGTAGCAGGCACCGAAGCCCGCGGCCAGGATGCACACCAGGGCACGGGCACGGCTGATTCCTCGAGACTCCCACATGGCGGCGCGGCCTCCTCTCTATCCTCGCGCGCGATCCACTGTGGACGCGCCCTCTCTCTTCTGACTACGGCGACGCCCGGAGCATCCCGTGCGCCGCTCTCAGAAACGCCCTACAGCGGGTGACAACCCGGCTACGAGCGACCCGTATGCGGCGGTGACGACCACGTTTGGAAGGTAGATAGCTGGGCCAGGGATGCGATCCTGGGTGCGAAGGTGCTCAGGCGGGTAACGGGTTGGTGGCGTCTGTTCCGGGCACCGAGCATCTCCACATACTCGTGACAACGACCCTTCTTCCGTGATCGTTCGACCCAAGCCAGCTTGCTCGAGGGTGCCAGGCGGAGTGTCACCGGGAGCTGTGATGCCGCCACCTCTGAGGGCGCAGAGACCGCTGATCGCACGGCGTGGCCTGCGACGGCCCAAAGCCACATCTCGGCCGAGCACTCTTGGCCAGCCGACGCTGATCTCACTCGGCGGCTCTCGACGGGGTCGTATTAACGATGTATGAGGTTGGTGAGATGTGATGGATGCGCTTGCGGTAAAGCGGTGTCGATCGTTGTTGGAGCGACACATCCAGACGAGCCGAAACGCGGCTGCCACGAATTAACGGGCCAACCGCGCGCAGGTCGCGTCGCTCCTTCAGGCCCCGAGTGCTCATGGCGGATCGGCCGCCTCACGGTCCGGACTGGCGGCTTGGTACGATGCGCGCCCGCAGGACTAGGAGGGGCGGGTCCTCGAGTCCTGACTTGGACGAGCGGAGTGCGGCAGCGAGATGCCGTGGGAGGACTAGGTTATGCATATGGGCATCAGTATCCGGAGGTTCGGTGCCGGCATCGGGTCGGCTGCGCTGTTGGGGACGGCGGCGTTCGTGACGGGGGCCACAGCGGCCGCAGCGAGCGGGCCCCTCTACGTTTCGCCGACGGGCAGCTCGGGCGGTGCCGACATTTCGTGCGCCACCGCGGCGTACTCGACGATCCAGTCAGCCGTGACCGCGGCGCCGGTGAGCGGCACCGTGATTGTGTGCCACGGCACCTACACGGAGGACGTTCTGGTCTCCAAGGCCCTGACGCTGCGAGGCGTGCATGCGTCGATCAACGCGAGTGGGCTGACCAACGGCATCGTTGTGGTGGCGTCCGGGGTCACCGTCAAGGGCTTCACCATCACTGGCGCGCTCGGTGAGGGGATCGCGGTGTTCCCCGCAGGCGTGCTCGGCGGTGCACCTCCGCCGTTTGCCCCTGTCAGCAATGTGCAGCTTCTCGACAACACGGTGAACAATGACAATACCGGGTACGTCCCGCCCTTCGGCTGCACCGCACCCAGCCTGTATCCGGGTGACTGCGGCGGGGGCATCCTGCTGGACGCGGTCGCCAATTCGGTCGTCTCCGGCAACACCGTGGAGCACAACGTCGACGGCATCCTGGTGGTGGACGACTTCGGCCCGACCCATGACAACCTCATCACCGGGAATACGGTCTCGTTCAACGTCAACGAGTGCGGCATTACGCTTCCGTCGCACAACGGCGGCGCGGCAACGGCAGTGCAGAATCCCAACGGCTCTTTCACTGTCACCGGCCTGAACCCGACCGTCGGCGGCGTCTTCCGCAATACCGTCCAGGGTAACGTCACCGACTTCAACGGCACTGCTGGCTTCAAGGCGAACGCAGCGGGCAGCGGGGCCGGTGTGCTCCTTGCCGCTCCTGCGCCGGGCACGGCCGTCTACGACAACGTCATCGAGAACAACGAGATGCACGGCAACGGCCTCGCCGGAGTGACGTTGCACGCGCACTACCTCGGCGGCGAGTACGTTGACGGCAACAAGATCATCGGCAATACGATCGGACAGAACAACACCAAGGGTGACATCCTCGACACCCCCATCAGCACTGCCGATTTCCAGACCACGGGCATCCTGCTGGGCGCCGGGTGGGCTTACGCGGTACTGGGATGGGGCGGCTACTGGGGNNTCCAGACCACGGGCATCCTGCTGTTCTCGTCGATGCCAGTACACGTCCAGGTTTCTGGCAACAAGATCTCCTCGAACCACTTCGGAATCTGGGCAACCCCGAACCTGAGGCTCACCGGGTCGTCCAACACGTTCAGCTCCGTCGCCGTCCATACGTTTCTCTCGAACACACCGTACGGAAGCGGGCTCTTCGCGACCGGTGTGACGAGCTCCTCGGCGACCGTCGTGGGGATCGCCGTGCCCAACGGTTTTGCGACGACGGTGTACTTCCAGTTCGGCAAAGCGCCGCCGCTCTTCGGCGTCACGCCGCCTCAGAAGATTGGCGCCGGTGACGGGATCGTCGGTGTGACAGCAACCCTTACCGGGTTGAGCCCGAGCACGACCTACCTGTTCCAGTTGGTCATGACCAACGTCAACGGCACGTCGTCCGGATACACCGGGGTGTTCACCACAACGGCCTGACCCAGCATCCCGGGTCTTCGGGGCTCGAGCGGCCGCCGGCAGAACTAGCGTTGCCGGCGGCCGTCGGGCCCCGCCCGCCTACCGAGACTGCATGAACGCGAGTTCCCCTCCGATTCCGTTCAGGAACGGATGCAGATAGGTGGAACGCGGCCGCCGATGGACACCTGGGAATTCGCGCACGTGGGTGAGCGAGGTGATCTCGCTCGGCTAGGTGGTGGGATGTATTAG
>PNBE01000075.1 GCA_003135895.1 Candidatus Dormiibacterota bacterium
TCCTGCACGGCGTCCTCGGCCTCGACCGCGTTCAGGAGCATCGCCGTTGCGAGGCGGACCGCTTCGGTGAGCAGCGGACCGAGCTCCGCCTCGAATTCACCTGCCTCGCCATCGCGCAGGGTCATGACATCCGCGGCACCCTCGCGGCCCGGCAGAGACGTCATTGACCCTCCTCGTCAATGTGGTCACGGCTTAATACGGGTCCTCGTCGCGGAAAGTGTCACCAGGGGCCTGTCGGCTAGGTCAGATGGGCCTCGCAAGCGCACTCGGTCTCGGTGCGATGGGCGCCACCGCCACAGCATGGTCGCCAGCCGGCGCTACTCGCTCCCGAGCGGGATCTGGAGCGATGTTCGCCAGTCGGGGCTGTGCAGGAACGCCTTGAACGCTGTGGCAGCCGGGCTGAGCAGGCGGTCATGCGCCCAGGACACATGCCACATCCGCTCCACCGGGAATCCATGCACTCGTAACGGCCTCAGGAGACCGAGCTGGAGCTCGAGTCGGACGGCGTACGTCGAAAGCACGGTCACGCCGAGGCCACCGGCGACCGCTCGTTTCAACGCGCCGTTGCTGGCCATCTCCATGGCGGCGATCGGCTCGGCGCCGGCGCCGCGCAGGATGCGCTCGGCTGACTCGCGCGTGCCCGAGCCGCGCTCGCGAAGCAGGAGCGGACCATCGAGCAGATCAACCGGCTGCAACGGCTCGCGCTCGGCAAGTGGGTGACCGGGAGCGCAGTAGCACATCAGCGAGTTCTCGAGGAACGGCTCGGCGGCGAGCGCGTCGTCCTCCCACAGAGTTCCGACGATACCGACATCGGCGACGCCCTCGAGGAGCAGCTCGCGAACCTGGGCTCGATTGACGACGTCCAGGCTCAGCGCCACGCCCGCGTGCTCGCGGTGGAATGCGGCCATCGCATCCGGGAGCACGTAGATCCCCACCGTCGTGTCGCCGGCGACCCGGACCCTCCCCGCGCGCAGGCCGGCAACGTCCTCGATTGCCTCCTGTGCGTCGCCGATCATCGCCAGGATGCGGCCCGCGCGTTCGTGCAGCGCCTGCCCGACGGCTGTGAGCACCGGTGCCCGGCTCCCGGGATCGAGCAGTGGCTGNNCGGCCGCACGGGTGAAGCTGCGGTGCTCGATGACGCTCGTGAATATCCGGAGCTGGCGAAGCGTGATGCTTCTTTCAAGGTTCGTTTCCATTAGACAATCTTATTGAAAGGATAAGAATCATGCATTGGACGGCAGGACACAAGCGATCTATGGTCCTCGCATGGTTGTTGTCGGCGCAGAACCTGACCGGCGATGCGGATGAGCGATCCGCCCACGGCGATGGCTCCGATCTTCGTGGGGATCGGCGGCGACAGCGGCAGTGGCAAGTCGACGCTGACGGCAGCCTTCTACGAGCTGCTGGGTGCGGAACGGATCACCAGCGTGTGTCTCGACGACTATCACTCGCTCGATCGTCGTGAACGCGCGCTGATCCGCGTGACCCCACTCAATCCCCGCGCCAACAACTTCGCCCTCATGGAAGAGCAGCTCTGGGCGCTCAAGCGCGGAGAGGCGATCGCCAAACCGGTCTACGACCACGCCGACGGCACATTCAAGGCGCCGGAGCGCGTCGAGCCGAATGAGGTGGTGATCGTCCAGGGTCTGCACCCGTTCCTGCTTCCCGGTATTCGTGAGGCCTTCGACCTCAAGGTCTGGCTCGACCCCGAAACCAACCTGCGCATCAGGTGGAAGCTGCAGCGCGATATTGCCAAGCGTGGCTACAACGAGTCACAGGTGCGTGCCGAGATCGAGGCGCGCCGCCCGGATGCGGAGGCGCACATCGAACCGCAGCGCGCGCAGGCCGACCTGGTGGTGCGATTCTCGTCTCCCGGCAAGGATGTGTCGCCGGGAATCAGCGACCACCTCAACGTGCGCCTGACTCAGCGCCATTCGCTGCCGCAACTCGCCTTCGAACACGCCCTTGACAACGCGACCACGGTCCGGCTGCGCAATGACATCGCTGACGATGATGGCCGGCAGTCCGACGTCATCGAAATCGACGGGCGCATCTCCGCCGAGGATGCGGCACGCATCGAGCGTGCGGTGTGGGACCACGCCAGCGAACGGCATCACCATCTCCACCATCTCCGCCAGAAAGAGCTCGGCAGCTACGACGAGCCGCATGGGCGCCGGCACAGCGACCCCCTCGGATTGACCCAACTGATCCTCGCCCACCGCATCCTCAGCGCGCAGAAGTCGTTGCTCGTGCGCGTGAAGGCCGACGACTACGCAGCGATAAGCCATCAGCTGACGCCACCGGGCGTCAGCACCACGGAGATGCGCGGATGACAGCAATCGAGACCCCCCCGAGGGACGCGGCGACGGACCGCTGGTCCTCAGGGGTGATCCCCTACGCCCAGATGGGCTACTGGCAACCCGACTACGTCCCCAAGGACACCGACGTGCTGTGCGCCTTCCGGATCACACCCCAGGAAGGCGTCCCGCCCGAGGAGGCCGCCGCCGCCGTAGCCGGCGAGTCCTCCACCGCCACCTGGACGGTTGTCTGGACCGACCGCCTCACCGCGCACGAGCACTACCAGGCCAAGGCGTACAGCGTCGAGCCGGTCGCCGGAACGCCTGGTCAGTACATCGCGCTGATCGCCTACGCGCTCGACCTCTTCGAGGAGGGGTCGATCGCGAACCTCACGTCGTCGATCATCGGCAACGTCTTTGGGTTCAAGGCGCTGCGCGCGCTCCGGCTGGAGGACATGCGCATCCCTCTCCATTATGTGAACACCTTCCAGGGTCCGCCCCACGGCATCGTCATGGAGCGTGAATACCTGAACAAATACGGCCGCCCACTCCTCGGCGCGACCACCAAACCCAAGCTCGGTCTCTCGGCGCGCAACTACGGCCGCGTCGTCTACGAGGCGCTTCGCGGGGGCCTCGACTTCACCAAGGACGACGAGAACATCAACAGCCAGCCGTTCATGCGCTGGCGCGACCGCTACCTCTCCTCGATGGAAGCGGTGAACAAGGCGATGGCCGAGACCGGGGAGATCAAGGGCCACTACCTCAACGTCACCGCCGGTGACATGGAGGCGATGTACGAGCGCGCCGAGTTCGCCAAGGAGATCGGCAGCGTGGTCATCATGCTCGACCTCACGGTCGGATTCACCGCCATGACATCGATGTCGAAATGGGCACGGCGCAACGGCGTGCTGCTCCACCTCCACCGAGCCGGACACGGAACGTACACACGCCAGAAGACCCACGGGGTGAGCTTCCGCGTGATCGCGAAGTGGTGCAGGCTCCTCGGGGTCGACCACATCCATGCGGGCACCGTGGTCGGCAAGCTTGAGGGCGACCCGAACATGGTGCAGGGCTACTACGACACGCTCCGCAAGGGGTTCGTCGAACGCGACCTGATGCACGGCATCTACTTCGACCAGGACTGGGGATCGATGCCCGGCGTGATGCCGGTCGCGTCAGGCGGTATCCATGCGGGCCAGACCCACCAGCTCCTCCACTACCTCGGAGAGGACGTCATCCTTCAGTTCGGCGGTGGCACCATCGGCCACCCGATGGGCGTTGCGGCGGGCGCAACGGCCAACCGCACAGCCGTCGAGCTGATCGTCCAGGCACGCAACGAGGGCCGTGACTTTTTCACGGAGGGGCCGGAGATCCTGCGCGCGGCGGGTCGCTGGTGCGCACCACTCCGAGCTGCCCTCGACGTCTGGGGCGACATCAGCTTCAACTACGAGTCCACCGACACACCCGACGTGGCCACCACGGCAACGCCCGCTTAGGGAGCACGCACATGCTTGTCACGCAGGGAACCTTTTCGTACCTTCCGCCTCTCACCGATGCGCAGGTGAAAGCTCAGGTGCAGTACGCGCTCGACAACGATTGGGCCATGTCGGTGGAATTCACCGATGATCCCCATCCGCGCAACTTTCTCTGGGACATGTGGGGGCTACCGATGTTCGACATGCGCGATCCTGCTGCGATCCTGCTCGAGGTGCAGCGCTGTCGTGACGCGTACCCGGCTCGCTACGTCCGGGTCAACGCCTACGACCGGAGGCTCGGCCGCCAGACAACCGCGTTGAGCTTCATCGTGCAGCGCCCGAAGAATGAGACGGGATTCCGTCTGGAACGCCAGGAGGGTCCTGATCGGCAGGTCCGCTACACCCTCCATCCGTACGCGTTGGATCGCGGGGCCGGAGAGCGTTACGAGCGCTGAGCGATGACCCAGGACCCCCACATCCCCTTCGGGATGCCCCGTCCCCCGGCCCCAGGTTTCTCCGCATCGGTCCCCGATGCTGTGGCCGGCAACGGTCTGCGCGCGCAGGAGGAGGCGGCACCGTTGCCGGTCAGCATCGATGTCGAGGCAGATGCCCGAGCCTCCGGGGTCTTCGACGTGATCGAGGACCTCGATCGTGAGTTGGTCGGGCTCGACCCAGTGAAGACCCGGATCCGCGAGATCGCGGCGCTGCTCGTCGTCGACATGGCGCGCCGCCGTTTCGGGCTCGAGGCGGAACGTCCGAACCTGCACATGTGCTTCACCGGCAGCCCGGGTACCGGCAAGACCACGGTTGCGATGCGCATGGCGACGGTTTTGCACCGCCTGGGCTATCTCGCCAAGGGTCACCTGGTCGCGGTGACGCGCGACGAACTGGTCGGCCAGTACATCGGTCACACCGCGCCGAAGACACGCGAGGTGCTCAAGCGCGCCATGGGCGGCGTGCTCTTCATCGATGAGGCGTACTACCTGCACCGTCAGGAGAACGAGCGGGATTACGGCCAGGAGGCGATCGAAATCCTCCTGCAGGTCATGGAGAATCAGCGCAACGACATCGTGGTGATCCTGGCCGGCTACCGCGATCGCATGGACCAGTTCTTCAGCAGCAACCCCGGGATGGGGTCACGCATCGCGCACCACATCGACTTCCCGGACTACGACCTGGATTCGCTGGTAGCGATCGCGCGGATCATGCTCGATCGCCAGCGATACACATTCGCGAACGGGGCTGAGCCGGCCTTCCGCGAATTGATGTCGCGACGTATGACGCAGCCGCGGTTCGCCAACGCCCGCAGCGTGCGCAACGCCCTGGAACGCGCTCGCCTCCGCCAGGCAAACCGGCTGGTGTCGGACGGAAGAGTGGTGACCCGAGACGACCTGATGCGCATCGAGGCCGAGGACATCTACAAGAGCCGCTGGTTCACCGAGGCTCCCGGGGAGCAGGTGCTCGACGGTCGCACCGTCCCCACCGGCTAGAAGATGACGTTGCGCTTGATCGACGGGTCGACGATGCCGGTGGTCATCCGCTCGCACCACTGGCACATGAAGCGCAGCGCCCGCATCCCGCTCTGAATCCGGCAGGCATTGGGCCAGCCACACCGCCCACACACGATCGCGTGTGCGGAAGCATCACACCGAACTCCTGCAAACCGGGAGCGACGACGGCGTCGATGCGGGCGAGGCGCGGGGTGGCAAGATTCCAGACAAAGGGACGGAAGCCCACCCCCTGAACGACGCCGCGAACCGCGAACCGATGCCGCTCCGGGACACCGCGGGCAGGGGCGTTCACACCCGCCGAGCGGGTCGTCGGTGGTGGGATCGCGACGCTCATGGCATCAGGCGGCGCGCAGGTGCTCCGCGGTGCTGTTGAACCGCTCCTCGAGGAAGCCCGTCGCCAGGCTCATCACCATCTGCACCTCGTCACGCGCCGCGAACTTCTTGGCCGTATCGACCAGCTCTTCGAAGCGCCCCTTGCCTGCCCGGGTTGTCGCTATGACTCCAGTTCCGCCACGATGTGAACCTGCAGATCGACCTCAGGTTCCACCTTCAAAATGATCAGACGCGGGGGGTCGATTCCGAAGTCCTTGACGTTGATCACCTGCTGACCGTCGATCGTCATGGTTGTCCCGTCGACGCGAAGTTGCACGTCCCCAATGATCTCGCGCGTCTGACCGTGCATGGTGAGCTGCGCCGTGGCCCGATACCGACCCTCGCCGTCGAGAGCGTCGCCGTGAGTCACGGTTGCGGTGATTGTGGGGTACCGAGAGACGTTGAAGCGCCTGCGCATCTCGCGATCCTGAATGCCGTTCCCCGATTTGATCGCATCAACCGGCAGCGCCAACTCGGCACGGTAGGGCTGGTCGAGGCGCGGCTTCCCCTGTTCGTCGACCCCGCATTCGATGAAGCCGCTGAGCGCGTTGGCATTGATGTGCGACGGGTGCAGGTTGACCCTGAGGCCGACCTGAACCGTCGACTGTGCGGTGTTCACTCGAAAGCGTGGCACGGGGAGCTCTCGTCCTTGTACATCGACCGGATTTTGGGGTACCGCTGGATATCTTTCGAATTGAGCACGGCGCCGACGATGGCACCGAGGGTCAACCCCTGCGCGAGCATCCGCAGGGGGCTCTTCTGACTACCGAGCATCACCTGGGCTCCTCCTTTCATGTCTGCCGATACGGTCGGCGCCATGGTGACGCCGTTGTGGCCGGTATGCGCGTGGTCGTGAGGTGGTTCGACGACCTCAGCGCCGGGAGGTCGCAGAATCGTGGATGGATCTCCGTCGAGCTCCACCTCGTCGACAAGGACGGTAATCCCCGGCACGGCGAGGCATGCAACGCCGCCCCTTCGCAAATGGTGCCTTCAGCCAGGAATTGGAATCCGAACTCCAGGGCGTCGGCGACGACGCGCTGTTCCTCGCCGATCAGGGTGAGCACGCGGTCCGCCTGGCCACCCGAATCCGGCGCGGCTCGCACCAGCTGTTCGATGACCCCGAAGGTGAGCAGCTGCTCGGCCTCCTCGCCGCTTGCCTCCCAGAGCTGGAACCCCTGCGCCTGGCTCACGAGCTCATTCCGCCTGCCGACGAACGCTCCGTCGCTCCGCCCAGTCTCGCCGGTCACAGCGACAGATGCTACAGCCGTTTCAGCCCGGGTTTTCTGGCCCGTGCTCCCCGAACGCGCCGCGGTCGCCGAGAGAGGCGATGCGCGCGGCGTCGTAGCCGAGAAGGTCGCGGAGGACCTGGTCTCGATGTTCGTCACGCAGCGGGGCGCGCACGTATTCCGGGTCGGCATCGCCGACTCGCACGGGGCTGCGCAGCTGACGCACCGCACCGAAGCGGGGATGCTCGGTCTGGACGACCATGCCGCGATCGGCCGTCTGCCGGTCGCGCAACGCTTCCGGCACCGTGTTGACCGGGCTGCACGGGACCCCCGCTCGACCGAGGATGTCGAGCCACTCCCCCGCCGTCCGTGATTCGAACACTGCTTCGAGCATCGGAAGCAACTCCCCAGCGTTGCGACGACGATCCGCGAAGGTCGCGAACCGCCTGTCGGTCGCCAGTTCCGGTCGATCGATGGCGGTCACAAGACGCTGCCAGAACTTCTCCTTGGGGCAGCCCACCACGATCCACCGGTCGCGCGTCTGGAAGGCCTGGAACGGGACCAGCGATGGATGCGCCGAGTGATGCGTGCGCGTGGGAATGAAGTCTCCGTTGAGGTTCCAGATGGCCGGGTAGGTCAGCATCGCGAGCGCGGTATCGAAGAGGCTGATGTCGCAGTCCATCCCCACCCCGTCGCGGCGCGCCGCGTGAATGCCGGCGAGCATCGCAACTGCGGCGACCAGCCCCGCCGAGTAATCGACCAGCGAAAGCCCGGACTTTGCAGGCGGCCCCGAAGGCTCACCGGTGAGGTCCATCCAACCGGCGATACCCTGGAGAAAGTAGTCATACCCGAGCTCATCCCTGCGCGATCCGGTCATCCCGTACCCGGTGAGTGGACAGCACACGATTCTCGGGTTGAGGTGTTTGAGGTCCCCGTAGTTGATCCGAAGGCTCTGCGGCACGTCACCGCGAAGGTTCGAGTACACGACATCACTGACGCGCACGAGGTCTTCGAACACCGCACGACCCGCAGGTGCTTTGAGGTCCACGCCGATGCTTCGCTTGTTCCGGTTGAAGGTCTCGAAGAACAGGCTGTCCTCATCCTCCTGCAGCGGAGGGACGTAGCGTCCGATGTCGCCGCCGGTCGCCGGGTCTTCAATCTTGATGACGTCGGCGCCGAGGTCGGCGAGTTGCACGCTCCCGAACGGACCCGCAGCGTACTGCTCGATGGCGATGATGCGGACGTCGGCGAGCGGCCTCATGCCGGCGTTCGATCCCGGGCGGCAACCAGCGCTGCGACTCGTGCCATCTCGTTGCCGACGATCATCATTCCCTCGTCAACGCCCATGCCCGGCTTGGCCAGGACCTGTGCGGCTCCACACGCCATGGCGATGTGCGCCGAGATCTGCGCGGACCGGTCGGTCTCATTGCAAGTCCCGCCGCAGTAGGCGGACAGGCCGTTACCGGCGACGAGCAGCAGTGCCTCGATGGTGTTGTTGATACCTCCCAGGTCGGGTGTCTTGACATGGATGACGTCGGCAGCGCCAGCGGACACGAACAGCTCGATGTCCTCAAGTGTGTTGCACCACTCGTCCACTGCGAGCTGCACGTCACTGCCGCGGGCCCGGAGTGCGCTGCGCAGGGCGGCTGAGACGCGGATCTGCTCGGAGCGGCTTCCCCCGTCGATGGCGTGCTCGACGCAGACGCTGAAGGGCTTGGCGACGGCGCCGAGCCGCGTCAGATACGCCGCCACACGCTCGATATCGCCATCGAAGGCGGCGCCGATGGTTCCGTAGACGTCGAAGTGCAGTCTCGGCGAGTACTCAGGACGTGCGCGCAGCTTGATGATGCGATCGCGAACCCATGCGACGTACGCGAGCAGGAGCTCGCCGTCCCGGCCGAGCTTGGTCTCGACTTCATTGATGAGCCCGTGCGGGAGAACGTCCGCCTCCTTGAGCACCATCTTGTCGACGTTGGCATATCGGTCGTCGCCGGACTGGACGAACATGGGAACGGGCCGGATTGCGATGCCGGTTGCGTATTCGTCACGCACCACCTCCGCCATGGTCGTCCCATGCATCAGCGCGACGGCGTCCAGGAGCGCCTGGGTCACGCCGTATCT
>PNBE01000142.1 GCA_003135895.1 Candidatus Dormiibacterota bacterium
GTCCTCGGCTCGACCAGGCGCGCCAACACCTCCGCTGACGAAGGGGAGAGCCACGGTAAGACCGCGCCCGTGCGCGCTCGTGGTGGCTCGAGGGTGTGACCGTGTCGCGAGCGGGGCAGGCGAGCGAGGATGCCCTGGGGCCTTGCAGTTCCGTGACGTATGGCCCTTGTGACCCCGCGGCGCGGCGGGGACGATCGAATGAGAACCCATAGAGGAGGAGCACCGTGGAGTACCTACGCAGATTCCAGGAGTTGGGCGTCCACGACACAGCGATCGCCGGGGGGAAGGGCGCCAATCTCGGTGAGCTCACACAGGCCGGCATGCCGGTCCCGCCTGGTTTCGTCATCACCGCAGCGGCCTATGTCGATGCCATCGAACAGAGCGAGGTCCGGGAGAAACTTCAAACTCTCATCGCCGGCGTCGCCGCCGACAATCCGGCCAGCCTGGAGCGGGCGGCGACCGCGGCACAGGAGCTGATCGGATCGACGCCGGTGCCACCCGCGCTCGCGTCGGCAATCCTCGACGCTTATCACGCCCTCGGGCCCGAGGTGCGCGTGGCCGTGCGCTCGTCGGGTACCAGCGAGGACACCGAGGGGACGTCGTTCGCGGGCATGAACCAGACCTTTACCAACGTCGCCGGTGACGAGGAGGTGCTGGCCAGCGTGGTCAAGTGCTGGGCGTCGCTCTACGGCCAGCGCGTCATCTTCTATCGCGCCAAGCAGACGGTGTCCGAGGAGCCAATGCTCGCAGTCATCGTCCAGGAGATGATCCCCTCGGACCGATCAGGCGTGATGTTCACCATCGATCCGTCCACCGGCGATCCCGATCGGATGGTGATCGAGGCCGCCTTCGGGCAGGGGGAGATGGTGGTGAGCGGGCAGGTCGAACCCGACACCTACGTGCTCTCCAAGAGCGGGCCTCGCATGCTCCAAGCCCGGATTGGCACGAAGTCGGAGGCCATCGTCCGCGGCCCGGACGGCCACGACCAGCGCGTCACGCTCGACTCCGAACAGGCGACCAGGCGCGTGCTCAGCGACGAGGAGGCGATCGAGCTGGCCCGGCTGGGCATGCGGGTCGAGGAGCACTACGGCAGCCACCAGGACGTGGAGTGGGCCATCGAGAAGGGCAAGACGTACCTAGTGCAGTCGCGTCCGATCACCGCGGTCGGGGCCGCCGCCACAGCCGAGGCAGCGGTGGGCCGGGTGCTGGTGCGTGGTCTGGCCGCATCGGCTGGACAGGCGTCCGGAGCCGTTCGGGTGCTGCTCTCGGCCAAGGACGGCGCCCAGCTGCGCGCCGGCGAGGTGCTGGTAGCGCCCCTGACCAACCCCGATTGGGTTCCCACCATGCGTCGTGCGGCGGCGCTGGTCACCGACGCCGGAGGCATGACCTGTCACGCCGCCATCGTCAGCCGCGAGCTCGGTGTTCCCTGCGTGGTCGGCACGCACAACGCGACCACGGTGCTGCGCGACGGCGAGGTGGTGACGGTCGACGGCGCCAAGGGTCAGGTGTCCGAGGGCGTGGTCGCCGTGAGCGGAGTCCCAACCACGACGGCAGCGGCGTCGTCGGTCAGGGGCGCAGCGCCGGCAGAGCCGCAGGCACTCGCCACGAAGCTCTACGTCAACCTGGCGATGGCGGAGAACGCCGAGTCGGTCGCGGCGATGCCAGTCGACGGTGTCGGCCTGCTGCGCGCCGAGTTCATGATCACCGACGCACTCAAGGGCGTGCATCCGCGGCTGTTGCTCGAGCGCGGTGAGCAGAAGGCATTTGTCGACGCAATGGCGTCCTCGGTGCTCCGCATCACCAAGGCCTTCTTCCCGCGACCAGTTGTGTATCGCAGCATCGACTTTCGCACCAACGAGTTCCGGAACCTCGAGGGCGGTGATCGTTTCGAGCCGCACGAGGAGAACCCGATGCTCGGGTACCGCGGCTGCTACCGCTACGTCAAGGAGCCCGACCTGTTTCGGCTCGAGCTGGAGATGCTCGCGCGGGTGATTGAGGAGACCCCGAACATCCGTCTGATGATCCCGTTCGTGCGCACCGCCTGGGAGCTCGAGGCTTGCCTCGACGTGGTGGACCGGAGCCCGGTCGCCGACCGGCGCGTGCTGCCCGTCTGGGTGATGGCGGAGGTGCCCTCCGTGGCGTACTGGATCCCGGAGTACGCGGCGATGGGCATCGCGGGCGTCTCCATCGGCAGCAATGACCTCACTCAGCTCATGCTCGGCGTGGACCGCGACTCGGACGTCTGTGCGCCGCTCTTCGACGAATCAGACGGCGCTGTTCTGGACGCCATTGGCCGCATCATTAACGCTGCCCACAGCGCGGGCATCACGTCGTCGCTGTGCGGTCAGGCACCGTCGAACCATCCTGAATTCGCCGAGAAGCTCGTGCAACTCGGCATCGATTCGATCTCGGTGAACCCTGATGTGGCGCCGCAGGTGCGACGCACGATCGCGGCGGCGGAGCAGCGCATGCTGCTGGCCGCAGCGAGGAGTCAGACGCCGGCGGAAGAGCGGCAGGCTCGAGCAGCGGTGACGCGTGCGCGGCCGCGGTTCGCTCCAGCAGCTCCGGACTCGGCTGTGGCAGTTGAGCCGCTGCGTCCTACGAGCAACGGCCACGGTGGGTGGAGACCCGAAATACTGGAGCCGCAACGCATCAAGCATCTTCCGGTCGAGCTCGAGCTCATCCATCCGGGAGGGTAGCGGCGCAACGGAACCGTTCAATTGGAGGCAAGCAATGACCAGGTTGACCATCACCCGCCGCGGCACTGCGAGGGTGCACACGATCGACGTGCCGAGTGAGCACGCCGTGCCCATCCCGACGGAGGATTCCGGCACGGTCGACGCGGTGGCCGCCGGGGCCAACGTCCTGATCAGGTTCGGCAGCCCGGACGCCGACGCTGGTGACTTCGTCGTGATCCACGACGGAGACCATCGGACAGTGGAGATCGAGACCCCCGCGTACGCGCAGGCATTCGCGGATCGGCCTCTCGACGACAACTGAGACGATGCAGCACGGGAGCTGCCTGGACCATCGTCTCGCAGCAGGTCACCTTGTGGACCTGGCGACTCAACTCCCGAGCCAGCATAGTTACGACCAGCTCGATGCCACCGTATCTGCGGCGGCATCGGATACCAGGGCACCGCGATCAGCGCGATGTGCAGTGGTTCGGCTCTCGTGACGTCCGGCACTGGCGTCCGAAACTTGTGGCGTCATGATCAGACGCGAGGCAATAACCGTGAGAACACTCAGATCGTACGTAAACACTCAGGCCGTCAGCCTGGTCGTCGTCAGAGACGACTCAGGGAGCTGCTTCCCGTGGGCGTGTCACTTCTCGTTTCAGTGATGACATCGGATAATCCGGAGGGACGGAGGCATGTTCACCAAGATCCTTGTTGCTTTTGACCGATCCACCCATGCACGGGCCGCAAACGCGATGCCACCCGGGATAGGCGGGCGCGAGGCAAACGTAGCGTCAAGCGAGACATCAGATGCCGTGTTGATGACACCAAAACAGTTCGGGCCGACGACGCGCATGCCGCCCACAGCAGCCGGCCCGGTTCGGAGGGCGTGCAGATACCTGATCCGCACGCCGGTCACCGAGCAGCACTGGCAGCGCCAATGCATGCTCGAAGCGCCAGCAGACTGTCCCAGCTAGGCGCTCGAGGTATCAGCGCCCGCACCAAGCGATCAATGCTAGAGACCCGCGCATGTTCACGCCAAAGGCTGTGGGTGCCGAGAATGCAGTTCCGTCGTTCACGCGGCGATCTCGTATTCGTGGAGGAGGCCGCCGAGCAGGTCATAGCGGCGAAGCGCGGTCAGGTCGACGCTGCTAGCCGACTCCGTCGGTACTGAACCGGCTGGGGCACGATGATCAAGGGAGCGGTGCGGCCGATGAGTGTTGTAGTGCTCGACGTAGACCCGCAGCGCACGCTCGAGATGGCGCTGGCCACGATGAGCAGCCGGTCCAGGCANNGCGCGCACCGGGGTGCGGAGGATCCGGACGCCCTCCGAGCGGAACACCTCATCGAAAGGCGCGGTGGTCATGGGGAACGAGAACGACGTCTGCCACCTCGCGTGCGCGCAGATAGAGCACGCTGATGACGAACTAAGCAAGCCCGGCTCCTAATACGTCGACGAGGATGAACGGCGCCACAGAGGTTGGATAGCGGGGTGCCAGACGCCTCGGCTCGGTATCCACACACTCACACCGGTTGCAGGGTGAGGTTGTTGGCCAACGCCTCCAAACGGTCCTCACCGATCGGCTCCGCGGGGAGAACCGGGACGATGGCGATTCGGTCGGCTGTTGAGAACACGCGGTTGATCTGTTCGAGCTCCGCGGCGCCGCGCTGTTGGAGAAACACGGAGTCCGGGTGCGCTGCCGCGATCGAGTTGTTGATGACCCATGCCCAGGGGTGGATCCCGGCGCGCTCCAGATCTTCCTGAAGTTGTTCAGCTTCAAGGACTGGGGTCGTTTCAGCCAACGTCACGAGAATAACCTTGGTCTGGGCAGCATCTTGGAGAGACATGAGCGGTGTGGTGAACTTCATGGATGCACCCATCTGACGGGTCATCTCGCGGTGGTATGAGCCGGCTGCATCAAGTAGTAGCAGCGTGTGGCCTGTTGGCGCGGTGTCGATAACTACGAACTGCCGGCGGGACTGGTTAACGGCTTTGCTGAACTGGCCGAAGACAGCGACTTCCTCCGTGCATGGTGACAGCAGGTCCTCTGCGAGATTGGCTCGGCCCGCGTCATCGAGACCGCTGCCCTTGGTTGCCATTACCCGAGCCCGATATTCCGCTGTTGCCGTTTCGGGATCGATTCGCGCTAGTTGCAGCCTCGGCACGCTGCCCCGGAGTGTCTCAACGAGATGGGCGGCGGGGTCAGTTGTGGTGAGGAGCACCTCGTTGCCACGCCGGGCGAGCGAGACAGCTATGGCTGCGGCGATCGTTGTCTTACCGACTCCGCCCTTTCCCATACACATGATCAGCCCGTGATCGCCCTGCGCCAAGGTGTCAACCAGTGCGGCCAGCGGCGCGTCTGGGGTTACCAGCATCGCGGGAGGACTGCCCTGAACGGCGGATGAGGTCGCAGTCGCGAACAGCGTGTCAAGTGCCGCGACTCCCACCATATTCGTGGCTTTCAGTTCGATCACGTCGCGGGGAAGGTCACCTAACGGTCCCGGGATTGAGCGGACGGCGAGGGCTTCCCGGTCGCGCACTGCTTGGGTCAGGTCATCGACACCTGCCGTGGCGGGCAGGACGCCGTTGATCACAACGAACGCTCCGGTGATCCCGATTTCGATGAGTTCGCGGTGAGTGCGGTCAATCTCGGACAGCGCTGAAGCTTGAGGACGGCTGACCAGAACCATTCGAGTCAGGGCAGGATCCTTCAATACCGAGACTGCGCGGGCGTAAACCGCCCTGTTCTTCTCGAGTCCCGCCAGCGGGCCCAAGCAAGAGGCATCCCCCTTGCCAGCCTCTAGGAAGTCGCTCCAGGACCCAGGCAACTGCAGCAGGCGCAGTGTGTGTCCAGTTGGCGCGGTGTCGAAAACGATGTGGTCGTACTGCCCGAAGGCTCCCTCGTCCCCAAGCAGCGCCGTGAATTCGTTGAAAGATGCGATCTCCGTCGTGCACGAGCCCGACAGTTGCTCGGTGATGGAAGCCACGTCCTTTTCGGGTAGCAGTCCCCGCACTGGTCCGATGATCCGCTCCCGGTAGGCCGCAGCAGCCTGTTCAGGGTTGATCTCTAGAGCCCACAGCCCTGGAACCGCCGCGATGGGCGTCACGGTATTGCCAATGGTGACGCCAAAAACGTCTCCGACGTTAGATGCTGGATCCGTGCTGACGAGCAGAATCGACTTGCCCGCGTGTGCCATGTGCAGGGCGGTCGCGCATGCAACAGAAGTCTTTCCGACTCCGCCTTTGCCGGTGAAGAACATAAAACGCGGTGGGCTCTCGAGGAACTTCATCACACGCTGTGGAATCAACAGCATCCCGACGTGCCGCAGCTCCCGCCCGATGACTCGCGCAACTCCAACTTGGTGATACCGGCCGCGGCTTCGGCAACATTCGCAATTCCGGCGTATCTGAGCAGTTGCGATCGGGTCGGGTACGAGCCCGTCATCGCGGTTACGTGGTCGACGAGCGTGAGAGGCAGCCCCTCCGAACCGGCAACCTCTAGGTATTCACGCACTACTTCATGAGTGGCGAAGCTCGCGGGGTCGCTGGCGAGGTTGTGCCGCGCAATATCGGCGCCGAGTTCCGCAAGGTACCTCACGTCAGCCGTGAAAGTCACGAGCGCTTGGTCGACATCCGGGCCGCACAAGCCGGTGCTGCAGCACAAGGCCCCTTCATAGATTCGGATACTTGGCATGGTTCCTCTTCTCCACGGACTCCGACTTCGCCAGGGGGTCCTACCCGGTCGAGGGGCCAAGGCCGCGACCTTGCTCCTAATGACAAGCATGACGACCTCTTTGACATTTGTCAAATAAGTCCTCATCATTGAGCTATGCCAAAACCACTACCCGCCCTGGAGGACGCGGCACCAATCTGCTGCGCACCGTTGGGTGGTGCCCCTTCACTCAGTCCAGCCGACGCGGTCGGGCTCGCGATTCGACTCAAGGCCCTTGCCGACCCCACCCGGCTACAGCTCTTGGCCTACCTGCTGGACCAACCCGACCAAGAAGGCTGCACCTGCAACCTCGCTCCCATCGTTGACCTGTCGGAACCCACTGTCAGCCACCATCTCAAGCAACTGGAAGCGACCGGTCTGCTCACTAAGGAACGCCGCGGGATGAGCGTGTACTACCGGGTCGTGCCGGAGGCCATCGAAGCGATCGGTCGTGTGCTCCACGTCAACTGCTGCTAACGCCATTCTTCCAAGCTGGATGTCGCGAGTTCGAGTCTCGTCTCCCGC
>PNBE01000016.1 GCA_003135895.1 Candidatus Dormiibacterota bacterium
CCCGCCGATCGCGGCCGGCCACGCAGCCACCTGTGCGCGCATGTCGGCCGCGTCCGGCTCGGAGAGGTCCTCCGGAAAGGAGAACAGCACGATGTGCTGGAGCGTCATCGGTCAGTAGACCTCGAAGTATTCACGCATTTCCCACTCGGAGACAACCTGCCCCTCAGGCGTTGGGTTCTCGGCGAGCGCGGCTTCGTACCGGGCGTTCTCAGCGCGTTTCATCATCACGTAGTAGTCAACGAACGCCTCGCCGAACTCGCGTCTGAAGAGCGTGTTGCCCTCGAGTGCACCGATGGCGGCGACGAGTGATGTCGGCAGCAGCTCGGCCTCCTCCGCGTACGGATCTGCTGCGACAGGCGGCGGCGGTGCTACTCCGCGGTTGATGCCGTCCAGCCCCGCGGCAATGTTCGCCGCCATGTAGAGGTAGGGGTTGGCCGCCGGCTCGCCGAGCCGGTTCTCGATGTGTGTGCCCTGGTCGCCGATGCCGCCCTGAACGCGCACCATTGCGCCGCGGTTCTCCAGCGCCCAGCCGATGCGGTCCGGAGCGAAGGAATAGGGGCGGAACCGTCCGTAGCCGTTGACCGTCGGCGTGGTAAATATGGTCATCGCCTTCGCGTGCTCGAGCAGACCACCGACGAACTGNNGCCAGCAGCCCGCGGCGGCGGCAGATCGCCTTCACCGCGGTCCGGAACATGATCATCGCGTCGGCCGCTATCAGCCCGGTCAAGGGACTGAAGGTGAACTCCATCTGCCCGGGACCCCACTCATCCTCCATCGACCGGGGCGGAAGGCCGATCTCGTACAGGCCGTCGCGCAACGCGCTGAGCGTGCTCTCGACGCCATCGAGCCGGGCTTCGGAGAGGAACTGGTAGCCCTGCTCGAAGATCTCGACCGCCGGCGGAGGTGCCGGCACCCCCGTCTGGTCCAGGCCGATGCGATCGCTGACCAGGCGGACGATGTAGTACTCGACCTCGAGCCCCGCGGTGTACGCGTACCCGGCCTTCTCGAGTCGCTGAAGCTGTTGGCGCATGATGGCGCGCCCATCGAGCGGCACCGGCCTGCCGTTGCTGAAGTACACGTCACACAGCATCCAGCCGGTGCGATCCGCCCAGGGCAGGATTCGAAAGGTCGATGGGTCAGGCACGATCACCACGTCGGGGAAGCCGGTGAATTCCTCGATACCAAAGCCGCCGCCCGCGCCGAACGCGGGTGGAAACACGGTGTTGCCGGTGTCGAGGCTGTAGATGGCGCCGGAGAAGTCCGCTCCGTTGCCCATCGCCGCGATCGCGGCCTCGGCCGAGAGGAACTTGGTGCGTGGCACGCCGTGTTGGTCGACAAGCACGACCCGCACCGTGCGCAACTCCTTGTCGCGAATCTCGGCCGCCACCCTGCTTGCCGCCTCGAGCTGCTCCTCGGTGTGCAGTCCGTGCTTGGCGACGAACCCCGCTATGCCGATGCCGTGGTCGGGCTTCGTGCGGTCGTTCTCCTGCTTCACACGGCCCCTCTGTGCAGCGCGTGGCCGTCGAGTGCAGACCGCATCGAGTCGATCAGCTGGGTAGCGAAGGCCTTCGGCTGCATCTCGGCAAGGGTCAGCAGCGTCTCGGTGCGCTGCACACCCGGGATCTGCCAGACACGCTCGAGNNATGGTGCCGGTGACGACGGTGATGTCCGCCACCTCCGGGAGCGCTCGCAGCGCCTCGATGACCGGGCCCTGAGGGTGACCCTGCACTGCGGTGATTGTCAGGTAAACGGTCACCGGATAGCCGGCCTCGGCCCACCCGATGTCGACGCTGTAGGAGCGGATCACTCCCGAACGTTCCAGCCGAGCGATGCGCTCGCCCACAGCGGGTGGCGACATCCCGAGGTCACGGGCCAGACGGCGCTGTGACATCCGCGCGTCGGTTGCGAGGAGGCGCAGGAGATCGAGATCGACGGCGTCCAGCGCAACCGGTCGGGAGGGCCGGGCGACGACGTCGACAAGACCCGAAAGGGGAGCGGTCGCGTCAGCCATGTGTTAGCTGCGTGCCTCCTCGCACTTGCCATTCGCGCCACAATTCGGCAACATTCCCTGTCAGGCGAGCCGTATCGGCGGGCAAAGGCTACCGGTCGCGTTACGCAATGTCAAGATCGCCGCCAGGAGACGCTTCATGCAGACGCTTCCAACCCACCGCTGGTCGCCGGCGTTTGCGCGCCGCACTCAGGGCGCCAGTGGCGAGCTCGCCGCCATCCTCGAGCTCGCCGGTGGGACCGACCTCATCTCCTTCGCCGGGGGCCTGCCGGACCCGCAGACGTTCCCGGTCGCGGTGCTCCGGGATTTGGCCGTGCCGCTGCTCAGCGGCGACGCGGCGGTCGCGCTCCAGTACTCCCCAACCCCAGGGCTGCCGGGGCTTCGCGGCGCGTTCGCCGACCGCCTCGCCGAGACTCAGGGGCGGCGTCCCGGAGCGGGCGAGCTGATGGTCACCAGCGGCACGATCGACGCCCTCGGCCTCCTCGCCAGAGCGATGCTCGATCCCGGCGACGTCGCGGCCGTCGAGTCGCCGACGTACCTCGGCGCCATCGACGGCTTCCGCGGCTTCGAAGCCGACGTGCGTGGCATCCCCGTCGACGAGGATGGCATCGATACCGATGAGCTCGAGCGCCTCTGTCGCAGCGGCTCGCCACCGAAGCTCGTGTACACCATCCCCGATCATCAGAACCCCACCGGTATCACCATGTCAGCCGAGCGGCGCGCGAGGCTTCTCGAGGTCTGCCGCCGCCACGGGGTGCTTGTCATTGAAGACGTTGCCTACCGCGAGCTCACCTTCACTGCCGAGCCCATGCCGTCGCTGTGGTCGCTTGCTCCCGACATCGTCGTCCAGGCGGGCACCACCTCGAAGACCTTCTTCCCTGGTGTGCGGCTCGGGTGGGCTGTGGGGCCGACGGAGGCGATCGCGCAGATGGTCGTCGCCAAGCAGAACTCAGACCAGTGCGCTGGGGCGCTCGGTCAGCGACTGCTCGAGGAGTATCTCCGCGGTGGTCACATGGACCGGCAGCTGCGCCTCTCAAACGCGTTGTACTCGCAACGCTGCGCGCGCATGCTGGCCGCGCTCGACGAGTACATGCCTGCCGAAATCACCTGGACCCGTCCGCGTGGCGGGTTCTTCATCTGGCTCAGCGGACCCGGATGGCTCGACACCATCGACCTCGCCCGCACGGCCCGCGACGCCGGGGTCGCGTTCGTCCCCGGGCGACCTTTCCACCCGCACGCAGACGGCGCCAACAAGCTGCGTCTTGCCTACAGCCTGGCCAGCGAGGACGACATTGACGAGGGTGTCGCGCGCCT
>PNBE01000148.1:0-1087 GCA_003135895.1 Candidatus Dormiibacterota bacterium
GGCGCGGGTGCCGTTGCTCACGCCGTTGCCGCGGTCGTTGGTGAGGCAGAGGACCCGGTCGCCGGCCTGGTATTCCCTGCCGTCCACGGTCAGCGCGGGTCCGTGCACGCGCTCGGCCTCGACCGCCTGTGCCCGGGCGAGCTCGTTGAGAGCGGCAACCTCGTCGCGCCGCTGGGCCAGGATCACTGCATCGACGCCCCTGGCCTCGAGCCTTGCATGCTCGGCGACCACCTCGGCCCGTCGCGCGGCCACCGACTCGGCGACGTGGATGCGCGCATGGCGGAGATACAGCTCGTACGCGGCGCGCGCCTCGCCGTCGCGCACCAGCTGAAGGGCGGCTCGCTCCCAGGGTTCCTTTTGGCGCACGTTCTCGGTGACCAGCACCCTGCCGATGTGCTCGCCCAGAGTGCGCATCGGCGCTCCTGCGCCGATGGGTTGGAGCTGCGCGGGGTCGCCGACCACGACCAGCTTGGTGTTGTCCCGTGCCGCGAGCGAGACCAGCTCGGCGAGCTCGCGGTCGCCGATCATGCCCGCCTCGTCGACCACGANNGTGGCCTCGAACGCCTCCCGGCACACATCGAGTGCGAAGGTCTTGCCCACTCCAGCGGCGCCCTCGACCACCACCACGCCGGCCCGGCTCTGGCAGACGGTCCGGACCATCGACCGCTGGTCGGCGGTGAGGGTGCGCCGGGCGGCGATGGCTGCCTCGGTCTCGCGAGCGTCGGCGACCCCGACGGATGCTGCCGATCGCTGCTGGGCGGTGGCGATCATGCCCCGCTCGATGGCGAGCATCTCCGGCGTCGTGTACCTCAGCTCGTGGCCGGTGTCGACCCACCGGGCGATCGCGTCGGCGTCGCGTTCTCCCTCGAGTAGATCCGGCACCAGCGGCTGCACCGCCTCGNNGATCCAATCGACGGAGGCCTCGAGCTGGGCCCGGCTCATGCCCAGCGGCGCGTGCGCAGCCACGGTGCGGATGACGTCGCGACGGGTGAAGGTCGCGTACTGGGCGGTGAGCCCACGCTCGCCGAGCAGCTCGGTGCTGCGCTCCACGTCGAGCCGGCGCGGCTGCAATGCCGCGGGCTCGCGT
>PNBE01000148.1:1101-3826 GCA_003135895.1 Candidatus Dormiibacterota bacterium
GCGAGCTTGTGTCCGTACGGGGAGTCGATGCCAAGCTGACGCTCGAGCGTCTCGATCTGCTGGGTGCGCCGAGAGAACTCCCGGCGCTGCGCATCGGTGATGCCGATGATGGAGAAGCAGCCCTTGCCGTCCACCACAGTGGAGATGCCCAACTCGCGCACCAGACAGTCGCGCCACTCCGCCTGAGCGATGGCGCCCGCAGCCGCCGCGTGCTGGTACAGGGCCTCGCTGTACAGCTGNNNGAACTGCCGGGCCCAGCCGGCGTTGGCCTGGAGATAGTCGGCGGCTGCCTGGACTCCCTCGCCGTGGATGCGCAGGATGGTGGCGCGGGTGCGCTCGTCGCCGAGCGCGTAGAGGATGCTCACGTCCTTCGGTGCCGACACTGCAACGTCGAAGGCGACGACCGTTTGCGTCCGCCAGTGTTTGCCGAGATCCTCACCCGTGCGTGGATCTGTGCCGGCAAGCACCGCTGCGAAGTCGGTGTCGATCACCTCACCGCGCAGCCCGAGGGCCTCGGCGCCGACGCCGTTCCAGCGTCCCGGCGACTCACCGCGAGCGGTGTAGTACTCGATCTGCTGGTGAGCGATGGCTTCGCGAAGGTACCGCACCGCCTGCTCGACGCTGGTGAGCTTGCCGATCGAGATCATCGCGAGAATCCGTGTTGCACATGTTCCAGCGTAGGGGCGAAACGCCTACCGAGCGCTTACATTTTCGCCGTCGAGCAGTCGCCGCCACCGCAGGTGTAATTGTCTGTGGTTTAGGGTGGATGTTGCCTGTGCGCGAGGTCGTGAAGGCGGTGACAAGAGGTGTGGCGCAGGTGCGTTTGTCGGAGGTAGAGAGAAGATGGCCGGCTGGTGGCAGACTGAGGGATGATGTCGAGGAAGCCCGATGCGATGCCGAAGCCTCCGACGCTGCAGATCTGGCCGTGCAGTGGCCTTTCCCGCCGCGGGGTTCGCGCGGTTCGCGGATGACGCGAACTTCGCTGAACGTGCATCTTTCGCGATGAGAGCGAGACGCGCGCAATCCGCGTGATCAGCCTGGAACGCTGACTGCGCGTACGGCGCGCACCGAGCGGCATGCGCGCGATGCGCCTGAATCGCGATGTCCGCTTGAATAGCGAAGCCTGCGAAAGGCGCGGGAGTCGCGACCCTCACGACCGTGACCGAGAGCGCATACGCGGCGGCCGCACGGACGCATGCCGTCATGATGGACGCACCAGGCGGATCCAATGGCGTCGGAGTCGGGCTACATTGGCGCCGCCAGAGCTTGCTGGAAAAGTGTAAGCAGTCTGTGAGCGAAAACCTGGCATGCTCAGAACATGTCTGCGGCTGAGTCGACGGTGTCTCTCTGGGATCCGGCCTCGGGACGATTTGATGGATGTGCCCTGCGCGCTGCCGTGGTTGCACGCGGCTGGACGGTACGAGAGTTCGCTCGTACAGCCTGTCTCAGTCGAGCCTGTATCTATCGGGCGATCGGTGGACGACCAATGAGCGACAGGGCGGCAATCCGCGTGTTCGAGACTCTCATGAGACGCGCGCCAATCCTTGTGGTTCGATGCCAGCACGCGGTGGTGCGCTACAGCGGCGACGAGGCGACGAGTCTCGCGTAGGACTGGAGCGCAGCACGTTGATCCGCCGTGTAGTAGCGGCGAACCATCTCAATGCTCTGGTGGCCGAGAAACTGCTGCAAGTGAAAGATCGGCGTCCCAATGTCGACGGCGCGTGTCGCGAAGGTGTGACGCAGCTTGTGGGCGTGAACGTAGACGCCGCTGCGCTCGCTCAGGCGTTGCATCAGCTGCTGGACGCCCGTGACGGTGAGCGGCAGCGCTCCAGGCCCAACCTTCTGCGTGATGCTGAGGAAGACCTCGCGAGCTGGGCTGGTCCCCTTTGGGTCGCGCTCGGTGGCGATGTATCGCTCGAGCCGCCGGGCAAGACTGCTCGCCTCCGACGCGCCGCCACCGTGCGCGGAGAGCAGTGGCACCGTCCGGTCACGGCCGTTCTTGGTGAGGTCGGGGCTGTGGGCGGTCCGCTGCACCACCACGAACGGCGGTCGGTCCCGTATGTGGAGGTCCTCCACCCGGAGTGCCACGAGCTCGCTCACCCGCACGCCGGTCGCGAGCAGGGTCTCGACGATGAGCCGGTCGCGGGTGCTCTCGCAGGCGTCGAGCACGCGCTGGACGTCCCCCGGACCGAGCGCCTCCGGCCTCTTGTACTTCGCCTGGCGGGGCCTCGGGATGCGTTCGATGCCGGTGAGCCCGATCGCCTCGTATCCGGGTGTGCCCGCGCAGAACCGCGCCAGCGCGCGGAGGTAGGTCCGGTACTTAGCCACCGACGCTCCGCTCAACACGCTGGAGAGATCAGCGAGGAATCCCTCGAGGCGTTCGACCGTGAGGTCCTCGAGGTCGCGGATGCCGACCTCGTCCCGCCAGAGCGTGAACCGGCACGAGGGATTGATCAGGTAGTGCCGGCAGTTGCGAAGCGTGGTCGGCGACCAGTCGAGGGCGTGGCGCCGGAGCATCGCCTCGACGGCGTCGGTGACGGTGGGACGTTGCCCGGGCAGCCAGGACTCGGCGTCGGCGCGTCCACCGGCAGGGGAGCCCGGGCCGTGGCGGCGCGACGGGGTCGGACGCATATACGCCGCCACAGCTCCGGAACCGGTGGGTGGCTCCGAGTAACCGTCTTTTTTCAAGATCGTGGTCATGGTACCGAGTCACCGCTGCCCTTTG
>PNBE01000148.1:3884-11568 GCA_003135895.1 Candidatus Dormiibacterota bacterium
CAGCTGAGCTACCGCCCCGAGACGATGGTCGCGCCGAGGCGTTTTGCAGTATAGGGCTGGCGCTCGGAGCGCCTATGAGGCCGTCCGTGTGGCGAAGAACGTTTTCACGGCCTCGGCGAGCGCCGGCAGGTTGAACGGCTTGGGGAGCATGCCGTCCGCCCCGGCGAGCCGGGCGGCCTCGGCCTCCTCGGACAGGGCGCTGAACATGAGCACGGGGGTCTGAGCGGTCGCCGCGTTGGCCCGGATCCGCCGGCACGCCTCGATGCCGTCGATGCCGGGCATCATGATGTCGAGGATGATCAGGTCGGGAAGGTCGGCCTCAGCGATCCGGACCGCCGCCTCGCCATCGGAAACCGTCGACATCTCGTACCCCTCGAGATCGAGGTAGCGGGAGACCACGGAGAGCACGCGAGGGTCATCGTCGGCGAGCAGAACGCGCGGCCGGGACATTGCCCCCATGGTACGGAGGCGCCGCCGAAACGGGTGGGTCGCGTCCATTCCTTTACAGGCCGGATTCCAGATGCGAGCGGCCGCCTGAGCGGCGGCTGCGGCATGACCGGTGGCTATACTCGCCCGCAGGCATGTCGAGCACCCCGGCGTCCTTGGTTCTCTTCGGGATAGCGGTCGCCGCATACACGCTCGCTGTGGTGGCCTTCGTGCTCCACCTGGCCTTTCGCAAGCGGATCCTCGGCGACATCGGGATGGCGCTGGTGCTCGTGGGCTGGCCCCTCCATTTCGCCTCGATCTTGACTCGAGCGCTGGAGGCCGGTCACTGGCCGCTCGGCAACATGTACGAGTACTCGACCGGCATCGCCTTCGTGATCGTCACCGTCTGCGTGGTGCTCATGGTCCGAGCCCGCATGCGTTTGATCGGCCTGCCCGCGATGATCGTCACCGTCGCGCTGATGGGCGTCGCCTACATGCTCTACGTGCCGCCGGGACAGCTCGTCCCCGCGTTGCACAGCTACTGGCTGACCATCCACGTCAGCTCGATGGCCACGTCCTCCGCCATCCTGAGCTTCTCCTTCTTCTTCGGGATGGCCTACCTGGCTCGCCGCTGGGCGGATAACCGGGTGCTCGCGGTGGCTGCGCCGGCGGTCGTGCCGGCGACGGTCAGCAGCGGCGGTGTCGCCTCCATGACCATGGGCAGCGGCGGCGGGACGGGTGGAGGCTTTGCGGGCACAGGCGGCAGGCGCCCGGTGGCGATGTGGCTGCAGCGCGTGTTTCCCTCGGCTGGGGCGCTGGACAGCTGGAGCTATCGCTTCGTGATGATCGGCTTCCCGATCTGGACCTTCGGGGTCATCTGCGGGGCCATCTGGGGCGAGCATGCCTGGGGTCGGTACTGGGGATGGGATCCAAAGGAGACCTTCGCGTTCGTCACCTGGGTGATCTTCGCGATCTATCTGCACGCCCGCGTGACCTACGGGTGGAAGGAGAAGCGGGCGGCGATCATCACCGCGTTCGGGTTCGCCGCCATCCTCTTCACGCTGTACGCGGTCAACCTCTGGATCGCAGGGCTGCACTCGTACGCTCGCGCCTGACGGATCCCATCCGCCGGCTCCACGGTTCTCTCCAATGTTCCTGAACGTCCCGGCACGCGCTGTCAGCAGCTACGAAGCCCATCCGCGGGGGGACGTGCGTGTTCGCACATTCCACCAAGGACCAAAAGCGCGACGCGAAGCGGAGGAGACAGCGACGCAGCTAGCTGCGGCGCGCCCACCTCGTCTTCTTCAGCATCTTCTTATGCTTGTGCTTGCGCATCTTCTTGCGCCGCTTCTTGATTACGGAACCCATCTGTCAGGGACTATAGCGGTCCGAGCCGAGCGAAGGCCTCGCGCAGATTGGCAGCGGTGGACTCGAGATCCTGGGGCAGCACCTTGACGTCGCCGAGCACAGGCATGAAATTGGTGTCCCCGGCCCAGCGTGGGACCACATGCTGGTGGACGTGTTCGGCGCTGGCCCCCGCGGCGCTTCCCTGGTTGATGCCGATGTTGAACCCGTCGGGATGCATCGCGTCGGTGAGCACCCGGATGGCTCGCTGGGTGGCGACGAAGATCGCCGCTCCCTCGTCGGGGGTCAGCGCGAGCACGCCCGGGGTGTGCCGGACCGGCACCGCCATGAGGTGCCCGCTCGTGTAGGGAAAGCGGTTCATGAGGATGTAGACCAATTTGCCGCGATCGACCACGAGGGACTGGTCGGCGGTTCCACTGGCAGCCGCACAGAGGAAACAGACGTCGTCTGTCGCTGACGGAGCCCCGGAGACGTAGGCCATGCGCCACGGCGCCCAGAGACGTTTCACGCGACGACATTAGCCGACCGTCCCCTGCGGGCGACGAGACGGCACCCCTACAGCAGCGTGAGGGTCACCTCGACGTTCCCGCGAACCGCGTTCGAGTAGGGGCAGCGCTGCTCCGCCTCGTCAATGAGCGCTTGTGCCTGCTCGTGATCCGGGAGCGAGGGAAGCGTGATCAGCAGTTCGACGGCCAGCCCCAGGCGCCCGGCTTCGATACGGCCGATGCCGACCCGGGCGGTCACGACGGCGTCCTCGACGTCCAGCCCTTTGCGGCGCGCGATGCCGAGCATCGCGTTCTCCCAGCAGGCCGCAAATCCGAGCGCGAAGAGCTGCTCGGGGTTCGTCCCGCGGGCTCCATCGCCGCCCAGCTCCTTCGGTGAGGTGAAATCGACCTCCACGACACCGTCGGAGGTGACACCGTGACCCCGACGTCCGCCTTTGACGGTTGCCTCGGCGGTGTACAGAATCCGTGGACGCTGGTCGCTGTCGCTCATGACTCCTCCGAAACCGCCCGGTGCAACGTCAGACGGTGATCGCGATCTTGGTCCGCACCTGCTCCGAGAAATGACACGCGGCGAGATGACCGTCGCCCTTGAGCTCGAGTGGCGGCTCGACGTCGGCGCACACTCCGGGAACCTGCGCGATCGGACAGCGCGTGTGGAACCGGCACCCCGAGGGAGGGTTGAGCGGCGAAGGGATCTCGCCGGAGAGCTCGACCAGCCTGCGCTTCGATTCGATGCGTGGATCGGGAACAGGGATCGAGGACAAGAGCGCGCGTGTGTAGGGATGCTCCTGCGAGGTGTAGAGATCCTCGCTCGGCGCCACCTCAACGATCTTGCCGAGGTACATCACCATGACTCGATTGCTGATGTGCCGGACAACCGAAAGGTCATGCGCGATAAAGAGATACGTGAGTGTGAATTCCCGCTGCAGATCCTCGAGCAGGTTGATGATCTGCGCCTGGATGGAGACGTCGAGCGCGGACACCGGCTCGTCGCAGATGATCAACCTCGGGTTGAGCGCCAGCGCGCGAGCGATGCCGATGCGCTGCCGCTGACCTCCGCTGAACTCGTGCGGATAGCGGTTGTTGAAGTAGGGATTCAGCCCGACGGTGCGGAGCAACTCCTGCACGCGCGCGTCCTTTGCCCGCCCGCTGATCATCTTGAAGTTGACCAGGGGCTCGGCGATGATATCGCCGACCGTCATGCGCGGGTCGAGTGACGCATACGGGTCCTGAAAGATCATCTGCAACTGCTTGCGCTGCTGACGGAGTTTCTCGCCGCGCAGCCTGGTGATGTCGACGCCGTCGAGGACGACCTCACCGGAGGTCACCGGGATGAGCTGCGTGATCAATCTACCCAGGGTCGACTTGCCGCATCCGGACTCACCGACAAGTCCGACCGTCTCACCGGGGAGGATGTCGAAGCTCACGCCGTCGACCGCCTTCACCGACGATCCGACGCCGGCGCCGAAGTGCTTGACGACGTTGACGACACGAAGCAGTGGCTCGACCGCCGGAACCACCCGCGGGGCAGGCGCGACGACCGTGTCAGTCACTGACCGGCTTCCGCAACCGCGGCGGGCACCTCGGCGGCAGGAAGAGCGCGTCGTCCGTCGGGATGCACGCCACTCGCCGCTCCGGGGCTCGTGTCCGTGATGGTGCCGGCGCCCATCTCCGCGTAAGCCCGCTCCATGGTGACCCAGCACGCCGCATGCTGCGCGGGCGCGACCTGCTCGATGGGCGGCGACTCCTTGAAGCACCGCTCGACACGGAAGGGGCAGCGCGGGTTGAACTTGCACCCCTGCGGCAGGTCGATGAGGTCCGGGGGCAGTCCTTCGATGGAGAGCAGCCGGTGTCCCCGGTTCGCATCGATTCTCGGCACCGAACGGAGCAGCGACCACGTGTACGGATGCTGCGGCCTCTCGAAGATCTGCTCGGCCGTTCCCTCCTCGACGATCTCACCCGCGTACATGACGAGGACTCGCTTGCAGAGGCCGGCCACGACGCCGAGGTTGTGGGTGATGAGGATGATCGCCGCGCCCGTCTGCTCGTTCAGGTCGCGCAGCAGCTCGAGGATCTGCGCTTGGACCGTCACGTCGAGCGCCGTGGTGGGCTCGTCGGCGATCAGCAGATCCGGTTTGTTCGAGAGCCCCATGGCGATCATGGCGCGCTGCCGCATCCCTCCGCTGAACTGGTGGGGGAAGTCATTGATGCGGCGCTCCGCGTCCGAGACGCGCACCTGCTTGAGCAGATCGATACCGCGGCGCTCGACCTGATCTCGCGGGATTTTGTCGTGCGCGTACATCGCCTCGTCGATCTGGTAGCCGACCCGGAGCACCGGGTTCAACGAGCTCAGCGGGTCCTGGAAGATCATCGCGATGTCGCGACCGCGGATGTTGCGCAGCTCCTCCTTGGTCAGCTTCAGGAGATCGCTTCCCTTGAACATGATCTCGCCGGCGACCACCTTGCCCGGTCGCTGGACCAGGCCCAGGATCGACATGGCCGTGACGCTCTTGCCGCACCCGGACTCGCCGACGATGCCGAGGGTTTCGCCCGGTTCCACGCCGAAGCTGACCCCTCGGACGGCTTTGACCTCGCCGTCGTCGGTGAAGAAGTGCGTGCTGAGGCCGCGTACCTCGAGGATCGGATCCGTCACAGACGCTGTCGCGGGTCGAAGGCGTCTCGGAGGCCGTCGCCGAGAAAGTTGAAGGCAAGCAGGGTGAGCGAGAGCGCGACCGCCGGCCAGAGCATCATGTATGGCTCCAAGGGGAGTGCAGCATACCCCTCAGAGGCTATGGATCCCCAGGAGGCGAGCGGGCTCGGGATTCCGAGGCCGAGGTAGCTGAGGAACGCCTCGGTCAGGATGGCGATCGGGATGACGAACGTCGCCTGCACGATGATCGGTCCCAGCGAGTTCGGCAGGATGTGCCCGAAGAGGATCTTCCCCGACCTGGCGCCGCTCGCCCGCGCCGCCTCGATGTACTCCCGCTCGCGGATGCTGAACGCCTGGCCGCGCACCAGCCGGGCCATGTCCATCCAGGCGGTGGCCGAGATGGCGATCATGATGTTGCCGAGCCCGCGTCCGAGAACGAGGTACAGGATGATCGCGACCAGGATCCCCGGGATCCCGTAGAAGATGTTGATGAACACGCTGATGACGTTGTCGATCCAGCCCCGGAAGTAACCTGCGATCAGGCCGACCACGACCCCGACGGTGAGCACGATCGCGGATGTGCCGACGCCGACGATCAGCGAGATCTGTGCTCCCTGCATCATCCGGCTCAGCAGATCGCGCCCGAGGTCGTCGGTGCCGAGCGGATGCGCGGCGGACGGGCCAAGGAACGTCAGGGTGTTCGGCAGGATGGCCGCGGGGTTGTAGGGCGTCCAGAAGAGCGCGACGATCGCGACCACAAACAGGATCGTCAGATAGACCAGTGCCGCCAGCGCGAGCCGGTTGCGGCGAAGGCGGCGGAACCCGTCACGCCAGAGTCCCACCTGTTCGCGGGCGACCGTGCCGCCCGCGTATTCCTCGAGGACCGGAGTGGATATAGCCATCAGTATCGAATCCTTGGATCAACAACGGTATACAGCAGGTCGACGACGAGGTTGGCGATGCCGATGAGGAGTGCATAGACGGTGAACACGGCCACCGTGACGTTGTAATCGGCTCCCAGGATGCTCTCGACAAACTCCTTGCCCAACCCCGGGATCCCAAAGATGTTCTCGATGATGACGCTGCCGGTGATGATGCTGATGACCAGCGGCCCGAGGATGCTGATCACCGGGATGAGTGCGTTGCGCAGCGCGTGGCGGACGGTCACGACGCGACTCTTCAGACCCTTTGCTCTGGCGGTGCGGATGTAGTCCTGCTGGAGGACTTCGAGCATCGCCGCTCGGGTGATCCTGGTGACCTGGCCCGAGGTGTAGAAGCCGAGGATGACCGCCGGCAAAGACAACTCGACGAGCGTCCCGTAGGTACCCGTCCAGATCGCGGGATACGAGATCACGCCGTTGGTGACGTTTGGCAGCCAGTAGCTGAAGATGAGCACGCCGAGCCCGGCGAGCACGAAGCTCGGCACGCTGTAGCCGACGACCGCGATCGATGTCAGCGTGTAGTCGACCCAGCTGTTCTGGCGCATTGCGGCAAGAACGCCGAAGGTGGTTCCGATGCCGATCGTGATGAGCAGTGCCGTGCCACCAAGCTCGGCGCTGACGCTGAGTTCGCGCATCACCAGCGGCGTGATCGGCAACCCTCGAATCTGGAATGAGACACCGAGGTTGCCATGGATCGCGCTGGTGAGGAAGCTCCAGTACTGCACGAGGATCGGCCGGTCGAGACCGTACTGGTGCAGCACCAGTTGCAGTGCCTTGCCGTGAACGCGCTCACTCTCGAAAGCGCTGCCCGGGAGGCTGTGGACGGTGATAAAGACCAGGAATGACACCGCGATCAGCGTGAAAACGATCAACGCCAGTCGCTGGGCGATGTAGATCAGGGTTCCCCGAGTCAGCATCTAGGGGTCTCCTCCCTCGGAGGGGAAAGGCGAAAGGCGCCCGGCTCAGTGCCGGGCGCCTTTTGATTCGGCTGTGGTGTGAACCTCTCAGTGAGAGAGGATCTTGATCTCGTTCCAGTAGTGGTCGAAGGCGGTGTTCGAACCGGCCCCACTCACGTAGGACTGAATGAGGAAGTTACCGACCGAGTAGTAGAGCGGGATGTAGACGGCGTTGGCCTGCAGGATCTGTCCGAGCTGGTTGTAGAGGGCCAGCGACTGGGACAGCGGCAGGGTGTCAGCCTTCTTCAGGGTGCTGTCGTAGGTCGGGTCGTCAAACCCGCTGGTGTTCGCGCCGGCCGAGGTTGCGTACACACCCCAGAGGTTGTCGTACCAGTCCTGCGGATGGTTGTAGTCGAACTGCCATCCGTCACGGTCCATCTGGTACTTGCCCGAGAGGCGGTTGCTGATGAAGATCGACGCATCAGACACCGCGTTCAGCGTGACGTGGACACCGAGGTTGGTCTGCCACTGGCTCTGGAGGTAGGTCGCGACGCCCTCGTTGAGGCTGCCCGCGTTGTACGAGTAGGTCACGTGGGCGGTCAGCGATCCCGACGGATCGTACTGGTGCAGCAGCGACTTGGCCTGGGTGGCGTCGAACTTGGCGAGCGGGTCGCTGTTCGGTCCGCCGTTGCCGATCAGGCCCGTGGTGATCAGGCCGCCGGTTGCCGCCGTGCAGATCACGTTGTGGCAGACGGTGGTGGCGAGACCCTGCTTGTCGACGGCGAGGGCAAACGCCAGGCGCAGGTTCTTTGCCGAGGCCGACGTGCCCTGGAAGGGCCCGCCGGTCGGGTATCCCACGCTGAAGCTCACCCATGTGGTGCGCCCCTTGGGCTGGGTCAG
>PNBE01000164.1 GCA_003135895.1 Candidatus Dormiibacterota bacterium
GTTCTCCTTTTCAAAGAGGGCTCGACGTCTTTTTCATCTATGACATCACGATTGACGAAGCGCTCAGAGGCCACGGCTACGGGCGAGCGGCGAGGAGGCTCGCTGAGGAGGAGGCGCGACGCAACGGCCTCCATGCGCTGGCGCCGTCTCGGCGACGAACGCTGCGAGTACATCGTCCGGGAATGCACGCCACTTGTAGCTGCTGCGGCGGCCTCGCAGGTCAACAAATGGCTTCCGGCCACTCGTAGCAGGCTCTTGTCTGGCCACGAGTTCTATTGTCGCCGGTCAGCGTGGCGAACGCGTTGCACTAGTCGCTGCTCTTTGGAGCCGCGGCTGCGGCGATGGGCGTGAGCGACACCGCCAGTCCCGCACTAATGAGCGAGCCAACCGGCGTCGAGGGTCATGGCCGTACCGGTCATCTACCACGATTCTGCTGTGCACAGGTAGGCAACGGCCCGCGCGACGTCCTCCTCCTCGATAAGCCGCCGGATTGCATTGCTAGTCAGCAGCACCTTGTCGAGCACCTCCGACTCGCGCAGACCGTGTATACGGGCCGGGTCAGAATGGCCCGGCAACGCCGCTGTGTTGCGGTCGCAGCCGGACGCGAAATCCCTTATCCTGTAAGCGAAACGCGGAGCGAGAGGNNACGCGGTATACCGCATTTCCAGGTCTCGGGACCGGGGTGCACGGCAGGGCGCACGAGGGCACCGCGTATTCAGAATCGCAGCGCTGAGGGCATCACGAGGCAGGCGAAGGCACCCGCGTTGGGACTCGCGTCGGGTGCGTCCGACGGTCCAACCGGCTCTGGGAGCGCACGCCGGAGGCGGGCGGAGGCCCGATGACACCACAGAGTGCCAGCTGAGCGAGCTGTCCGCCCTCCGGGAGAGCTGGCCGCCGCCTCTTAGTCGAACCATATCCAATGCCGACACCGCCAAAAGCTAGTGCCACGACACTCGCATTGCTGATTCTCAGATAGCGACATGCTGCTAGCCCATCACGTTGAAGTTGCTCTCGGAGTGGATCTGCCGAAGGCGTGAGTAATGCCCAAGTCCGATTGAGTGCGTCGTGTGCCGTCCCGTGGCGACGACCGGATCCGCGTCATGATCATGCCCTGCTTCGCACGCGCTGATCAACGCGGCCATGAAGTACCCAACCACAGGAGCGTTCTTGAACTGGTTCCCGCTCGTCCCGATGGCAACGTAGAACCCGCGAAGCGACGTCTTGTCATAGATGGGAATCCAGTCATCCGCCACGTCATACAGCGCGCCCACGCCTCGCGGTCGGCGCGGGACTGGCAGCGACGGAATTCGTCGTGCCAACCGGTACACCTGCGCTTCCCACACCCGCTGTGTTGGGTTGATGTTGTAGGTGTTTGGATCCTCAACCCAGTCCATCGGGTCGCATTCCGGTTCGGTGCCGCCGACGATGATCTGCTTTTGGAAGTGCGACCGGAAGTACGTTCCCAAATCCCCGTCCATGATCACCGGGCCAAGCGGGCCGACCCCGTAGTCTTTAGGGGCGGTTAGGGAGTGGACCTCCTGACGGAGCGGCCTGGTTCTGACCCCAAAGTCCCCCAATACTCCGGCAAGGGCGTTGATCTTTGCCGAATATGGTCCCGTTACATTGATGACCACCGGAGCCATTACGGTATCGCCTCCCGCTAGCCGGACACCGCTGACGCGCCCTCCGGACTGAAGGATCTCCACGACCTCCTCCCCCAGCCTGACGTCGCACCCGCGCCGCTTGGCGGCCGCGATGAGGTTGCGCGCAGCGAGCTGCGGATCGTCAACAAAGCCGCCGTCAGGCGTGAAGTAGCCCGTCAAATCTGAGTCGGAGCCCACCCAGAACGCAGGGTCGTTTACCGCGACTGGGGGTCCATGTTTGGCGGGATTGAGCCCGGGAATCCGCCGCTGAATGGTTTTCGCGTCCCACGCCTCCCACGGGACCCCGACGCGATCGAAGAGTGCACAGGTCCGCTCGCGATCGGTGCTTCCATCGAGGATTAGGCACCCGGTCTTGTGGAACCGCGCAAGCAGCTCGTTGCTCGGCGCCTCCAGGTAGTCACCCCAGCGTTCCCAGCCAAACTTTGCCTCCCACGATGCCGCGACGCCTTCGAACGTGGAGTAATGGAAACGGATGACGGCGGACGACGCGCTCGTCGATCCTGCGCCAACGTCGGTGAGCTTTTCGACGGTCGTTACCTGCCGTCCCAACTTCGACAGCTCGTATGCCACCGAGGCACCGATAACACCTGCTCCGATCACGACAACATCGCGTGCGGTTCTCATGGCTGGATCGCCGGCAACGTGCTCGTGTGAGTCGCGTGAAACGTCTCAGTATTCAAGGTGCTTGACTCCCTGTCGAACCAACAAGATGATCATGAGCATCGGAGGAACGCGATGGCGGCCTCTGGACGATCGCTGAGCTCCACGACCCGCGAAACCAGAGCTCAACGCTTTGACTCGGCGGCTCACAGGACTAACGGTATACGCAGAGGAAATCGCTCCGCCAGCGCTGTTACTCCCCTGCCTGGATGGGCCGGTGAGCCGCAGACGATCCTGGCTATCACCAGAGCGCCGCGAGGTAGCTGGCAACTGCTCGAAATCCTCCTCTTAACTCAAACGGGACGTCGACCCGTCAGGACCTGACTGGCTGCCACTCCCTCTTGGCATCGGCGTTGGCGTCGGACGGACTGCCAATCGAGGTCACTGGAACCAGCCCTCGACGTCGAGCCGCCAACGGAAGAGGGCCGCAGACGTCATGTCGGCAGCTGACGTCTAGGTTGGACTAGGACTCGCGGAAGGCGTTGGAGATGACGAACTCTGGCCGGCGCACACGGTAGCGCCGAACTGGGTGAAGTCCTGGACGACCTGGTTGTTGTCCGTCTGCTCCTTGGCGATCGCGGCCTCGTAGGCGTTGAGATCGCCGGCCTGTGCCGCGGTCAGCCCGTTCTGAAAGTCGGAGATCACCGTCTGGAAGGCGGCCAGCGCTGCCGCCCACTCCGACTGATTTGACGGAGGCGTGCCGAGAGCCTGCAGTTGCGGCACCAGCGCATTGAGCAGGGGGGTGAACGAGGAGAAGTAGGTCGCGATCACCGGAAGATCCCCCACGGCAGGGTTGGTGACACTGCCGTTGGAGGTGTTGGGCGTTGGCACCGCTGCGCCCGCAGTATTCGCGCTCGTGCAGAGCGCGTTGGCTTGGGCGATGAACGTGTCGATCGTGAGCGCGGTTGGAGATGGTGTAGCCGCCGTTGGTGAAGGGAGTGTAGTCGTCGCCGTCGCGGTGGGGCTGCCGCCACCGCCGCACGCGGCGAGGATGAATAGGAGCGACGCCGTAGCCACGGCAATCCCTGACGCCGCGCTGAAACGTCGGCGTCTCGTCCCCGCGAACTGCGTCACATCGGTCCCTCGCGCCCACGCTTCCCCACAGAGTGATGGGCGGAACTCTCTGCGCTTAGCCCCACCAATGTCAAGTGGGCTGCCCCCGACTGTGGGCGTTCTGAGAAAGCGTCCTCCCATAAGAGTTCTGTGAATTTGTCCTCTCATGGAGGACAGGATCACCTTGAACCAGGCAGAGCAGCGTCGGCTGTTGGTGCTCAACGACCCGAAGCGTTGCCGATCGGTGATGGCCTCGGACACTCTTCACGATCCGCTTCCCCGAGCAGTTCAGCGCAGTCCTCGCAAACAACCGGCATCAACTCCCATGCTCGCTAGACGACATCTCCGGTGCCGGCTCGTCAGGTTGAGCAGAGCTTTGTCCGTCGCTAAGGTCACGCCAAGCATCTTCACCTATCTCGCGAATCCCTATCGCCTCAGTATGATGCCTCCGTGTTTCTTAGGATCGGGCTTGTCGTCTTCGTCATGAGCACCCTCGCTGCGATGACAGGTTGCGGGACCACCACAGATTCGACGCCAACCTCTTCCAGCAGCCCATCCGGGACGGCAAGCGCACCAAGCTCTGCGTCGATGATCGCCCTCTCGGGTGCGCTTCAAGACACCGTGACCGCGACGTCTGGACCCGTCTGTCTGAGCACGCATGGCGGCAATTCCCCGGTGAACGGTGCGTCCGAGAGCGATTGGTCCCTGAACCACGCCGGCAGCGCGGAAGGGATCCTGACGTGGTACACGAACAACACGTCGGATCGGACGATCTCCTTGGCCACCTATGACTTCTCTCTCACGATGAGCGTGGACTCTCACGACCTGAATGGCATATCCGGAACTGTCGCCCAGTCGCATGGTGGGCACGAAATTCGATTCGACGTCTCCCTGAATGACCCCAACAACTCAGCCTTCGTCGTCCGCGCTGTCGGTGACCTCACTTGCTGAGACTCCTGTCGGGCTTCGCTCAAAACGAAGGGACAGCTCGGCCCGTCCGAAGGAGACCGTGACCAAGGCGTTCGAAAACAGACGAGCCGGGCGGCGCCGAAGCAGGAAGAAGGAGACTACGACATGCAGCGCCCTGACGAAGTGACCGGGCCTCACGCTACGAGAGAGGACGACCGGCACACTGCCGCGTCCGCGCAAGCCGGTCCCATATGACAGGTCAGGGGATGTAGATGGGGGGCCTCGGGATTGGCGCCGGCGCGGCAATCTGCTCAGCGTACGGACCGCAGCAGACTAGCCAGATCTCCATCGTCAGGTGCCAGGTGCACCCCTCGGGTCACGCCTGTGTCACGTCGATCATGCCTTGAGCTTGCTTGTCGCTCGTTCGAGTGACGACCACGGTCGTGAGGCTCGGCCCGTACAACACCGATATCGACCCGTTGCCCAGTTCGCCCGTGACGCCTCCCGGATGGAATTGCAAGCTGAAGGCGCTGCCGTCATAGGTACCCGACACCCCGAGTGAGATACTGCCCTGAAGGTTGCCGGCCACGTAGTCGCCGGCGGGTTTCGGGCACGAGGTGATCCCTGGTGTGCTCGCGGTTGCCGAGCCGCACAGAGCGTTTTTGGGTGACACAGCGACAAAGATGGGGTACACATTCCAGTTCGCGGCGCAAGAACGCCCGGCTGGAAGGCCTAAGCATGGGCTAAAGGCTCGCCCTCCGTGGGATATTCGATAGTCAGCGCCGTTTGCCCACTGGATGGCGCGAGCTGTTGGGGTTTAATTGGGACTCAGGACAGCGTTTAGCGCGATTGCCTCGCGGCGTCGAGCGCTCGGTTCGTAAGGCGAAGTCCCTTATACTGCAACGGNNAACGCGGAGCGAGAGGGATTCGAACTCTCGTGGCGGTTACCACACCAACCGCATTTCCAGAAAGCGTACGCAGTCTGACTGGCCCCGTCTGGGACCGTCTCCTGAATACCCTCCGGCCCATCGGACCGACAGCAACCGACTGGCTCTGACTCCCAATTGGCATCGGCGTTGGCATCACCCGAGGGCCCCGGATGGACGCTCCGCCGCACCGTTCACCTGAACCCGCGATAACGTCCCTGATTGCACACAAGGCAGGCGAAAGAAACGGCGTCGGTCTCCGGTGTCGCTCTCCAACATCCAGCGTCTGGTGACAGGACGCTCGTGTGCGCCAGGATCCTCTTGCATACCACGTATCCCAATCGACAAAGGCCACATGTCTAGCTCTGGCAGCCCGTACTCGTGTGACTGCCAAGAAGCCGCGCTCTGACCGTAATAGCCCGTCGGCTCGGGGCGGTCGTCGGGCACTGCTCCATTGGCTCCGGCGTAAGCTCGCGACATGGCTGACCGGTTCGAGACTGCCTATCTCGAAGGTTCGCCGCCCTGGGACATCGGCCGCGCTCAACCTGAGCTAGCGAGCTTGGTCGAGGCAAGCCGGATCAGTGGGCGAGTCATCGACCTCGGCTGCGGCAGCGGCGAGAACGCCATCTCCTTTGCGATGGCGGGGCTCGAGGTTGTCGGTGTCGATGGATCTCCGGCGGCGATCCGTCAAGCGCGCGACAAAGCAGGGAAGCGCGGCGTCTCGATCCGATTCGACGTCGCGGACGTTCTCGACCTCGGTGAGCACCGCAAGAGCTTCGACACAGCCACCGACTCGGGGGTGTTTCACGTGTTTGACGACGAGGACCGTCCTCGCTATGAACATAGCGTTCGCGGAGTGCTCCGTCCGGGAGGACATCTCTTCCTTTTGTGCTTCAGCGAGCGCCAGCCCGGGGACTGCGGCCCGCGGCGTGTGACTCAGAGGGAGTTGCGCGAGACGTTCACCGACGGCTGGCATGTGGACAGAATCGATGCAGCCCACTTGGCCACCCAGATCGAGGGTGCGCAGCAGGTGGAAGCATGGCTTGCCGCGATGACGCGCCTCTGAAGTTCACCCCCGGCTTGGAGTGCCACAGACGAAGTCCATGCTCATGCCACACGGCGCACCACATGGTGTACCGGAGCCACGGCGGCGACACCAACCTCGACAACCTCGTCCATCACCGGGCGGCGCGGAAGCTCACCGATTCACCTTGGACACCCGTGATGCCCGAGAGCCGTGCGGAGGCTGCGGCGGGCGCGCGCGCGTTCGCCGCAGACACGGCTAAGGATCTAATGACAGATCGAGGTATTCCAGTTCGACGGAAGCCGGAGATTAGCGCCGGTCATCGTCACTGCTGTTTTCGCCAACGCACGGCCCACCAAGCTTGAGCCCGTCCCGCTGAACGTGACGGCCGACCCCGCGAGAATATTTCCCTGGAACTTCGAGTTCGTCCCAATGGTCCCGGTAGTGCCGGGCGCCCAGTACACGTTACAGGCCTGTCCGCCGCCGGCCATGACCACCTGGGAGGTGGCGGTGGTGAGGCTGGTCCCGACCTGGATTACCCACACGCCGGAGGACGGTCCTGCCAGCGTCAGGATGCCGTTGGTGAGGCCCGCCGAGCTATTGAAACAGTACACACCTGGCGCCAGTGTCTTTCCGCCGAGCGCCTTCCCGGTCAGGTTGTTGGCGGGGGGGCACGTCTTCGCCTTGAGGGCGGTGTACGCGGTGCTGAATGTGTTGAACGCGGCAACGGCGGTCGCGTCCCCCTGGTGAACGGCCCCGGCGATGCTGCACGTTGCGGTCTTGGTGACCGTCAGCTTGGAGCCCACGGCGCCGAGGCCGACGGTGGACTTGGTGCAGCTGACCCCCGCTCCACCCAGGACCACGAATTTCGCCGCCCCGCCTAGAAGGTGCGCGGAGGTCGACGCGGAGGCCGAGTGGGGTGCCGCAGAGAGCAGCGCCACCGTGGCAAGGATTCCCGCAGCGCTTCGAGTGATGTGGTGCATCGTGGTCCCCCTTATCTACATGCAATCGGCGTGGTATCCGCCATCACAGGATCTTTCCGAGGTCACCCTCGTCGAGGGAGCATTCGCCTCGAGACGTAACAAAGGCAGCAACACCATGCACACGCGGGTCACGCTCTCCTTGAAAGCACTTTGGCGACCCTCCGTAAGGCTATGGCAGCCCTGCAAACACCCCCGCGTTGCCGACCGGCACGCACCCGGACACCAGGAGCTTCTATCTCGCGGCGGGTGTGCAGCTCCTCCCCAACCGCCTGCACCCAGCCGGTTTCACATGCTCCGACAAGAGCGCTCCCGCAGAGAATCCGGCCCGGCTCACCGCCCGTGTCACGTCTCCCAACCTTGCCCGCGTTCTGAGGAAACGCTGTATCTCGGCCGGCATCAAAGACATCCCTCTCACAACGACCTGAACCATAAGCTCCGGTCCATCACTGCGATCCAGCATGTCGGCAGTCTCGTGCGCGAATATCGCATCGGCACCAGTCGCTCGCCTACCGATACCGCGAACACCGTGCGTCAACGTCTGCCTGACGGCTTGCATCCGCTGCATGGAAAGCCCGCGGGCAGAGCAACGCTGCAGATGTCAGAGCGATGCTGCACGAAGTTGAAGCCGGCGAAGAGCACCTCGGTCGAAGTGCGCCTGCGCGAGCACGGCGAGCAGCTGTGCGTGGAGATCACCGACGATGGACGAGGGTTCGATGTGACCACTGCCACGCGTGGCGCGGGGTTGACCAACATGGAAGACCGGCTCGACGCCCTCGCAGGCGGCCTCCAGATCGAATCCACCCCTGGCGTTGGAACCACGCTTCGCGCGACAGTGCCCATCCCGCGGGCCGCGCCGGCCACGACCTGAATACGCGGGAGCTGCGCTCTAGTGTGGTAATTGCACGCTGGGGTGGCCAACCAAATCGTTACTTGGGCGTCCGTTCGGCAGCCCAGACCTCACCTGCCGGGCCCAGGATCGAACCCACACGCCTGCGCCGTGCGCGCGGAGGCGACGCGCGCCGATGAGCGCGGGCGCACGATCGCAACGCGCGCAAGGGGCGTTGCGCGCCCGCGCGCGAGGGCGCGAAGCGCTAGACGACATCACGCACGACATGCATACGTAGTCGGCGGGCGCGCCCTACGCGCCCCAGCACGCTGACGATGTACGCAGTTATCAAACGTCGAACGATCGACCCGGCGTTTGTACCGCGGCGGGTTGGTGGTACAAGTCCCACTGCCAAGTCAAGCATTCGCGCCTGCCCAAGGGCAGGGCGCTCAGCTTTCCTGGCCGACCCGCAGTCAGCCGACGCGGAGCATGTAGTGCTCGGGCAGTTCGGGTGCCCAGTCGCAGGGACAGACCTCGTAACGCGGGTCGGTGTCGGTGACCCAGAAGCGAAGCCCGCGCATGCCATTGCGAGAACCGAGGGCGACGTTGTTGTGAGCGAGCACCTTGCCCGCAGGGACGACGGAAGGTATACGGTCTGGATAGCTGAGGCTCAGCGGGGTCACGTCCGCGACAGGATGACACAGGCCGAACGCTGCCGGTTGCCCTGCCTCGTGACACGCCGAGGCGCTATCCTCTGCCTTGCCGCCGCGCTTTCGTGGCGCAGAGACGGCCCCACGGTCACGTCAGGCGAGCGACGATGCCGCAGCAACTGCGGTACGGCAGACATCGAGGCGAGGCGGCGACTACATACCCCCCTGGCATGGAATGACGATCGTGACCCACGCTGGAGTGCGCGTGACCCGACCAGATTTCGGCGAAAAACACGACACCTCTCGATCCTGGGGGTGGGTCCTCGGCGCAGGGCCTACAGTTGGGCGATGCCAGACACTGACGCTGAGCGCAGATATGAGGCCAGCCGCGTGTATAACCGCGAGTATTACGCGGCTAACGCCGAGCGCCTCCGAGCTGCCGCCAACGCGCGGCGCGCCGCCGACCCCGACAGTGCTCGCGCCCGGGAGCGTGAGCCTTACGCCGCCAATCGTGCGCGTGCCCTCGCCACCGACGCGGCGTGGCGGGCCGCTAATGCTTGATCGGCATCGCCGTTGGCATCAGCCGAGGGCTCCGGATGGACGCTCCTCCGCCGCACCGTCTATCTGAACCCGCGGTGACGTCGCTGATTGCACGCGGGGCACGCGAAGGCACCGGCATCGGGTCTCCGTTGGGGTACGAGAAGACGGTGGAGTTCCCACGCGAACCGCACTTTCGAGACCACGCTCGCCAAACATCCAGCGTCAGGTGACAGGACGCTCGTGTGGACGGGGGCGCTCTTACAAGCAGCCGACGACATCGGCATTGTGCGGCCTCGCACGCTCGAGATTCAGACGCCGGTCACCCAGACACTTAGTCTCACCTCGCTGGCTTGTCACCGGCGACCCCGCCATCGACAATCCCCGACAAGCATTGACGTCATGGACCCTCGTAGGACGGCAGATCGAAGCGGTGGACGGCTGTGGGGTGTCCGGCCATAAATGGATTGAGCCAGTTGGAGACGACCGGCCCGATGGGCCTGGCATTGGTGACCACGTAGTAAGTGGCGCCAGGGAAGATCGCCAGAACGGTGGCGGGGTCCGTCAGGGGTGTTGTGATCTCGACGTTCCCTCCCTTCCGTCGCCTGAGGCGGACACTGCGACCGTGGAGTTTCTCGCCGACGCTCGCCACCCAGTAATCGCGGTTGTGGGTCCAATGGATCTCACGGACGCGCTCACCCATGAAAGGGACGGCACATCGGCACGCATCAGCGAGCTGTGAGTACACCGTCTCAGCCAGATCTCCTTCAGCGAACGGAACAAAGAACCCAGGCGTCGGCCACCTCCTATCGCTGCGAAGCCTCGCCGGCGCGGACTTGCATTTGCGGTTCGGCGGGATCCGCTCGGTTCCGACTCGTCTTTGATGCTAAGCGACCGGAGAGACGCACTCGCCGGCGCTCTTGCTGAGGGCGAGCATGTCCGTGAAGATTCCGGCTCCCGCTCGTGCTGCTTGACTGGCCGTCCCAATCACTCAACGGGCTACCGGGGTCCGATGGATTGACCGTGGCGAGAGCTAATTCCCGCCGCCGGGAGCGTGTGAGTCGAGGCGGAGACCGCCGGGCCAACATCGCGTTGTGACCATCGCTCACGTACGCCTCACGCACGACCAGCGAACCCGGGCGCCCCAGCGCGTCGGCAGTGTGGATCCTTCGGATCACTCCTGCGTCGGCTGCATCCTGTCGAGCACGGACCGGAAAGCCGCTCGATGCTTTGCCTCGTCACGGCGCACCTCGCTGAAGCGAGCTGCCGCATCGGCGTCACCAGCCTTGCCGGCGGCCTCGGCGAACTCCTTGTACATAGTTTCGACCTCGTAATTCTCGCCGGAGATCGCATCCTGGAGATTCTCAATATCGGTGCCGACGAGGCCCGCGAGCTGTGCCTCCTCTGCGAAGTGCTCGAAGAACTCGACCTTCGCCGTCTCCTCGAACAAGCCGGCGAGCTCGGGGTTGGCGTTCTTCCGAGCGTGCTCGGCGAAGGCGATGTACTTGGCGTACGCGAACGCCTCGCCATGCATAGCCGTGATCAGACTCGCTTTCGTCTTCTCGTGGAGTGTCATACTCCGTCTCCCTTTTGGCGAGGTGGTGGTGAATAGTTGTGTCGTTCTGGTTCCGGCGGCTACGGTCGGCGGAAACTTCCTCCCGGGCACACGCTTCAGCGGCACTGACGGGGTCAGGCAGCGCGCATCCCTTGAGGCGGCGCCGGCGGCGGATACGCCATTGACGGCGGCCGCGGGTACGTCACGTCGGGCCCGGCGATCAAGTAGACGATCATCATGATGAACTGGAACCCGAGCACGCCTAGGACGAGCAGGAGAAGGAACCATGTCTTCTCGCTCGACCGCCATGTGTTGATCATGGCTCCGATCCAAGCGACGAACTGCATCACCAGCCCAGCGAGGATTACCACCCCGCCGACGGCGATTATGGACACCATCCCCCAGAAGAAGGAGTCAAGCCTGGGGGCGAAGTGGTAGCTGCTGGCCCCAGTCTGCGTCCAGACGCCGCCGAGCCCAAGCATCAACCCGATCCCGGTGGCCACGACGATAAACCCCGCGATGATCGCAGCGAGGCCGCTCAACCACACCCACGTCACAGTCGGTTTCTTCATCGGCGACTCCTCGTCGGTGGACGAGGCCTCCATGCGTTTTACGTATCTCTTCCCAGCTTGGCTTCCGCCAGCGCCAGTCGCCAGGGGCGAAGGGCCCGTGTCCGCCGTGACGTCCGCCTCTGGGTTCGCGTTCATCCCGGCGCAGCTCTCGGACGCCTTCGCTAGGCCTGGCGCGGGAGCCCCATGCCCTGGGAGCAGGAGCCTGGACGGCCCAGATCAGCTCGGCGTCAGCACCGACGGATCGCTCTGGCCGGACCCCCGACGAGCACGCCACGAGGAGGCCAGCGAACTGCGCCGCGCCCCGGCTGTTGCTCACCCGGAGCTACTTCGGTTGCGGCGCATATTGGCCGACCACGGCGTCGAGACGTCGTCCGAAGAGAACGCTCGACCGCAAGACCGCGGGGGGGGTCTCTCGTCTAGATCTAGAGCGATGCAGAATTAGATGACCCGCGGACAACGCCAACCGTGACCGCAGTCTGACGGAGGCGGGGCATCATCACCATCACCGCAGCAATCGCAAGAGCGCCGAAGCCGGAAACGAGAAGAGGCAGTCGACCGTTACCACCCCAGGCGAGGCCGGCCCAGAGACCGGCGATGAGAATGGTGCCACCGGTCAGGCCTTGATAGATGCCCTGTGCGGACCCCTGCCGGCCGCTGC
>PNBE01000126.1 GCA_003135895.1 Candidatus Dormiibacterota bacterium
CAAGTTGTCGAATTCTACACGGGCGCCTCGGTCCCGAACTCTTTGCGAAGGTGCTCAACAGCCGCACGCTGCAAACGTGAGACGTGCATTTGTGAAATGCCGAGCCGTTTCGCGACCTCGGTTTGCGGCAATTGTTCGACAAAGCGCAGCGCGAGGATCTTGCGTTCACGCGGTGTCAGGTGCGCCATCACCTGCTCGAGAACGTCCTGCATTTCGACGCGCTCGAGGTTGTCATCGGAGAGCCCCAGCCGGTCGCCGAGGGTCAGCGGCTCATCGCCGCCACCGACCGGGCCGTCGAGGGAGATGGTGTGCTGGGCTGGGGCGACCTCCATTGCGGCGAGCACCTGGTCGGGCTCGAGCCCGACCCTCGCACCGATCTCGGCGACCGATGGCGACCTGCCCAGCTCGTTCTGGAGCGCCTGGGTCGCGGCGTTCACCTTGGCGAGGTTCTCCTGGAGACGCCGGGGAACCCGGACGGCCCAGGACCGGTCGCGGAAGTGGCGCCGGATCTCGCCTGCGATGGTGGGTGTCGCGAACGTGCTGAACTCGTTCTCGAGGGAGGGGTCGAATCGCTCGATTGCCTGGATCAGGCCGAGAAAGCCGACCTGCTCGATGTCCTCGAGGGGTTCGCCGCGATTGGCGAAGCGGCGCGCGATGTAGTGGACGAGGTCGCTGTTGAGCTCGACGAGCCGTTCGCGGATAAGCGGATCCCGGGTCTTGTTGAACTCGCGAAGCAGCCGGCGCATCTCGGCACGCTCGGGCGTCTCCGCAGGCTTCGCAATGGTTCGCTCGCGGGTCGCGACGCCGTCGCCGCGACCCGGCGAGGGGGTCACGACGCCTTGTATTTGGTCAGCCGAACGCGCAGGTTCCCAGTTCGCTCGTCGACCCGGTACGTGCTGTCGTCGACGAAGAGTCCCATGAGCCGGAGCGCCAGGTCGGTCGCCGCAACGAGCTCACCCTCGCGCCCGAGCCCTGCCTGCTCGGCACGAGCCCTCAGCTCAGCCTCGCGGTTCACTGTGCTGCGGACCGTCACCTCGAGCCCGGTGTCACTCATCTTGAAGACGATGCGCACCTGGCCCGCGATCGAGCCGGAGTGCTCAAGACAGCGGATGGCGTTCTCGCATGCCTGCGCGACCGCAATCGTGAGGTCGTCGATCGCATCCATGTCGAATCCGGACAGCGACCCGAAGGCGCCCGCGGCCCGTTTGGCAACGAGGATGTGCTCGCGATCAGCTGGCAGACGGAGTTCCGAGACCGATCCCATGGTGTTGTTCACATACCCCACCGCGCCAGCGTCGAAACGGCCAGGCCCGAGGGCTCAGACGCTGGTCGGCTCGGAGGAGGGCATCGATGGCGAGGCTGCGGTGGCGGCGCGACCCTCATCGACGGCTCCGGCGATCTCCGCCTCCCATTCGCGCGCTTCCGCCTCTTCCCGGCGGCGTGCGCGCACGCGCCAGAAGAACACAGTCCCCGTGATGGCTGCGCCTGCAGCCAGAAGTCCTTTCTTGCCGAACGGTATGCGCATACCAGGAGCCTCCCGAATTGCCGACTCGGTGATTATGGCCCTCGGCGGCGCGCCGGCGCGAGCACTGCGCCGGTGACCTCGAAGAGCACGACGCCGACCGCGTCGGCAACCGGGTGGAGCGCGCCCAGCTGCGGTCCGCCGACCCGGGTGGCGATCGCGACCAGCTCACCGGCAACCACGCCTGCCGCCGCAAGGAGCAGCGAGAGCAGAAATGAGCCGCGCCGGGGCATCACCAGAGCCGAGGCGGTGGTGCCGATGAGCACGAAGAGGATCGCGAGGCCGAGCCCCGGGCTCACGGCGTCCGGGTGGTCGGGAGGATCGCGATGCCCAGTTCGCGAAGCTGGGCCGGGTCGACCGGGGCGGGCGCATCGGTCATCGGCTCCTGCGCCTGCTGGTTCTTGGGAAAGGCGATCACGTCGCGGATGTTGTCGGTGCCGAGTCCTTCCATGACCATGCGATCGATGCCGCCCGCCCAGCCACCGTGGGGCGGCACCCCGTATTCGAAGGCCTCGAGCAGGAAGCCGAACTTGCGCTGCGCCTCTTCCGCGTCGATGCCCAGCGCGGCGAGCACGCGTTGCTGGATCGCAGGATCGGTGATGCGGATGCTGCCGCTGCCGATCTCACGACCGTTGACCACGAGGTCGTAGGCGCGCGAGCGCACCGCCAGCGGATCCGATTCCAGGAGGTCGAGATCATCGGCATAGATCATCGTGAAGGGGTGATGCGCAGCCCCGACCTCGCCGGTCTCGTCGCTGCGTTCGAACATCGGAAACTCGGTCACCCAGAGCATGTCGATGCGAGTGTCGTCGTACAGGCCGCGTGCACGTCCAAGGTGGTTGCGCACGGCGCCGAGNNACCATCAGGACGCAGTCCCCGGTCTCGGCGCCGGTGGCAGCGCCGATCGCCTCGAGCTCCTCGGGCGTGAAGAACTTGGCGATCCCGCCCTGCCAACCATCGGCACGCCTCCAGATGTATGCCAGGCCGCGGGCTTTCGCGCCGCGCGCAACCTCGGTCAGCTGCCCCTCGATGTCGCTGCGGCTGAGATCGTCGCCGCCCTTGACGCAGATTCCCTTGACGATGCCGCCCGCTGCCACCGCGTCGGCGAAGACCCGAAACCCCGAGTTCCCGACGATGCCGGTGAGGTCGTGGAGGAGCAGCTCGAAGCGGGTGTCGGGCTTGTCGACTCCATAACTGTCCATCGCCTGACGCCATGTCATGCGCGGGAATGGGACGGTCAGGTGGCCTCCGCGGAACTCGCACGCCTCCCATGCGCTCGGGATCGCGTGTTCGAGCGCGGCAAAGACGTCGTCCTCATCGACGAAGGACATCTCGATGTCGAGTTGCGTGAATTCCGGCTGGCGGTCGGCGCGCAGGTCCTCGTCGCGCATGCAATGGGCCAGTTGGAAGTACCTGTCGAACCCGGCGACCATCGAGAGCTGCTTGTAGAGCTGGGGTGACTGCGGCAACGCATAGAAGCTGCCCGGAAAGAGGCGGCTGGGCACGAGATAGTCGCGGGCACCCTCCGGTGTTGCCCGGATCATCATCGGGGTCTCGATCTCCAGAAACCCGATCTCACCCATCGCGCGGCGCAGCTCGCTGCAGAACTTCGCGCGGGCGCGCAGGTTGCGCTGGAGATGCACGCGGCGCAGATCGAGATATCGATGGCGCAGGCGCAGCTGCTCGTCGACGTCGGAATCCTCGTTGACAGGAAACGGTGGCGTCTTCGCGATCGCGAGCACGGCGCAGCCGCCGGCACGCAACTCGACCTCGCCGGTCTCGCGCCTGGGATTGATGTTCTCGGGGGAGCGCAACCGGAGCTCGCCCTCGAAGCGGAGCACCCACTCGAGCCGGGCCTCCCGGGCAGCGCGGTGCGCCTCGGGCGCGTCGTTGGGATCGATGACCACCTGGAGGACGCCGGTGTGATCACGGAGGTCGATGAAGATGAGCCCGCCATGGTCGCGACGCCGGTCGACCCACCCGAACACGGTCGCGAGCTTTCCAGAGTCGCCGGCGCGGGGCGTGCCGCAATAGGTGCGCTCAGTGCTCACGAGGCTCCTTCGAGGATGCGGGTGACGGTTGCGGCGAGCTCCGTGATCGGAACCGTCTGCTGACTGCGGCCGTCGAGGTCACGCACCACAGCACCGTCACCTGCCACTTCGTTTTCGCCAACGATGACTGCAACCCGCGCGCCGATGCGGCCGGCGCCGCGCAGCTTGCGATCCAGCCTCCGGTCAGCGACGTCGAGGACCGTGCGCGCCCCCACGGTGCGCAGCAGGCGTGCCATTCCGGCTGCAGCCTCTGCCTGGTCCGGCTCGACGGAGCAGACCAGCACCTCGGCTGCGGGCTCGGTTCCGGGAACTGTTCCCAGTGCACGGGCGACCATGAGGATTCGCTCGACCCCGAGGGCATACCCGGTCGCTGCCGTTGCCGGGAACCCGAGCAGCTCGGCGAGGCCGTCGTAGCGTCCTCCCCCGCCGAGGGAGCTCTGTGCTCCCTGGAGCGTGTCGTGCCAGAACTCGAAGACGGTGTCGCTGTAGTAGTCGAGACCGCGCACCAGCCGGTCGTTGCGGATCGCGTCGATACCGGCCGCCTCGAGGTGGCGCAGGACAGCTGTGAAATGGTCGCGGCTGGGCCTGCCCAGGGAGTCCCAGAGCAGTGGGGCGCCCTCCACCAGTCCTGCGTCACGCTTGCAGTCGAGCAGTCGCAGCGGGTTGGTGTGCAGGCGGCGTCGGCAGTCGTCGCAGAGCGAGGTCTCGAGCGGGGTGTAGTACTCGATCAGCGCCGCGCGGTATCGAGCCCGATCTTCCGGACTTCCCAGCGAGTTGACCTGGAGGTGGACACCGGTGAGCCCGAGCGCCTCGAAAAAACGCCGGGCCACCTCGAGGATCTCGGCGTCGAGCGCCGGCGAGCCTTCGCCGATGGACTCGATCCCGACCTGCGTGAATTGATGTTGGCGGCCCGCCTGCGGCCGCTCGGCACGAAAGAACGGGCCTGCGTAGTGCACCCGCACGGGGCGGACCTCCTGGTCGAGGTGCGCGCCGAGCACGGCGCGGAGCGTGCCCGCCGTCCCCTCCGGCCGGAGCGTGAGGGAGCGTCCGCCGCGATCCTCGAAGGTGAACATCTGCTTCTCGACGATGTCGGTGTCGGTGCCAACCCCGCGGCGGAAAAGCTCGGTCGCCTCGATGATCGGTGTTTCGATCGGCCGGTATCCAAAGGATTCCGCGACCTGTCGGTGGGCGTCGAGCAGCCACCGACGAGCGACAAACTCGTCGGGCAGGATGTCACGCGTACCTTTTGGCGCTGCGATCTCAGGCATTGGCGTCCGAGTGTACGGGCTTCCGGCTCCCACGAAACTTCGCGGGTCTCAGACCGTGTCGCGGGCCACCGTGTGGACGTCGCGGACGGCCTCGAGCCGTTCGAGGAGGCGGCTCAGCTGCGACAGGTTCTGGATCTCGACGATGGTGCTGATCACCGCGGTCTTGTCGTCGTACACCTGCACGTCCGCGCCGCTCAGGTTGATCTTCGATTCGGCGATGACCGCGGCGATGTCCCGGAGCAGCCCGGTGCGATCCCACGCCTCGATCTTGATGCTCACCGGATACACCTGGCGCGCGCCGGTCTCCCACTCGACATCGACGATACGCTCGACGTCGGTGGCGTTGCGGACGTTGACGCAGTCGGCGCGGTGCACGGTGACACCCTTGCCTCGGGTCACGTAGCCGCGGATCGCATCGCCCGCGACCGGCTTGCAGCAGTGGGCCAGTGTGGTGAGCATGTCGACGTGGCCGTGCACGCGCACCGTTCCGGTCGGCGCGGGTGTGCTCGTGAGCGGAATGCCGAGGATGCGATCGTCATCGGTCTGCTGTTCGTCGGCGCCGAATTTCAGGACCGCACTGCGCGCGCTGATGTCCCCGTAGCCGATGGCCGCGACGAAGTCGTCGATGGTGGCGACCTTGAATTCCTGGGCGAGTTCGAGCAGTTGATCGTCCTTCACGCCACTCAGCGACATCTGGCGAAGACGCCGGAACTCCTTGTCCAGCATCTCGCGGCCCTTCTGGATGTTCTCGTCGCGCCGTTCGCGTTTGAACCATTGGCGAATCTTTTCGCGCGCGCTCGAGGTCTTCACGAAATTCAGCCAGTCGCGCGACGGCCCGTGCAGGGCCTTGGTGGTGAGCACCTCGACGATCTCGCCGTTCTCCAGGCGGTGATCGAGCGGCACCATCCGTCCATTGACCTTCGCCCCAATGCAGCTGTGGCCGACATCGGTGTGGATGCGATATGCGAAGTCCACGGGGGTCGACCCCTGCGGCAGTGAGCGCACGTCCCCACGCGGCGTGAACACGAAGACCTCGTCCTGGAAGATGTCGACCTTCACGGTGTTGACGAAGGCCTCGGCGTCGAGCACCTCCTTCTGCCAGTCCATCAGGAGGCGCAGCCAGGTGAAGCGCTCGTCGATGCGTGCGCCGTCCTGTCCGCCCTTGTAGCGCCAGTGCGCGGCGACGCCGTACTCCGAGGTCTCGTGCATCTCCTGGGTGCGGATCTGCACTTCCATCGGCTCGCCGGTGTGGGACAGCACGGTGGTGTGCAGCGACTGATACCCATTTCCCTTGGGCATGGCGATGTAGTCCTTGAATCGGCCCGGCAGCGGTTTCCAGAGCGAGTGCACGACACCCAGGGCGCCATAGCAGTCCTTGATGGAGTCGACGAGCACGCGGATGGCGATGATGTCGTAGATCTCGCCGAATTCCTTCTGGCCGCGCAGCATCTTCTCGTGGATGCTGTACGTGTGCTTGGTGCGACCGGCGATCTCCGCCTCCATGCCAAGCGGCGCGAACTCGCGCCCGAGGATCTCCGTGACATCGCGCACGAACGCGTCGCGCTGCTCGCGGCTGCTCGCCAGGCGCGCTTCGATGAGGTGATAGTTGTCGGGATCGAGCTGCACGAAGGCGAGGTCCTCGAGCTCGCCCTTGATCTCCCAGATGCCGAGGCGATGCGCGAGCGGCGCGTAGATGTCCAGGGTTTCGCGGCTGATGCGCAGCCGGCGCTCGGTCGTATGCGCGCTGATGGTGCGCATGTTGTGGAGTCGATCGCCGAGCTTGATGAGCACGACGCGCACATCCTCGGCCATGGCCACGAGCATTTTTCGGATGTTCTCCGCCTGGTGCTCCTCGGCGCTGCGCACGTGAATCTTGCCGAGCTTGGTCACCCCGTCGACCAGCTTCGCGACCTGGTCACCGAAGAGGCTGCGCACCTCTTCGCGGGTGACCTCGGTGTCCTCGACGGTGTCGTGGAGCAGCGCGGCCATGAGCGTTTCGGGGTCGAGTCGCAGGTCGGCGAGGATGCCCGCCACCGCCAGCGGATGCTCGATGTAGGGCTCGCCGGTGAGCCGTGATTGCCCTGTGTGCGCGCGATCGGCGACATCGAAGGCGCGCCGTATCGCGGTGCGATCCTCCATCGGGAGGTATTCGACGCGGGCCATGAGCTCGGTGATAGGCACGGTGCCCTTACGAGTGTAGGGCCGGAGCGGTTCGATCAAACACGATGTAACGAAAGTATGTCCGTAGAGTGAATTCCAGCGACCGATTGCACGCGGCAATGGGACGCAAGCGCTTCGGAGGGCATGACCCGGTAAACTGGCCGCAATGACCCTGGAATCACGCGAGCCCCGAGTGGCGGAGAAAGAGGCAACCCTCGTCTCACCGCTTGGGGGCGCACTGGTCGATCTGATGATGACCCCAGAGGAGCTTGCTGATCTCAGCGCGCGCGCTGAAGACCTCATCTCGCTGCGGATTTCGGAGACGGCGTCCGCCGACCTCGCGCTGCTCGGCAGCGGCGCCTACTCGCCGCTCGACGGTTTCCAGGGACGTGGTGACTACGAGAGCGTTGTCGAGCATGCCGCGCTGAGCAATGGCACGCCGTGGACGCTGCCGATCACCCTGCCCGCCGGTGACCACGCTCGCTCACTGCAGGAAGGCGCCGTCGTCGCCCTGCGCGACGAGGGCGGTCACCTGCTCGGCGCGCTCACCGTGACTGAGATTTACGACCGCGACCTCGAGTCCGAGGCCCGGGAGGTGTACCGCACCAACGACCAGGCGCATCCGGGGGTCGCGGCGCTGTTCGCGCAGGGCCCGACAGTTGTCGCCGGACCGGTTCGGGTCGCCGCGCAGCCGCAGGGCGACGTGCCCTCCACGCCTGCCGAGACGCGCGCTGCGCTGACCGATCGCGGATGGTCGACGGTCGTCGGTTTCCAGACACGCAACCCGGTACACCGCGCCCACGAGTACCTGACCAAGGTCGCGCTCGAGCAGGTCGACGGACTCCTGCTCCATCCCCTCTCCGGTGTGACCAAGGGCGATGACGTGCCCTTCGATGTCCGGATGCAGTGCTACCGCGTCCTGCTCGACGGCTACTATCCGCCGAACCGCGTGGTGCTGGGGATCTTCCCCGGCGCGATGCGCTACGCCGGGCCGCGCGAGGCCCTCTACCACGGTCAGGTTCGCCGCAACTACGGTTGCTCGCATTTCATCATCGGCCGTGATGCTGCCGGGGTCGGCAACTACTACGGCACCTACGACGCGCAAACGCTGTTCGACGAGCTTGGCGGGGCCGAACGCCTCGGTTTCGCGGCGTACAAGTTCGAGCACTCCTTCTACTGCCGCGCATGCGAGAGCATGGCGAGCACCAAGACCTGCCCGCACGGCGCGGACGACCGGGTGATCCTCAGCGGGACGCGGGTTCGCGAGATGCTCACCCGCGGCGATCCAATCCCCCACGAATTCACCAGGCCCGAGGTCGCGGAGATCCTCCGCGCCGCCTACGCCGTCGCGGCGCCCGTCGCCTGATGAGCGGTCTGACGATCTGGTTCACGGGCCTTTCCGGCGCCGGCAAGTCAACGATTGGACAGCGCGTCGCGACCGAGTTGCGCCAGCGCGGTCTGCGCGTCGAGGTGCTCGACGGCGACGAGGTGCGCCAGACGCTCAGCGCCGGGCTCGGCTTCAGCAAGGAAGATCGCGACATCAACATCCGGCGCATCGGATTCGTCGCGGAGCTGCTGACCCGCAACGGGGTTGTCGCCATCACCGCTGCAATCTCCCCGTACAAGGACACGCGGGGCGAGGTGCGCCGGCGCATCGGCCGCTTTGTCGAGGTCTATGTGAGCTGCTCGATCGATGTGCTGTCAGAGCGTGACGTCAAGGGCCTGTACAAGCGCGCGCTTGCCGGCGAGATCGCCCACTTCACCGGTGTCTCGGATCCGTATGAGGCGCCCGAAGCCCCGGATGTGATCGTCGACAGCGGCACCCAGAGCGTCGACGAGTCGGTCGCCGCCGTGCTCGCAGCCATCGACGCCAGCGGCCTCCTCCCAGAACCGGCGCCTCGCGGCTAACGCCGCGGTGCGCATGTCGCAGTCGCGTCCTCGGCACCCGAGGCCTCGGATCACACTCGATCAGCTGCACACGTTTCTCGCCGTCGCCGAACGCGAGCACGTCACCGCGGCCGCCGAGGCACTCGGCCTCTCCCAGGGATCGGTGAGTGGTGTGGTGCGGCGCCTGGAGGCCACCCTCGGTCTCCCTCTGCTGCAGCGGGTGGGACGCAACGTGCAGCTCACCGACGTCGGCCGCGCCCTGCGTCAGCTCGCCGTGCGTGTCCTCGAGGACGTCGGTCAGATCGAGGAGCTGCGCGTCGGCTACCTCGCCTTCGAGCGCGGAGAGCTCACCGTCGCGGCGGGACGCGTGATGGGCGCGCACCGGCTGTCGGGCTGGCTCGCGCCCTTCGTCGCCGACCACCCCGAGATCAACATCCGGCTCGCGCTCGCGCCCATGCGCTCCCTGGTCACGATGCTCCTCGAGGGTCGAGCCGACATCATCCTCGCGGGGTCGTCGATCCGCGAGGCCGGCATCGAGACCGTCGTGCTGGAGCACACGCAACTGGTCACCGTGGTCGCCTCGCACCATCCGCTGGCGTCCAGCCGTACAGCGCTGCGCGATCTCGTGACCCATCGCCACCTCGCCCACGAGCGAGGGAGCGCAACCGAGGCACTCGCCGCCCACGCGCTGGGCACCCACGTCGACCCCGAGAACACCCTCGAGCTTGAGGAGGGCGCGCTCCACGCGGCACTGCTCGCCGGGCTCGGATTCGCTGCGATGCCGCGCTCGGTGGTGGAACAGGACATCGCTGAGGGCCGGCTCGTGGTCATCCCGCTGCCCGGACGCGGCGTCTCGCAGTCATTCGCCGCGGCGAGGCGCCGCGACCTGCACACGCCCGCTGTCGAGGCGTTCTGGGCACATCTCAAGCGGATCGCCGTCGACCAGTCCTGAGGGACCTTCTCAGTACGAGCGGGCGAGGAGCGCGTAGAACTCGGCGGGCTTCCCACATGCGATGCACGGCGCGCCGTGCGCGGACCGGTCGGCGCGGAGCACGCGAACCGTGAGGGCATGGACCGCAGCCTTGATCGCGGTTTCGCACTCGTCGGTGTTGCACATCGGCGCGGTCGCGAAGACGGGGCGTTCCGCAAATGCCGCGACCAACTCGTCCAGGGTTGCGACGTCGACGCTGCGCTCATCGAGGCGCTTGCGAGCGCGTTCGAAGATCGCCCGTTGCGACGCCTCGAGCAGGCTCGGGAGGTTGGCCGCGAGTCCCGCCAGGGGCACGGTCTCCTGGGTGCCGTCCACGCGATGCACGAGGGTGACGTTGCCGCCCGCGAGATCCTTGGCCCCGACGACGATCCGCAGTGGCACACCGCGCAACTCCCAGTGCGCGTATTTCTCGCCGGGGCGCACCCCCTCACGACGGTCGACGCGCAGACGAACCCCGGCGGGACACTCGCTCTCGAGACGCGCGGCCGCCTCTTCCACCACCGCGGCTCCCGCCTCGTCGTTGCTGCGCGTGATCGGGACCACCACGACCTGGACCGGGGCCACCCTGGGCGGAAGGATCAGGCCCATGTCATCGCCGTGGGCCATGATCACCGCACCCACGGTCCGCGCCGACAGTCCCCACGATGTCTGAAAGGGATGCTGCCGTTGGTTGTCGCGATCGCTGTATGCGATGTCGTATGCGCGGGTGAAGTTCTGGCCGAGGTGGTGCGACGTACCCGATTGCAACGCCCATCCGTCGGCCATCATCGCCTCGATGCTCACCGTGTAGCGCGCGCCCGGAAACTTCTCTGATTCCGTCTTGCGGCCCTTGATCACAGGAATGGCCAGCCAGTCCTCGGTGAGCTCGCGATAGCAGTCGAGCATGGTGTCGACCTCGTCCGCCGCCTCGCTGTCGAGTTGATGAAACGTGTGGCCCTCCTGCCAGAGGAACTCGGTGGTGCGCAGGAACAGCCGGGTGCGGTGCTCCCAGCGGACGACGTTGCACCACTGGTTGATCTTCACCGGGAGGTCACGCCACGAGTGGATCCAGCCGGCGTACATGGAGCAGATGATGGTCTCGCTGGTCGGACGCACCGCCAGCCGCTCCTCGAGCTCCTTGCCGCCGCCGCGGGTCACCCAGGCGACCTGGGGGTCGAACCCCTCGACGTGGGCCGCCTCCTTCTGGAGGTACGACTCCGGGATGAACAGCGGGAAGTACATGTTCTCGTGGCCGGTGCGCTTGATCATGTCGTCGAGCGCGCGCTGGATGTTCTCCCACAACGCGAAGCCGTACGGACGGATCACCATGCAGCCGCGCACCGGCGAGTAGTCGGCGAGCTCGGCACGACGGACCACATCCGTGTACCAGCGATCAAAATCCTCGCTCTGCGCCGTGATCCGCTTTTCGTCGGCCATGGCGGAGCAGTCTACGTGAGGACGCCCTCGCGCTCGCTCAAACCGACCGGCAGCGGCTTGCCTTCGGCGATCAGTCGCGCGTCTTCCTCGGCGATCTCGTGCAATTCGTCGAGCAATGCGATGACCAGCTCGCCCTCGGGCAGCGTCGAAACCACCTTGCCGTTGCGGTACAGAATGCCCTTCTGACGGCCACCGGCGATCCCGATGTCGGCATGCATGCCCTCACCCGGGCCGTTGACGACGCAGCCCATCACCGNNTCCTGCAGATTGGCGAGGATCTGACGCGCGACCCGCACCTCCTCCTCGGGCGAGCCCACCAGCGAGACGCGGATGGTGTCCCCGATCCCGTCGGCGAGCAGGAGGCCGATGCCGAGCGCGCTCTTGATGCTGCCCGTGTCGACGGGACCCGCCTCGGTGAGCCCGAGATGCAGCGGATAGCGGTTCCCCAGCGCGACGAAAGCCCGGTTGGCGGCGAGGTTGGTGAGCACGTCGCTCGCCTTGAGAGACACCTTGATGTCGCGGAAGTCGAGCTCCTCGAGGACGCGGATGTGGCTCATCGCGGCGGCGACCATGTTCTGCGCCGTCTCCTCGATCGATCCGCCGCGTCCGCGTGTCAACTCCTTGCGCTGGGGGATGCTGCCGGCGTTCACGCCGATGCGAATCGGCACATTGCGCGCCTTCGCCTCGCGCGCGATGTCGGCGACCTTCGCGCTGTCGGTGATGTTGCCCGGGTTCAGGCGCAGACAATGCACCCCCGCTTCGAGCGCCAGCAATGCGAGCGGTGCGTCGTAGTGGATATCGGCGACAACCGGGATCGGCGACTCACGCACGATCTCGTGCAACGCCGCCGCGGCATCGCGCGTGTCGCAGGTGACCCGGATGACGTCGGCGCCCGCCTTCGCGGCGCGCTCGATCTGCGCGATCGTCGCCGCCGCGTCCTCGGTCTGGGTCTTGGTCATGGTCTGGACCGCGATCGGCGCGGCGCCGCCGATGACCACGGATCCGACGCGGACGGGAACTGTCGCACGGCGTGCTTTGGTCGGCGAGCCCCCGTCGGTCATAGCCTGCTCACGTCTCCGATGGTGACATACACGGCGAAGACGACGATCACTGCCAGCCCGACCGCGGTGATCGCGGCCTCGACCTTCGGATTGAGGCGCCGGCGGCGCACCGATTCGATGAGGATGAAGAGCAGTTTGCCGCCGTCCAGGAAGGGAATCGGCAGCATGTTGACGAAGCCGAGGTTGAGGCTGATGAACCCGATCCACCAGACCAGCCCATTCGGTCCGAGGAATCCGTTGTTGGTGGCGGTGGCAGTCTCCTGCGCGATCCCGACCGGGCCGGTGAAGCCCTGCGGGCCGTTGATCCCGCCCTGGGGCGGATGCACGATCAGGCCGTAAATGCCAGTGAATTCGGCCCCGATGAACCCCGGGATTGCGCTGAAGCCGCTGGCGATCGCCGCGGGCGGGCTCTCACCGTCGAAGCCCGGGACGACGCCCATGATCCACGCCGCCCTGATCGCGTTGTTGGCCGCGTAGCCGTCTTTGATGCCGGACACGCTGACATTGGTGAAGTATTTGGACGGCGAACCATCTGCGTTGGCGAGGTAGCCGCTGATCGTGACCGGCGTGCCGCCCCCGAGCAGTGCTGCCGGGTCGCCGGTGCCGACCGGGCTACCGTTGATGGAGGTCACCACCAGGCCCCCAGCCGGGAGCTTGCCGCCGGCGACCGTTGACTGGTCGGCGACGATGTTCGTGATGGTGAGCCTCGGGGTCAGCGTCGTCGTGTGAATGCTGCCGCCGGACGCGCGATAGGCCACCTGCAGCGGCTGCCCCTGACTGGCGGTGGTCGCGCTGTGGAGGTCGGCGGTGACGTGGTTGATCGTGTCCTGGCGGATCACATGACCGTTGATCGCGAGGATGGTGTCCCCCGACTTGAGACCGGCCGCGCCGGAGGCAGCGTGGACGTCGAAGACGTACGGGGTCGGCTGCATGTCGACGATCGCAAAGATGATGCCGCCGAAGACGAAGTTGGTGACGATGCCCGCTGCCACAGTCGCGAATCGGCGCGGACGCGAGGCGCGGTAGAAGTTGCGTTCTCCCGCATCACTTTCGCCGGTGAGCCCGAGCATGCCCGCCATGCGCACGAAGCCGCCGGCAGGGATGGCGCGAATCGCGTACAGAGTCTCACCGATCGTTCGCGAGTAGATCTTGGGTCCGAACCCGATCGCGAATTCCTCGACCTTGATGCCCGAGAGTTTGCCGACCGCGAAATGCCCGAACTCGTGGACGGTGATGACCGTGACCAGCACGAGGAGGAACGCGCCGGCGTAGAGGAGGAACTGGATCATCGTGCCGCCATCGCGTCGGCGGTGTTGGCGCGAACGAAGCCGCGCGCCCAGGCGTCGGCGGCGAGCACGCCGTCGAGGGTCGACGCGTCGCCATCGTCGAAGGCTGCGAGCGCGCCGGCGACGAGCGGGACGATCTCATCGAAGCGGCACTGTCCGGCCATGAACGCCGTCACCGCCTCCTCGTTGGCCGCGTTGAAGACGCACGGAGCGAGGCCACCACGCTCTCCGGTTGCCCGGGCGAGAGTGACCGCGGGAAAACGGGCGCCATCCACCGGCAGGAATTCCAGGGGCGAGACGTCGCGGAGGTCGAGGTGCGGGCCCACGCCGGCAAGGCGCTCCCCGTCCGCGAGGGCGAGGGCGATCGGTACCCGCATGTCCGGCACCCCCATCTGGGCGACCACGGCGCCGTCGCGGAACTCGACCCAGCTGTGCACGATGCTGGTCGGGTGGATGGCGACGTCGATCGACGCGTACGCAGTGTCGAAGAGGAAGTGCGCCTCGATGACCTCGAGTCCCTTGTTCATCATCGTGGCCGAGTCGATGGTGACCTTCGGTCCCATGTTCCACGTGGGGTGGGCGAGCGCCTCAGTCGGAGTGATCGAGGCGAACGTCTCCAGGGGCCGCCGCAGGAACGGACCGCCACTCGCGGTGAGCACCAGCCGCGACACCGAGGAGGGGTCCTCACCACGCAGGCACTGCCAGAGCGCCGAGTGCTCGCTGTCGATCGGGATGATGCGAGCGCCGCTGGCCGCTGCACGGGCCTTGACGAGCTCGCCCGCCATGACCAGGACCTCCTTGGTAGCCGTGGCGACTGCTCCGCCGGCGTCGATCGCGGCGAGCGTCGGCCGGATCGCGGCTGCGCCCGTGATGGCGACACAGACCACATCGGCCTCCATCGCGGCGATCTCGCACGCGGCGTCCATCCCGGTCTCGCAGCCCGGCGGCAGCACGGCTCGCGGGTCGCTGTGCACCAGTGCGGTGCGCGCCACTCCGAACCGGCTCGCGATCGCCGCCAGCGCCGCGCCATCACTTCCCGCGACGGCGCCGACGAGTTCGAACCGATCGGGGAACCTGGCGATGACATCGCACGCCTGACGGCCGATCGAACCGGTCGCGCCAAGCAGGACGACGCGTCGGCGGGGCGTGGGGTGTGTCACTTGTGCGCAGATGCCTCGGTTCGCAGTAGAGCAGAACACGCCGCCGCTTTCACCGCGGTTACGGGAATGCGATCAGCTTCAGGTAGCAATATACGACTGGCGCGAGCAAAACAAGGCTGTCGGCGCGGTCGAGGATGCCGCCATGGCCGGGGATCAGCGTCCCCGAGTCCTTGACGCCGGCCTCGCGCTTGATCGCGGACTCGACGAGGTCCCCGCCCTGCGCCGCGATGGTCATGAGTGCGCCGAGCCCGGCGCCGAGGGGGACGCTGATGCCGATCAGCCAGGGGCCGGCGAGCGCCCCGACGAGCACGGCCGCAACCGCCCCGGCCACGGCGCCCTCCACCGATTTTCGCGGAGAGATCGAGTGGAAGAAGGCATGGCGTCCCATCGCCGAGCCGACGAAGTAGGCGGCCGTGTCACCGATCACCGCACCCGCCAGCGCCAGGGCAACAAGCCGTAACCCGAGATGGTTCGGGTCGGGGACGTGCCACCGGTAGAGCGCAAGCCAGAATCCGAGGCAGAGGCCGATGTAGGTGGCACCGCCGACAGCGAGTGCCCAGCCCGCGAAGCTCTGCCGGGTCAGGAGCCCGGCCAGGAGGCCGACGACGGCAGACGCCGCGAACGCCCAGTCCGCGGCCATGTCCGCCGAGGGGAGGACGAACCTGATCCCGAGCCAGAGACTCAGCGGCAGGATCATCCAGGCCGGCGGGGTTGGGCCGATACGCCCCAGGAGCCCGCGCAGCTCCCAAGCCCCGATCAGCGCCCCTGCGCCGACCACCGCGGCGACCGCGGGACTGCCGATCCAGAGCGCCGCAGCGATGACCGCCACCAGCACCACTCCGGACGTCACCCGGAGGACGAGGTTCATTCCGCCCGGGTGGCGTGCTGCACGATGCCGGCGTGGGCGGGAACGCGCTCGAGCGACTCGGAGATGGCACCGAATTTCCGCTCGCGACTAGAGAAGTCGGAGAGCGCATCGTGAATCGCTGTCTCACCGAAGTCGGGCCAGAGCGTGTCGGTGACATACAGCTCCGCATAGGCGGCCTGCCAGAGCAGGAAGTTGCTGATCCGGAGCTCGCCGGCGGTGCGCACGATCAGGTCGGGGTCGGGAAGGCCACGGGTGTAGAGCGCGTTGCTGATCGCCGGCTCGTCCAGTGAGGTGAGGTCCTCCCCCGCCCCGGCAAGCTCGCGAATGGCGTCGACGATCTCCCGCCGGCCACCGTAGTTGATGGCGACGTTGAGGATCGCCTGGGTGTCGCCGGCGGTGAGCGCTTCGGCCTGGGCGACCTTCTGTTGCAGTGATTCGCTGAGACGCGCCCGATCCCCGAGGACGCGGATCTGGACGCCGTTCTCATGGAGCTCGCCGACCTCGCGGTCGATGGTCTCGCCGAAGAGGCGCATCAGGGCCATCACCTCGCCGCGCGGCCGCTGCCAGTTCTCGGTGCTGAACGCGTANNTGGCGCCGCCTTGCCCAGCGTCCGTTGCCGTCCATGATGATGCCGACATGCCGCGGCAGGTCGGCCCTCGCAGGGAGCGGGATCGCGGCGGGATCGGGTGGGCGTTGCATTTTGGGGCTCGGGGTTAGAACGCCCCGAAGGCATCGGCCGTTTCGGCGCGGGTCTGGATCAGACCTCGAGGATCTCAGCCTCCTTGCGCTGGGTGGCGTCGTCGATCCGTGCGATGAACTGATCGGTGGTCTTCTGCACGTCGGTGAGCTTGCCGGCCACCTCGTCCTTGCTCACGTGGCCCTCCTTCTCGACCCGGCGAAGGTGGTCGACCTCGTCGCGGCGGATGTTGCGCACTGCGACGCGCGCCTCCTCCGCCTTGCGATGGATCACCTTGACGAGGTCCTTTCGGCGCTCCTCGGTGAGTTGCGGGATCGCCACCCGGATCACCTGGCCATCGTTGCTCGGGTTGAGCCCCAGGTCGCTCTTCTGGATCGCCTTCTCGATGGCGCCGAGCGAGGTGCGATCGTAGGGCTGGATGACCAGCATGCTGGCCTCCGGGACGCTGATGCCGGCGATCGTCTGCAGCGGGGTCGGCGACCCGTAGTAATCGACGGTCAACCGTTCCAGCAACGCGGGAGATGCACGCCCGGTGCGCACCGTCATGAGCTCTCGGTGCAACGCTTCGACGCTCTTCTCCATGCGCACGTTCGCGTCCGCGATCCGTTGCGCGATCTGTTGCTCTGGGTCGTCAGGCTTGTCGCGGTCGGTCACTCGGCGTCGCCCTCGGCGTCGACGCGGGTCCCGATCTGTTCACCGAGGATCACGCGCTCGATATTGCCCTTCGTGAAGAGGTCGAACACGATGATCGGCATGCGGTTGTCCATGCACAGGGTCACGGCGGTGCTGTCCATGATGGCGAGCCCGCGGTTGAGCACGTCCAGGTAGGTCAGGTTCTGCAACCGCGTCGCGGTGGTGACCTTGTTGGGATCCGCGCTGTAAATGCCATCCACCTTGGTCGCCTTGAGGAGCACGTCGGCACCGATCTCGACCGCACGCAGCGCGGCGGTTGTGTCGGTGGTGAAGAACGGGTTCCCGGTGCCCGCGGCGAGGATGACCAGACGGCCCTTCTCGAGATGGCGGATGGCGCGCCTGGGGATGAACGGCTCCGCCACCTGCTGCATCGCGATTGCGCTCTGCATCCGGCAGTCGATCCCGAACTGCTCGATGGCGTCGCGCAATGCGAGGGCGTTGATCACGGTCGCGAGCATTCCCATGTAGTCCGCGGTGACCCGGTCGATGCCGTGCTGAGCGGCTTCGGTGCCCCGCACGATGTTGCCGCCGCCGACGACGATCGCGACCTGGACGCCCCGCTCGACGATGTGGGTCAGCTGCTCGGCAATCTGGCGCGCAGCTCCATAGTCGATGCCGTAGCCGGCAGTGCCGAGCAGCGCCTCGCCGCCGAGCTTGAGGATGACCCGTCCGAAGACGGGTCGGCGGCCGTCACTGGCACGTCCCTCGACCGCGGAGAGTTCCACGTTGGTCGCTCCGATGCTCACTCTGCGGCAGGCGTGCCTGCGCCGTTACTTTCGGCGCTCTCATCACCCACAGCGAAGCGGGCGAATCGGGCCACCGAGATGTTCTCACCGAGCTTGGCGATCGCTTCTGTCACCAGGTCGCCGACCTTCTTCTTGTCGTCCTTGATCCACGGCTGCTCGAGCAGGCAGACCTGAGCGTAGAAGGCGTCGAGCTTGCCGGTGAGGATCTTCTCGACGATGTTCTCAGGCTTTCCCTGCACCTGCTCGCGATAGACGGCGCGCTCGCGCTCGACGATGTCCGCGGGAACGTCCTCGCGGCGGACGTACTGCGGCGCCATGCCGACCACCTGGAGGGCGAGGGTGTGCGCGAGGTGCTTGAAGTCGTCCGTCTTGGCGACGAAATCCGACTCACAGTTGATCTCGATGAGCGCGCCCTGCTTGGCGATACCGCCGGCATGGTGGATGTAGGCGTCGACCATGCCCTCGTTGGTGCTGCGTCCGGCCTTCGCCGCTGCACGGGAGAATCCCTTGGCTCGCAACCAGTCCTCCGCCTTGTCCATGTCGCCGTCGCTCTCGACCAGCGCACGTTTGCAGTCCATCATCCCCGCGCCGGTGCGCTCCCGCAAGGCCTTGACCATTGCTGCTGTGACTTCTGCCATCAGCTCGTTGCCTCCCCCTCGGAAGCTGCTGCGCCGGCTGCCACGGGCTCTTCTGCAGGTGCGGCGGCAGCTTGCTCCGCGGCGATTGCGTCGGCATGCGCGGCAGCGGCGGCGGCCTGCTCTGCCGCGACGACCGCCGCCGCTTCAGCAGCCACCGCAGCCTCTTGTTCGCGCTTCTCGGCTTCCTGGCGTTCCTGCATCTCGCGCTCGCTGAACTGCTGGAGTCCCTCGGCGATCGCCTTGCCGATCTCGGTCACGATCAGGCGGCAGCTGCGCATGGCATCGTCATTGCCCGGGATCACCACCTGGATGTCGTCCGGGTCGCAATTGGTGTCGACGATCGCCACGATCGGGATGTTCAGCTTGTTGGCCTCGGTGACCGCGATGCGCTCCTTCTTACAGTCGATCACGAAGACCGCGCCGGGGAGCCGCTTCATGTCGGCCATGCCGGCGAAGTTGTTCTCGAGGCGCTCGAGATCGTCCTTCGCGTCGTTGGCCTCCTTGCCGCTCATCCGCTCGAAATCGCCGCGTGACTGCATGACCCGGAGTTCCGCGAGCCGGCGCAGGCGGCGCTGGATCACCTGGAAGTTGGTGAGCATCCCGCCCATCCAGCGGTGGGTGACGTAGGCCTGACCGGTATTGCGGCAGACCTCCTCGATGACGTCCTGCGCCTGCTTCTTGGTACCGACGAAGAGGACCTTCTGGCCGCTCCCGACGACGTCCCTCAAATACTCGCAGGCGACATCGAGCTGCTTCTGGGTCTGCTCGAGGTCGATGATGTGGATGCCATTNNCGCAGTGTTACTGCCGGCATGGGCGGTCGCTCCTGTTGGGGTGGTGTGGTGCCTCCGTCCGGGGTGAACCGCGGCGGCGACCCGGGGGCACCGGGCACCCGCCGGCCGCGTGAAACCGAACGTGTGAGATGACCCGAGTGTACCAGTCCCGCCCGACTCCTACACCCGCTCCCGGGCGTTAGAGCACGTAGCGGCGGAGGTCCTGGTTCCGGACCAGTTCGCCGAGCCGATCGCCGACGTAGGTGGCATCGATGACGACCGTTGTCCCGGCAAGTTCCTCGGCTCCAAAGGAGACGTCCTCCAGCACCTTTTCCATGATCGTGAACAGACGGCGGGCTCCGAGGTTCTCGTCCTCCTCATTCACGCGGTGGGCCTGGGCCGCAAGCTCGCGGATTCCGTCCGGGGTGAAATCGAGCGTGACCTGCTCGGTGCCGAGCAGGGCGGCGTACTGCCTGGTCAGCGCGTTGCCGGGCTCGGTGAGGATGCGGACGAGGTCGTCCTCGCTGAGCGGCTTCAGCTCGACCCGGATCGGAAACCGGCCCTGGAATTCGGGAATCAGGTCGCTGGGACGCGCGGCGGTGAACGCTCCCGCCGCGATGAAGAGGACGTGGTCGGTCCGCACCGGGCCGTACCGGGTGTGCACCGTCGAGCCCTCGAGGATCGGGAGCAGATCGCGCTGTACCCCCTCGCCGCTGACGTCAGGTCCGCGGTCCGATGCCGGCCCGCAGATCTTGTCGACCTCGTCGATGAACACCACCCCCGAGTCCTCGACCAGGTGGATGGCATCGTCGTAGACGCGGTCCATGTCGATGAGCCGATCGGTCTCCTCGTCGATGAGCACATCACGGGCTTCGGCCACGGTCATCAGCTTCTTGCGCTTGCGCGGCGGAGCGAGCTGGGAGAAGAAATCGGACAAGGACACGCCGACCTCCTCGAGCCCCGTCCCGGTGAATCCTTCGAATGCGGGCTGAAACGGCTCCTCAACCTCGATGTCGACGGTTGCGTCCTCGAGCGCCCCGGCGGCCAGTCGCTGCGCGAGCCGGCGACGGCGGGCGCGCGATCGACGCGCCTCCACCGCGGTCTGCTCAGCGCTCGCCGCCTCCTCGTCCGAGCGGACCCGGGTGGCACGCTGGCGCTCGTTCGCCTCGTGCAGTGTCTCGAGCAGACGCGCATCGGCGAGGACGCGCGCCCGCGCCTCCACCTCGGCGACGCGGTCCTCGTGCAGTTCGGTGATGGTCTGCTCGAGCAGGTCGCGAAGGATCGACTCGACGTCGCGGCCGACATAGCCGACCTCGGTGAACTTGGTCGCCTCGACCTTGATGAATGGCGACTCGGTCAGGCGTGCGACCCGTCGGGCGATCTCGGTCTTGCCGACGCCGGTTGGACCGATCATCAGGATGTTCTTGGGCAGGACCTCGTTGCGCATATCCTCGGGCAGCATGCGGCGACGAACCCGGTTGCGCAGTGCGATCGCTACCGATCGCTTTGCCTCGTGCTGGCCGATGATGTACTCGTCGAGCCGGCGCACCACCTCGGCCGGGCGGAGCGTCTCCCCCGCGACCGCCTGGATCAGGTCGTGGGGTGCGTCGTCGGTGTCCTCGGGGCCGGGCACGACGGCCGCGGCGCTGGTCACGCGGGGACGGGCGCCGGGGTGGCGAGCTCGAGGGTTTCCACGGTGATGTTGTCGTTCGTGTAGATGCAGAGCCGCGCAGCGATGAGCAGCGCACGCCGTGCGATGTCCTCGGCTGCCAGGTCGGTGCTCTCGAGCAGCGCCGCGGCTGCCGCGTGTGCGTAGGGTCCACCGCTGCCGATCGCGACCACGCCGTCGCCGTCGTCGGGCTCGATCACCTCGCCGTCGCCGCTCAGCAGCAGAATCCGGTTGGCATCAGCCACGATGAGCATCGCCTCGAGGCGGCGCAGGTACTTGTCGGTGCGCCACTCCTTGCTGAGCCCGATGGCAGCGCGCACCAGGTTGCCCTGGTGCTTGTCGAGGTGCTGCTCGAACTTGTCGAACAGGGTCAGCGCGTCGGCGACGGCGCCCGCGAACCCGCAGACCACCTGCCCGTGAAAGAGCCGCCGCACCTTCGAGGCGCGCGCCTTCATCACGATGTCGCCGACGGTCACTTGGCCGTCGCCGGCGACAGCAACCGTTCCCCCGCGCTGCACCGCCACGACGGTCGTCGCGTGCGCGCCGGTCATACGTGAACGGCCTTGGGCGGACGGTACTTGCACGCCGGGTAGCCGGAACAGCTCACGAACGGACCGTAGCGGCCCTTGCGTGTGACCAGCGGTTTGGAGCATTCGGGACAGTCCTCGCCGGTCGGCTCGGGTGCGGGACCCGCAACCCGGGCGCCGGGCGCTCCAGCCTGGATGTACTTGCAGTCGGGGTAGCCGGTGCAACCGACAAAGGTGCCGCGCCTGCCGCTCCGGCGCCGAAGCGGTTTGCCGCACTGCGGGCAGACGCCGAGCTCCTCCGGTGCTGCGCCGTCGGCCTCGCCGTCGGCCGGTGTCCGATCGTCCTTGATGTACGTGCAGCTCGGATACCCCGAGCAACCGACGAAGGGTCCGCGCCGGCCCTGTCGGGTGACCAGCGGCTTGCCGCAGCGCGGGCACATCTCCCCAGTCGCCAGGGCTTCTGTGGTCTTGCGGTCCTTGATGTACTTGCACTCCGGGAAGCGGGAGCATCCGACGAACTCGCCGAACTTCCCCTCGCGGACGACCAGGCGGCCGATCTCGCACTCCGGGCACTCCTCGCCGGTTTCGCGCGCCGGGACGCGGACACGCTCCATCGACCGCTCCGCGCGTTCGAGGGTCTCGGCGAACGGCTCGTACCATTCGCGCACGGTCGGTTCGTAGGCGCGCGTGCCCTCCTCCACCGAGTCGAGCCGCTTCTCGAGGTCGGCCGTGAACGCGACATCGACGATTTCCGGGAAGTTCTGCCGGAGCACAGCGTCGACCGTCTTGCCCAGCTCGGTCGGATGCAGACGTCGCTCAAGCTGGCGCACGTACTGGCGCTCCTGGATCACCTCGATGGTCGCGGCGTACGTCGAGGGCCGGCCGATACCGCGCTCCTCGAGCTCCTTGATCAGTGTCGCCTCCGTGTATCGGGGCGGTGGCTGCGTGAAGTGCTGCTCGGCTGCAATCTCCAGGCAGTTGAGCACGTCGCGCTCGGCGAGCGCGGGCAGGGTGGTGTCCTTGTCTTTGTCCTCATCGCGCTTCCAGACCTTCTGGAATCCCTCGAAGGTGATCAGCGATCCGGAGGCGCGGAACACGTAGTCCGCGGCGTCGATCATCGCGGTGGTATTGAGGTACTTCGCGGGACTCATCTGGCTCGCGACAAAGCGACGCCAGATCAGGTCGTACACCTTCAGCTGTCCGGGGGACAGACTCGCGCTCACGGAATCCGGGGTCCGGTTCACGTCGGTGGGCCGGATCGCTTCGTGCGCGTCCTGGACGTTGACGGCGGCCTTGCGACGCACCGCGCCGGTGCCGACGTACTCCTTGCCGAATGCCGCAGTGATGTGCTTTGCAGCGTCATCACGCGCCGCGTCACTGATGCGGATCGAGTCGGTGCGCATATAGGTGATCAGGCCTGTGGAACCGGCGGGGCCGAGCTCGACGCCTTCGTAGAGTTCCTGGGCGATGCTCATCGTGCGCTTGGGGGACATGCGCAGCCTCGAGCTCGCGTCCTGTTGCAATGTGCTCGTGGTGTGCGGCGGGAGCGGCCGGCGCGTCGTCTCCTTGACCTCGATGGAGCGGACGACGAATGCGGGCGTGCGCTCGGTGACCGCACCCTTGGCGTCGAGACCGAGCGCCGCGATCACCTCGGCGGCCTCCGCCTCGGTGCCGAGCTCCAGCTTCTCACGCTCAGCTGCGTCGGTGTCGCCGCGCCTGGCGACGAGCCGTGCATTGAACGGGTTGCTGCCATCTTTGGCAAGAAGGGCGTCGATCGTCCAGGACTCGACGGGGACAAACGCATCGATCTCGGTCTCGCGGTCGACGACCAGGCGCACCGCCACCGATTGCACGCGGCCCGCCGAGAGACCGGCGCGCACTTTGCGCCAGAGCAACGGCGAGAGCCGGTAGCCGACCAGGCGGTCGATGACCCGGCGTGCCTCCTGCGCGGCGACGAGCGAGCGGTCGATCTTGCGGGGATGCGCGAGCGCGGCATCGACCGCCACCTTGGTGATCTCGTGGAAGACGATCCGGTCGGGGTCGTTGAGGCCGAGCGCCTCGGCCAGGTGCCAGGCGATCGCCTCCCCCTCGCGGTCGGGGTCCGCCGCGAGCAGCGTGGACGACGCCTTCTTGACTGCCGCGCGCAGGTCGCGGATCTGCTTTTCCTTGCCCTTGATGAGCTCGTACTGGGGGGCGAAGCCGGCATCGACATCGACGCCGATCTTCGACTTGGGCAGATCGCGGACGTGACCCATGGAAGCGAGCACGATGTACTCGGACCCGAGAAAACGGGCGAGCGTTCGCGCCTTGCTGGGCGACTCGACGATGATCAGACGTGACACTTTTCTGGACTTCCTATGGGGCTCTGGCGCGGGTTATACGGTACGGGCCACGAGGCCTCCGGGCAGGGACATTACGGCTCCGGCAAGCTCCAGCGCACCCAGCCGGCTGGCGACCAGCGCGGGCGAGAGCCCCAGGGCGACCCCGACCTGGTCCGGGTGGACCGGTTGCGTTCCCATGCGTGCCAGTATCTCCCGCAGCGGTGGGCTGAAACGCTCGAGGCCGCCACCGGCTCCTGCCGGCCGAGTGTCGAAGGCCGTTTCCGGGGCCGCCATCCTGAGTTCAGGAACGGCGTCGAAGAGATCGGCGACGCCCAGGAATGGCCGAACCCCGTCGCGGATCAGCAGGTTGGTGCCGCTGCTCTGTCGCGAACGGATCGACCCGGGTACCGCGAGCACCTCGCGTCCGAGGTCCGCGGCCCAGCGCGCGGTGCTCAGCGCGCCGCTGCGTTCGGTGGCCTCGACCACCACGACCGCGTGGGCGAGCGCCGCGATGATGCGGTTGCGCTTCGGGAAGTTGTGCTTGAAGGGCGGCGTTCCCTCGGGTTCCTCGGTGATCACGCACCCTGCGGCGATGATTCGCGAGCGCAGCTCGGCGTGCCGAGACGGGTAGCAAATGTTGACGCCGCACCCCAGCACCGCCACTGTCGACCCTCCGGCATCCAGCGCGCCGGTGTGGGCCGCCGCATCGATCCCCAGCGCCATTCCACTGACCACCTGGATGCCGGCAGACGCGAGGTCCTGGGCGATCGACCTGGCGATGTCGACGCCACCGATGGTCGCGCGCCGCGACCCGACGATCGCGACTGACGGCGATGACGGGCCGATCGCGCCGAGCTCCCAGAACCCCCGAGGTGGTACTTCGAGGTGCGCCAGCCGTTCCGGCCAGTCAGCGGCGGTGGGGTCGACCCATCGTTCGGGGGCGATCACCCCGCCACCTCAATCCGGTAATGGAGCGCCTCAGCCAGTGCGTCCTCCCCCACCCGGTCGTCGCCGGCGAGGTCGGCGATGGTTCGCGCCACGCGAAGGACGCGGAAGAACGCGCGGGCGCTGAGGTGGAGGCGCTCGCCTGACATCGCGAGCAGGCGCCGCGCCGGCGCCGTGGATCGTGCCGCGGCGAGGATCTCTCGCCCAGTCAGCGCCCCATTGGCATGCCCCGGGCGCGTCGCCTGGCGGCAGCGGGCAGCTTCGACACGTGAGCGCACGGCTGCTGAGGGTTCCTCATCGGCGCCCTCGAAGATATCGCGGTACTCCTGTCGCGGCACCGCGACCACCAGGTCGATGCGGTCTTTGATCGGGCCGCTCAACCGTCCTTGGTAGGCGTTCAACTGGCGGGGCTCGCAGCTGCAGCCGCGAGCATCGCCGAGATGGCCGCACGGACACGGGTTGGCAGCACCGATCAGCGTGAAGTCGGCTGGGTACGTCACCGCGGCACGCGCTCTCGCAACAGTCACGGTGCGTTCCTCGAGCGGTTGGCGCAGCGCCTCGAGGTGCTGCCGGGAGAACTCGCAAAGCTCGTCCAGAAACAGCACGCCCCGGTGTGCGAGGCTGATCTCTCCCG
>PNBE01000088.1:0-2436 GCA_003135895.1 Candidatus Dormiibacterota bacterium
CAGTCGGACTGATGCTGACCGACCAGGCGCACGCACCACGCCAGCGCCTCGCTGCGACTGCGGGCGACCCCGGCCTCGATCAGGGTGTCGAGCACGCGGCGGTCCTGGAGGCGGAGCCGGGTCATGACCGGAACCCCGAGGGTGGTGAACAGCTCCTCGACGCCGCCGCAGCGGGCTCCCCACGAGACCTTGCGACCGAAGAGNNCCGCCGCAGCGCGCGCCCCAGGAAACCTTGCGACCGAAGAGGCGCTCGGCGTCGCGGGCGACCTTGACGCGGGCGTCGCGAGTGTCGCCCCGGAATCGCGCGATCCGGGCGCTGCGGGCCGCCGCGCGAGTGCCTTCGGCGGCGTCAGCGGGGAGCTCGGGTTCGTCGATCTCGCCGATGATCAGGATCTCGTCGGGATCGGAGGTGATGGTCGGGGCAGACTTGTAGAGCCCCTCGGGCAGGCGGCCGGCGAACCAGCCGGAGACTTCGTCGTCGGTGAGCGGGTCGGGAGTGCTGTGTCCTTTCATGGATTACATGATTACACAGACAGTCAGGGCGTGCACCGAGTGAGCGGCACGGCGCCAGGAACGAGGTCAGCCGGCCCGGTCAGACGACGGTCAGCAGATCAGGTGCACGACTGCAGGATGATATTCACGACCGTCCCTGCAGTATTCAGCCGCGCCCAGAAGCGCTCCTGCTCCTCCGGCGCTCCCACCTGCTGGAAGCCGACGTGCACGCGTGTGCCGGCTCGGGTGATGATGGTGTCCTTCCAACCGGCGTTGGCCACGGCCTTGGTGACCTTGAGCGTTGTGGTGCTCTGCTCGAGCAGGGTGACCGTTCCCGCGACGTCGACGGTATACGTCGCTTGCTTTCCCACGCCAGGCGCCGGCTGATGGCTGACAGTCTTCGGGCCACACACTGGGGTCGCCGCCCGGGCGGCACCTGTCGATGCGCCGACTGGGGCGGCTGCGAACGCCATGCCGCCCAGCAGCAGCGCAGTGCTCAGCACCGTTTTTGTGGCTCGTTGAGCATTCCACACGGTCATTGCCATTCCTCCTGAACCAAATGTCCTCGTGAGGACCCGCCTGTCGTCGAGGCTACTCCCCCTGTACCGCTGGGCGCCAGCGACGATGCGGACCCATCTGGGGCTGTCAGTTCTGTCCGCTATCGCACGGATTCAGCGCGTGAGCTCTGCCGATAAGGCGCGCAGGACGGCAAGCTGACCGTCAGTCGGCGCCGCCTCGGGGCGCACCTCAAGCACTCGCTGGTATGCCTCGGTGAGCGACCACCCCATCATCACCAGGGCCGCGCACACGACGGTCGGGGTCCGTTCAACACCGGCCTGGCAGTGGACCAGGACGTCGTTGCCCTCCTTCACCAGATCGGACACGGTCACAGCTGCGCGCTGTAATGCTTCGATCGTCGGTGTCCCATGATGTCCCTGCACTTCATGTACTACAACATCGCCCGGCCCCACATGAGCCTCGCGAAGCCATACCCGATGACCCCGCGATGGCGGCTGGCGTGAGCAACCACGTCTGGAAGATCGAGGAGATCGTGGAACTTCTTGGCGCGTAGTCCGTAGGCTTAGTCAAGAGATGCATAGCCGACTCGGTTTTTTGGGCACCTTGGCGCTCTGCGGAGTGCTCGCGGCATGCACGTCCAGCTCGAACGTTCCCAAGTCTGCATCCGGCCCGAGCGACCCCAAGCCAATCACGATCCATACCGGGACCGGGCCGTCGACGACCAGCGCGATCCAAGCGCGCATTCCAATCGCACGAGGAGGGACGTGCCAGTACGTCTTCACACCACTGATACGAACGACCCCAGCGGGGCAATCCAGCCGTTACATCCAGAGCATCATCCAGTGCCTTCAATCAGGGAGAGTCTGCGACCTGTCCTGACCTTGGCATCAGAGGACATATTCAAACTGACCCACTACCCTCAGATTCGAACTGACCCACTACCAAAGGGCTGGATGCGATTGGTCAGTAATAGCGTCTGGNNGACGCCCCCGTCAGGTTGTACCGGCGCCGGGCGAATAGGTAGCAGATCCAGCCGATGACCGTGTTCAGCCCCTTATCAGCGAGCCGCTGCATGACCGAGATCGCCGTTGCGATGTCGAAGCTGATGCCGAGCAGCACGAGCAGGCCGGCGGTGCTCGCCTCCACAGCGCCGAGGCCGCCGGGCGAGAAGCTCAACCAGGCAGCGCCCTGGGTCACCGCATACACGAAGCCCGCGCTGGTCCAGCTGAGCTTGCCCGGGTCGACCGCCTGCGCGACCGCCCAGAGCAGGGTCACGGCCATCACCGCCTGGGCGGCACTGAGCGGCAGATACCGATATGTGTCGGGATGCCGGAACAGCAGGCGCGCGTCGCGATGCAGCTCGTCCACGGCGGGACGGAGGCGCTGCAGCACCGGCACCCGCCCGATGACGCGGCGCACCCGCGC
>PNBE01000088.1:2497-2827 GCA_003135895.1 Candidatus Dormiibacterota bacterium
AGCTCACCGAGCGGCAGCAGTGCCGTCGCCTGCCCGGTCTCGGTGAGAAACACCGTGTCCAGCAAGGGGAACTTGATGCCGAGCGCGCGGTTCAGCGTCCACCAGCGCACCCCCTGGACGAGATAAAAGCCGACCGCGAGCCCGACCACGATCGGTATGTAGACAAGGTTNNAGATGGAGGCTCAGCGCATAGGGGAGCGCAAGCACGAAGAGCATGAACACGAAGAGCAGTTCCTGCACCGCCTCACTCGCGACCACGGTGCCCAGATGCACCGCTGCCGCTTTCGACAGGAGCAGCGCTCGGGTCAGCTCACCGAGCGGCAGCAGTGC
>PNBE01000088.1:2922-14022 GCA_003135895.1 Candidatus Dormiibacterota bacterium
TCGCGGCCGGCGCGCGGCATCGGACTGATCATGATCCTGCCCGCCTCGCGAGCGTTGCTCGTCGGGACGGGCGGCCTCCGTCACCACGCACCGATGGTATGCGCAGCGGGCTCAATTCAGTCCGGAGGCGAGCCTCCCGGCCATGGCAGCGCGGCGAAGCCGATCGTCCCGGGACCCGTGTGCGCGCCGAACACGGGGCTCAACGGAAGGTTCTCGCAGCGAACCACGCGCAGCGCGCCACCCAGGCGCTCGGCCAGCTCAGCGGCCTCGTCGGGGGCGTCGGCGTGGAACACCATCAGCCACTGCGGCGCCGTGCCCAGCTCCTCGATGGCGACCCGTTCGAGCTGGCGGATCGCGCCGCCAGCGGTCCGGGTGAGGCCGACCCGGCCGGTGCTGCCGCCCTCGACGAGGCAAAACACCGGACGGACCCGAAGGGTGTTGGAGATCCCCGCCAGCAGCGCCGGCACCCGCCCAGTCCGCGCAACGTAGGTGAGGGTCGCCAGCGCCCCGTAGACGCGGACCTGCTCGGACGCGGCGCGGATCGCCGCCTCCCAGGCGCCGGGTTCGGGCGTGGTCTCCGCGAGGCAGGCGGCGCGCCGTGCGATCAACGCGAACCCGGCAACCGCGGTCCCAGTGTCGATGACCGTGACCCGGCGGCGCCCCTCCTCGGCTTCGAGCATGCCGGCGGCCAGGTTCGCTGTCGAGTGCATCGCGCTCCAGCGTTCCGGGATGGTCAGGCAGAGAATCGTCTCGGCGTCACTCCGTCGGAAGGCCTCGAGGTACGCCCCGGGTGACGGGGTCGAGGTCGCGGTGACTCCCCCGCCGCGGAGCAGCGAGTAGAAGCCCGGGTACGCCTCGGTATTCCCGTCATCGATGAATTCGCTGCGCCCGAGGGTGATCCTCTGGGGGACGATCACCACACCCCCTTCGAGGTCCTCCCGCAGCGCGGCGCCGCCGTCGACCACGAGGGCTCGATCCCTCAATGTCTTCCTCCGCGCCCAAGCCGCATGATTGCCGAATCATGATCTCCCCGTGGGTTGTGGCGGCCTGGTGCCTCGCCGCCTACCTCATCGGAGGCCTGCCGGTCGGCTGGCTGCTGGTGCGGCGCAAACGCTACGGGCTCGATCTGCGCAAATTCGGCACCGGCAATATCGGCACCAGCAACGTGTACCGGCATGCGGGTATCGACATCGCGGTCATCGTCGGTCCGCTCCAGTTTGCCCAGGGTTTCGCGCCCCCGCTGGCGTCGCGGCTGGTGGGCCTGCCGTTCAGCGCGAGCATGCTCATCGGCGTCTGCGCGGTGGCCGGCAACGGGTGGCCGGTCTACATGCGCTTCAACGGCGGGCGCGGTGTCGCCGTCGCCACCGGGGCGGTCGCGGCGCTCTCGATCGCCGGGCTGATCGCGCTCCTGATGTGCTTCGCGTGGGGCGCGATTCGCGGCCGGATCGCCATGGCCGTGCTCCTCGGGTACGTCCTGCTGCCCATCGTCGCGTTCGGGTTCGGCGGCCGCGACGGCTGGATCGTCGGCAGTGGCTGCCTGGCGATCCTGGTGCTGCTCCTCCTCCGCCGCCTCGAAGGCCTGCCTCGCGACGCGCGGGTGTACGGCCATTTCTGGCGGCGTGTGTATCAGCGGCTCGTCTTCGACGAGCGCCCGGGGCGTCCGCTCATGGGTCCACGCACCGACCAGGGCGCGGACACCATGCGGCACTGATCCGCCGATTGCTCAGCGCTCGTAGATCTCGCCGAACGGGTACCACCACTCCGGGTTGCGCCGGATGGCCGCTTCCAGCCCGGTCGCGATGCGCTGGGTCACCTCCGCGTCGCTCTCCCCGGGCTCGACGGCGATCGGCGGGTGCACCACGAGGCGGTACAGCCCGTGGTGTCGCCAGCAGTCGACCGGCATGACCGGGACCTTCGCGACCCGGGCCAGCCATGCGGCGGCGGTGCTGAAGGCGACCTTGCCNNCTCGCCCACGCCGCGATCCTGGTCACGAGGTCGGGGCCGACCGGCGCCATCACCGCGGTCACGCGCAGACCCGACGCGAGCCCGCACCCGGCCGCGACGTCCCAGCTGCCGAAGTGGGCGAGCGCGAACACCCCTCCGCCGTGCTCCTCGATCGCCCTGAAGGCGTTCTGGAGACCGTAGGCTCGGAAATGGCGGGGCATCGCGTGCGCTGGCACCCCGTACTGCCAGACGAAGTCGACCGAGGTTCGCGCGTAGTTGCGAAACGATGCCAGCGCCCGCCGCCGGGCGGCCGCGGCGCCGAGGGTCGGATCCAGGCGCCGGTGATTCGCGGCGCAGCGTCGCCGGGTCGTGGGTGAGGCCGCGTAGAGGCAGGTGCCGATGAGATCACCGAGCGCGTAGCGGCCCGGGCCGAGCGCCCGAAGACCGAGGCTCGCGGTCCACATGCCGGCGCGCAGCGCTCTCGATGGAGGCTCGAGCAGCGCTTCAGCCCTCGATGAGTCCGCTGTCAATGCACCTTGCCGGCTTCGTCCGGCGGCAGCGCGACGTGGTGCTTGGCGGTGATCTCGCGCACCGTGCCGCTCTGCGCACGCATCACCAGGCTGTGGGTCTCGGCCCACCAGTTGTGATAGCGGACACCGCGAAGCAGGCCGCCACCGCTGATGCCGGTGACGGCGACGCACACCTCCCGGCCGGGCACCAGCCGCTCCATGCTCAGCGAGGCCTCGGGGTCGTACCCCGCCTCGCGCATCGCCGCAGCCTCGTCCTCGTGGCGAACCCACGGACGGCACTGCAGCTCGCCACCCAGGCATCGCATGGCGCATGCGGCGACGATCGCCTCGCGCGTCCCACCCGATCCGATCATCACGTCGATCCCCGAGCCGGGCCAGGCGGCCATCAGAGCGAGCCCGACGTCGCCGTCACTGACGATGGCGACGCGCGCGCCCAGCGCCCGGATGCGCTCGAGCAGCGCCTGGTGCCGGGGCCGGTCGAGAAGGACGACGGTGAGGTCCTGCACCTGGACGTTCATAGCGAAGGCGACGCGGCGGAGGTTGTTCTCGGGCGTGTCGCTGATGTCGACAGCGCCTCGTGCCTGAGGGCCGACCGCGATCTTGTGCATGTAGGCGACCGGCGGCGGGAGCAGGATCCCGCCCGTCTCCGCCACCGCGGCGACACTGAGCGCCTGGCTGAGGCCTCCGGCGACCAGGCTGATGCCGTCGACCGGCAGCACCGCCAGNNGCCTCCTCCATCACCGTGTGGCCCGCGTCACGGGTGCCCGCCTTGTCACCGCGTCCCAGCCAGCGTCCCACCGAGAGCGCCGCGGCCTCGGTCGCGCGGAGCAGCTCGAGGCCGCGGTTGCGACCGCGCATCACCCTCTCCGCAGCTGGGACCCCGCGTGCAGCCGTGCTCACCACTGCAGCGTAGCGGGGAGCTACATGACCCCGATGATTCCGACGTTCGAGCCGTCGGGGCTCAGGCGGCTGACGGTCATCGTGCTGGGGTTCACGCCGACCAGCCACGAGCTGGCGCCGGAGGAGGAGGTGATCGAGCCGAAGATGACCCCGCCGGACCACGCGGAGGGGACGAAGTCGCCCATCGCGCGGCTCATCGTGTTGCCGGTGGCGATGTCCATGACCCGGAGCGTGGTGGTGATGGGCCCGCCGCAATCGTTGTACTCCGCAACCGGGATGGTGACGTAGGCGAGCCGGCTGCCGTCATCGGAGAACATCGCGTCGCCCGCCAAGTTCTTGCCGGAGAGCGCGTAGTTGTGGATGACGGTGCCGCCGGTCGAGAGGCGGATCGCATCCGTCGCCGAGGTGCCGTCGAAGCACACCGACTCGAGCGCGGGGCCGATGTCACTGAGCGGGCACGAGGTGCTGGCGGTCACCGTGGTCTCACCGAGCGAGACGGGGTCGAGGATGGCCGAGTATGCCGACTGCATCTGCATGTCGAAGCTGCCGCAGCCACAGCCGCCGATCGGCACGCGGGCAAAGGCGATGCCGGCGTCGGTCCAACTGACCAGGTAATACGACCATTGGTAGTCATCAGTGGCCGCCGAGACACGGTCGCCGATCACCTTCGCCGGGGCACCCGGGTGCACCACGGTGATCTTGTTCACGAACGAGCCGTTCTTCAACGGGTCGGAGGTTGCGTACGCGTAGGAGCTGCCGTCCGGTCCGATGAGGACGCCGCCTGCGTCGCTCGGCACGAGCCCGAGCTTGCGGACCGCACCCGAGAGGCTCAGCTCATACTCCGCGCCGTTCGCGGTCCAGTACGCGCCGCCGGCGCCGGCCGCGGTCATCCATGTCTGAGTCGGATCGATCTTGGTCTTGGCGACCACGGCGCCCGACGGGGTCATGATCTCCAGCCATTCGCTGCTGCCACCGCTCCCGACCGTCGCGACGAGGTAGGTCGGTGTGGCCACGATCGCCTTCAGCGGACGGATCAGATGATCCGACGCAATGGCCGGTGCGGACGCGGGGAGCGATATGGAAACGGTGGTGGTCTTGGGAGTGTGTGCGGTCGCCACCCCGCATCCAGAGAGGACAAGCACTGCGGCCGGAATGCCAAGTGCGGCGCGGGTCGGGATCATCGAATGTGCCTCCGTCAACCTTGTCGATTGACGGTGCAACGTGCCCCTGCACGGGCGGTTTCGCGTAACGAATTGCGCGGCCGGCGCGTTGCGGGCCGGGCTCAGACCGCCGTCTTGGTCTCGGTGGGGACTCCGGCCACGTCCATGGCCGGGGCCGGCTGTTCGCCAAATCTCGGATCCCGCGTCGCCGCGACCATGAACGCACGGAACAGCGGATGCGGGCGTCCCGGCCTGGAGCGGAACTCGGGATGGAACTGCGAGCCGACGAAGAACGGGTGGTCGCGAAGTTCGATGATCTCCACCAGCCTGCCNNCGGTGGCGCTCGTACACCACCGGCTCCCCATAGGCCTCGGCGGCGCGCGTCCCGGGGGTGAGCTTGCAGGGGTACACGCCGAGCCGCATGGTGCCGCCCTTCTCCTCGATGTCGCGCTGCTCGGGGAGCAGATCGATGACCGGGTGCGACGTGAATGCATTGAACTCCGTCGAGTTCGCGTCAGAGGCGTCGAGAACCTCGCGGGCGATATCGACCACGGCGCACTGCAGGCCGAGGCAGAGCCCGAGATACGGAATCTGGTTGTGCCTGGCGTACCGGGATGCGAGCACCTTGCCCTCGATGCCGCGATGACCGAAACCGCCGGGGATGACGATGCCGTCCACGCCCTCGAGCGGGCTCATGTCCTCATCGAGATGCTCGCTGTTGACCCAGACGAGATCGAGGTCCGCGCCGCATTTGACCGCGGCGTGGCGCAGGGACTCGATGACACTGATGTACGAGTCGGGCATCTCGACGTACTTGCCGACCAGGGCGATGCGCACGCTCGGCTTGGGTGCGGCGATGCGGGCACAGAGATCCTTCCACTCGGTGAGATCCGGTGGCGTGGCATCGAGATTGAGCAGCTGCACGATGTAGTCGCCGAGGCCCGCGTCCTCGAGCATCAGCGGCACCTGGTAGATGGAGCTCGCGTCCGGGACGTTGATGACAGCGCGCATCTCCACGTCACCGAAGAGTGCGATCTTCTCCTTGAGCGGCTCACCGATCGGCTTCTCGCTGCGCGCGATGATCGCATCCGGCTGAATGCCGATCGAGCGCAACTGGTTGACGGAGTGCTGCGTGGGCTTGCTCTTGAACTCCTCACTGGCATTCACGTACGGGACCAGCGTCAGGTGGACGTAGCACACGTTGTTGCGTCCCACGTCCTTCTTCATCTGGCGGATCGCCTCGAGGAAGGGCAGCGACTCGATGTCACCGACGGTGCCGCCGACCTCGACGATCACGACATCCGGTTGCGGCAGCTCATTTTCGGCCACTCGGAGGATGCGATGCTTGATCTCGTTGGTGATGTGCGGGATGACCTGCACGGTGCCGCCGAGATAGTCGCCGCGGCGTTCCTTGGCGATCACCGACGCGTAGATCTTGCCGGTGGTGACGTTGCTCGCCTTGCTCAATGCGACGTCGGTGAAACGCTCGTAATGGCCGAGGTCGAGGTCGGTCTCAGCGCCGTCGTCGGTGACGAACACNNTGCTGATACGGCGACATCGTGCCCGGATCGACATTGAGATAGGGATCGAGCTTCTGCATCCCGACATGCAGGCCACGCGCCTTGAGGATCGTGCCGATCGAAGCGGCGGTGATTCCCTTGCCGAGTGAAGAGACGACTCCGCCTGTCACGAACACGAACTTCGCCATGCGCAGAGCCTCCCGGGATGGTTTTCGTGATTGTATCAGCAGCATGCCGCGCGCACGCACCGATGTTCGAACAAGACGGTCAGCCGGCTCTCGCCTCGAGGAACACGACCCGGGTCTCGTCGGACTCCCCGCTCGAGCCGGTGAGCACCAGGCGGGGCTGCGGCTCCCAGGCGCCCTCGGCGAGCCCCATCTCCTGGGCGAACTTGCCGACGGGGTCGTACTCGCCGCCGTCGCCGGCGCCATAGCGTGCCGGCACGACGATGCCCGGCTCCACGGCGTTGACCAGCTTCGCTGCCTCGATGGCGCCGAGAGCGTCGCCCCCGCCGACCGGGATGACCAGGACGTCGACATGGCCGAGGCTGTCGATCTCCTCTTCAGTCAGCTGGCGGCGCAGGCGTCCCGCGGCGACCACGCGCACGTCATCGACGGCAACGCGCATGACCGTGGCCTCGCCGGCGGCCAGCCCGAGGATCCCGACGCCGCCGATCTCGAACTCACCAGGACCGGCCACCTCCTGGAGCTCGCCCTCGCGCGGGCGGAGCTTCGCCGGGTCGGTGGTGGTGCCCTCGGTGCGGACGATGATGCCCAGGGTGCCCTTGGCCAGGCCCGGGAGCGCCATCTGGGGTGGATCGATGACCACGGTCATCTCCCGTCCGCGCAGCCGTATGCAGGAAAGGCCGTGATACGTCAGTTCCATCTGACTCCAGTGTGCCGCCTCGGGGGCATCAGCCGCTTCCGACGGTCGTCTGGACGCTCCTGGACCTCCCGTCCCGGTACACGGTGAGCGTCACCTGCTCCCCGGGGGCGAGCCCGAGCACGGTCGGGTCGAAGGGGTGGGTGGCGTCCAGCGCCGTGGTTCCGACAGCGGTCACCACGTCCCCCGGGAGGAGCCCCGCCGACACGGCCGGCCCGCCCGCGGTCAACGAGAGGATCAGGGCACCGACCGGCACCCCGGCCGCCGCGGCGGTCGCCGGATCGAGGATCTGGGACTGGACCCCGAGGAGCGGAGCCGGAGTGGTCCCGCCACCCCCGGTTGCCGCAACCACGAGGTTTGCCGCCGCGGTCATCGAAAGCGCGACGATCCCGGGCGCAGCGTTGCCGGCGTCGACGACGACGCCGATGACGTTGCCGTTGCCGTCGAGGAGCGGCGCCCCGTCCTGGCGCGGGTCCGGGGGCGAGTCGACCGTCAGCGCGTCTCGCAGCGGCGTCGCCGTGGCGGAGAGGCGCACGCTGATGCCGACCGAGCTCACCGTCCCGGTCGCGAGGGTCACCGGCGAGAACGGGCTGCGGGCGACGGCGATGGCCAGGTCGCCGACCCGAGGCGTGACCGTCGCGAACGTCAACGGCGTCAAGCCCTGGGCGCCGACCGCCTGGAGTACGACCACGCCGTGGGTGGGATCGGCGCGGACGATCGTGGCCGGGTAGCTGTGGCCGTCGGTGGTGGTGATCCGGAGCGTGGCCGCGCCCTGGATGGCGTGGATGCTCGTCACCACCAGGCCGTTCGCCGAAACCGCGAAGCCGTCGACGATGCCGGTCGGTCCCACGAGCAGCGACGCCGGGGTCACCGGTTTGGTGATCACCTCGACGACGGATCCGGACTTCGCCTGGGCGATCGAGCCCGCGGTGAGCGCGCCGCCGTTGTTGCCTGACCCGCCGACGATGGTCTGCTGGGTGACCCGTTCGACCGGGCCGAAGCGCGCGTAGATCCCCCACGCGGCGAGCCCGCCGCCGACCAGACCGATCACCGCGCTCAGCACGACCGCCGCGATGAGCCGGTCGCGCGGCCGGGCGGCCGTGGTCATTCGGTGGGTGCCGCTGCCCGCTGTCTCAGGTAGCGAACGATCCCGGCCGCATTGCTGTGCACACCGTTGAGGATCTCGGCCTTCTCGCGAATGTCCTCGGGCAGGGTCTCGGGATCCAGCGCGAACGCCTCCGCGAGCGCCGCGGCGACGTCATCGATGCCCGCGTCGGAGGCCTCCTCGATCACCCGCTCCGCAACCTCGACCCATCGGTGCAGCATGTCCTCCGCCTCTGCGAGCGTGGCCTGGGCGTCGGCGACCGGACCGTAGTGCGTGAGCACCATGTGCTCCGGGCGCAGCTCCGCGAATCGCCTCAGGCTGTGGACCGCCTGCTCGAGGTCGAAGTCGGGAGGCGGGGTCGCCGGCCGGAGCACCCCGATGTCGGGGAGCAGGACGCCGACCGCGTCGCCGACCAGCAGCGTGCCCGTCTGCTCGTCGAGCACCGCGTGGTGGTGCTTGGCGTGCCCTGGTGAGTCCACGAGCACCAGTTCCCGGCCATTGCCCACATCGACGCGGAAGCCGTCCCCCGCGGCAATCAGACGGTCCTCGGGGACGGGGATCATCCTCCCGTAGAGCCCGTCGAGCAGGGGTCCGTAGACGCGCGAGGCGCTGTCGATGAGCCTGCTCGGGTCGACCAGGTGGCGGGCGCCGCGCTCGTGGACGACCACGGTGGCGTTGGGAAAGTCCACGGCCAGGTCGCCGACGGCGCCGGCGTGGTCGAGGTGGATGTGGGTCACGATGATCCAGCGGAGGTCGAGCGGGCCGAGGCCGAGCGCATCGAGAGCCGCGTGGACCGCCGGGACGCTGGACTGCGATCCGGTCTCGACCAGCGCGGGCATCGGCCCGTCGATCAGGAAGCCGGCAGTGAGCTGCTCCATGCCGCCGAGCAGGGTGTCGAGCTGCCGTATCCCGGGTGCGATCTCAATCGCATCGCTCATCGTTCGGGCGCCTCCGGCTACGGCGATGCGCTCGGCGACGACTGCTGGGCGAGCAGTTTCTGCAACGCCGTAAGGTCCGCCTGCACCTTGGCTTCCTCGGCGCCGTACAAGGTGAAGTTTCCTGCCATCAGTGCCGCTACCGCAGCCGAGTTGTCGGCGACGATCTTGCTGTCCAGGGCGATGATCTGCTGCTGGATGGATCCGGTGGGAGTCGTCGTCGGCGTCGGTGTGGTGCCGGGGCTCGGCGACGGGGTGGGCGACGTCGATGGCGATGGGGACGGTGACGGCGTGGGCGTCCCACCCGGGGTGTTGCTCAAGCCGGGGATCGGTGTGGTCGTATTGAGCAGTGCCTGCAGCGCGGCGCTGAATGACGTGCCCTGCGCAATGCTGGTCTGGGTGCCGACGATCACCTCCTGCAACTGCGGGAACGAACCGGTGCTGCCGCTGGAGGCCGCTGTGACGTAGAGCGGCCGGATATAGAGGAACGAGTCGTTGTTGAAGGGAAGGATGATCACATTGCCGAGGGTCACCACCGAGCCGTTGTGACTCAGCAGGGTGATCTCCGAGCTGATCTGCGGGTTGGTGTTGATGTTGTTGTCGAACTGCAGCGGACCGAGAACGTTGTCCCCATTGTTCAGGCGAACCGCGACAAGCTTGGGATCGTTGGTCCCGGTGTAGTCGCATTCCGCGGCCATCCAGGCGGTCATGTTGTTCGCCGCGGTGCCTCCGCCGTTGGCTCCTGGAGAGAAAGTCTGCAGGAGCACGAACTGGGGGGAGTTGGTTCCGGGAAGGGTCGCCTCGACGTAGTACGCCGTTGTCGCCTGGTTGGTCCCGTTGAGGGTCTCCTGGGCGACGTTGAAGAGGTCAGCGCCCTGGTAGAAAACTGAGGCGCTGTGGATGTGCACCGAGGAGTACGCCCGCGCCTGAGCGTTGAAGAGGTCTTCCGGGTAGCGCAGATGCGAGCGCTGGTACTTCGACATCTGGCTGAGCGGGGTGAGCAGGCCCGGGTAGATGGCATTCCATGCCGCCGTGATCGGCTCGTTGATGTTGACCGCGTACAGCCTGATCGCGCAGGTCTTGGCGTCGATCACAGCCTTCACCGCGTTGCGCATGTACGACGTGGCATCGCCTTGCTGATACGACTCGGGGAAGAGCGAGCTCTTCACGTACGCGTCGGCGATCCACATGAGATGGCCCGTGCCCGGGTCGACGACAACATATGGATCGGCATCGACCGTGAGGAACGGCGCCAGCGAGGTGATGCGCGAGCGGATGCTCCGGTTGATCAGCACCCGGCTGTTCGCCGTCATCGAGTTGTTGAGGAAGAGGTTGAAGCCACCGAAGTCCTGCAGCGAGAGCGCGAGCTTGTCGATCGGGTTGGTGACCGGGATACCGACCTGGCTGCCGTTGGCATGGACCGTGTTGTCACCGGTTCCGGAGAGGTAGTTGAACTCCGCCTGCAGGGTGCCGGAGACGACGTTCTGGGTGGTGTCGATCCCGCAGTAGATCGCCGGATCGGCGGTGCTCGAGTTGTTGAAGGAGAGGTTGGGTGGCGAGCCCGCGGTGACCTGGGTCATCGGCTGCTGGCCGACCAGGACCTGGGGCTTGCCCTCGCCGCCGACCGCGCTCACCGAGACGGCGGTGATCCCGTACCCGTGGGTGAAGTTCAACGCCGAGTTCACGAAGGACGGGTTGGGGACATTCCCCTCGGAGATCTCGCGAGGACCGAGCATCACCTCGACATCGCCGCCGGTCGTGGGGCTCGGGTATCGATCGACGGTGATCGTCGAGTAGGTCTGATAGCTGCGAGTCCGGTCGATCTGGGCGAGTGTGTCCTGCAGCTGGGTGGGGTCCTGGATGCGCACGTTCTGCAGGGTTCCCAGATCGGACTCGAGGTCGGTGAGCGTGGGCGGGTGAGGCTGGCCGAAGGTCCGGTTCTGCACCTGTGGGTTGGACCCGTCGTCCTGGATCGCCCAGGCGTAGCGGCTGGTGGTCAGGTAGTCGTTGATGGTGTTGGTCTGGGCCACCTGCTCGTTGGGGCCGACGCTGGTCGCCTGGTAGACGGCGGCCGGTATGCCCTGGGTCAGCCCGGCAAGGAGGAGCCAGCCACCGAGCATGGAG
>PNBE01000102.1 GCA_003135895.1 Candidatus Dormiibacterota bacterium
AACGCGATCGTCTGGCAGGACACGCGGACCGACAAGATCGTCGAGCAGCTGTCGGGTGACGGCGGCCAGGACCGCTTTCGGGCGAAGGTGGGGCTGCCGCTGGCGACCTACTTCTCGGGTCCGAAGGTCAAGTGGATCCTGGACAACGTCGACGGCGCGCGGGCCAAGGCGGAGAATGGCGAGCTCGCCTTCGGCAACATCGACGCATGGCTGATCTGGCTCCTCACCGGGGGGACCGACGGTGGCGTGCATGTCACCGACGTGACCAACGCGAGCCGGACCATGCTCATGAACCTCGAGACGCTCGACTGGGACGACGAGATCCTCAGCACGATGACCATCCCTCGGTCCATGCTCCCCGCGATTCGGGCGTCGAGCGAGACCTACGGAGAGGCCAAGGGTGTGCTCGCCGGAGTACCGGTCGCCGGTGACCTCGGCGATCAGCAGGCCGCCCTCTTCGGGCAGACCTGTTTCGCGGTCGGTGAGGCGAAGAACACGTACGGCACGGGCAACTTCCTGCTGCTCAACACCGGCACGAAACCCGTGCAGTCGAAGAACGGCCTGCTGACGACGCTCGCCTACAAGATGGGCAGCGCCGACGCGACCTATTGCCTCGAGGGTTCGATCGCGATCACGGGCGCGCTCGTCCAGTGGTTGCGCGACAACCTGGGGATGATCGAGAAGTCCTCGGACATCGAGGTGCTCGCCAAGACGGTTGATGACAACGGCGGCGCATACTTCGTGCCTGCATTCTCGGGCCTCTACGCTCCGTACTGGAAGTCGAGTGCTCGCGGTGTGATCGCTGGCTTGACCCGTTACGTCAACAAGGGCCACATCGCACGCGCGGCGCTCGAAGCAACGGCGTGGCAGACGCGTGAGATCGTCGACGCCATGAACGCCGACTCGGGGGTCGCGCTGACCTCCCTCAAGGTGGACGGAGGCATGGTCTTCAACGACACGCTGATGCAGTTCCAGTCCGACGTGCTCGGCGTGCCCGTGGTGCGCCCGACCGTCGCAGAGACAACCTCGCTTGGTGCCGCTTACGCCGCCGGCCTCGCGGTCGGATTCTGGGCGCAGGTGGAGGACCTCCGCGAGAACTGGGGCAAGGACAAGGAATGGACCCCGCGCATGGACAAGGCCGCCGTCGAGAAGGAGTACGCGCTCTGGAAGAAGGCCGTCACCCGGACCTTCGACTGGGCCGAGTAACTCACCCCGGAGCTGAGCGCTTTAGACCAAGACATTCCTCCGCGGGAGACCCGGCGACGCCGATCCATACGGTGCCGACCGGGTTCCCCAGAGGACCGACGCGCGACCGAACTGCCGATACCTACCGAAAAGGAGGTTCACCATGGGCGAGGGTCAGGAATCTGGAGGCGTCAACGGAGCGGACGAGCATGAGCACGGGCATCAGGGCTCCTTTGCCACCGGGGAGGAGACGATCGAGCATCACCCGGAACGAGAAGAGGAAGAAGGAGATTTCGCGACGGGCGAAGAGCGCGCCAAGCCGACGCACGAGGGCAGCTTCGCAGAGGGCGAGGAGGAATCCGACCATCACCCCGAGCGCCCCGAGAACAAGGGCGATTTCGCCACGGGCGAAGAGGAAGAGCACCCACATTCGGCCTAGTGCGCGAGCGCTGCCGGTTGATCGATGGTTCAGAGTGAGCCGCCGCCACTCCCGATAGAGAGCAATGCAGAACACGTCGATGAGCTCGCTCGAGGCCGACGTCCTCGTCATCGGGGGCGGCTCGACAGGCGCCGGCGTCGCCCGCGATGCCGCGCTGCGTGGCTTCTCCACCATCCTGGTGGAGCGCCGTGATCTCGCCGACGGAACCACCGGTCGATTTCACGGCCTCCTCCACTCGGGTGGTCGCTATGCCGTGAAGGATCCGTCGGCCGCGCGTGAGTGCATTGCCGAGAACCGGATTCTCCGCGTCACCGCAGCGGACTGCATCGAGGACACCGGCGGCATGTTCGTCTCCACTCCGTGGGATGACCCGGAGTACGGCGACCAGTTCCTCGAGGGCTGCCGCGCGACAGGCGTTCCGGCTGAGGAGATCCCCGTCGCGGAGGCGCTCCGTCGCGAGCCACGCGTCAATCCCGGCATCAGACGTGCCTTCCTGGTTCCCGATGCGTCGCTCGACCCGTGGAAGCTGGTCTGGGGTTGCGCTCGCTCGGCAGAGGAGCATGGGGCACGCATCCTTCCGTATCACCGCGTTCTCGACCTCGAGGTCGACGGTGAGCGGGTGGTGGGGGCGCACATCCGCAACCAGCGCAGCGGCGAAGAGTTCCGTATTCACGCCACTGTTGTCATCAACGCGGCGGGAGCCTGGGCGGGCCAGATCGCCGAGCTCGCTCATTGCAGGGTCAACGTCCGTGCCGGGATGGGCCTGATGATCGCGATGAACCACCGGCTGGTCCAGATGTGTGTCAACCGATGCAAGCGCCCGGCCGATGGGGACATCCTGCTGCCGCTTCGCACCGCCTGCGTGATCGGAACCACCGACGTGTTCGTCCCCGATCCCGACGAGACCGAGATCCGGCAGGCCGACATCGACCTCCTCCTCGATGAGGGGGAAAAGCTCGTGCCCGGCTTTCGCCAGGCTCGGGCGCTGCATGCGTGGGCTGGCGTCCGTCCGCTCTTCGAGGACACCGCCGCTGTCGCGGAAACCCGCGATGTCACGCGCTCACATGCGCTGCTCGACCATTCGTCGCGCGAAGGTGTCGCCGGGTTCCTGACCATCACCGGCGGCAAGACGACGACATTCCGGCTGATGGCGGAGGCCGCGGTCGACGCTGCATGCCAGCAGCTCGGCGGGCTCCGCCCCTGCACGACCGCCGAGGTAGCGCTCGCCGGCTCGGAGAGCCACGTGCCCTACCGGATCGGCAATCGGCTGGCCGCTCGTGAGCCGCTCCCTCAGGCCGAGGAGATCATCTGCGAGTGCGAGCTGATCACCAGGTCGATGCTCGAGGAGACGATCAGGGAACGCGACACCACCAGCCTCGACGACATACGCCGTGTGCTGAGGCTGGCGATGGGGCCGTGCCAGGGTGGGTTCTGCATCTACCGCGCGACCGGCATCCTGCACCAGGGCGGGAAGGTCGACCAGGCAGATGCAAATCGAGGGCTTCTCGACTTCCTCGAGGAACGTTGGAAGGGGATTCACCCCATCCTGCATGGCGACCAGCTTCGCCAGGCGCGGCTCGACGACTGGATCTTCCAGGGCATTCTCGACGTGGAGCACCTCCCGGCATGAGCTACGACACCGTGGTTGTCGGTGCCGGGCTCGCGGGCCTCACCGCCGCGCTGCGTCTGACCGAGCGGGGTCAGCGCGTGATGATCGTCGCCCGAGGAGTGGGCGCGACTCACCTCGCCCCGGCGACCATCGATGTGCTCGGCTATCTCGGCGATACGCGGGTCGGTGCCCCGGCCGGTTCGCTGGCCGCGCTGATCGCGGCCTCGCCCGATCATCCTTACGCGCACATCACCGCGGACCAGCTGGCCACCGCGGTGACGTGGTTCGGTGCGCATGCCGCTGCGCTCGGCTATTCGGGCAGCGTCGGCGAGAACATGCTGCTCCCCACGGCGCTGGGCGTTCCCAAGCCCTCGGCGCTCGCACCGCGAAGCATGGCCGGTGGCGATCTTCGCGGAGGAGGTCGCTTCCTGTTCGTCGGCTTCAAAGGCTTCAAGGACTTCCACCCCGCGCTGATCGCCGACAACCTCGTGCGCGCGCCTCTTCCGCTGCCAATCACGGCTCGCGCGCTCGAGCTCGAACCTCCGTCCAGCCGGCTCGGAGACCTGAGCGGCCGCGTCATCGCCGGGCGGTTCGACGCCGACAACCTGACTGACTGGCTGGTCGGCGAACTCGAGAACCGAGTCGAGCCGGATGAGCGCATCGGTGTTCCGGCGGTCCTCGGCCTGCGCAGCGGCGACCAGACATGGCAGGAACTCGAGAAACGGCTGGGGTGCACGGTCTTCGAGGTCTCGACGCTGCCCCCGTCGGTCCCCGGCATACGCCTCTTCAACGCCCTCACGGCAGCGTTGCGCGCCCGCGGAGCACGCCTGGTGCTCGGTGTCAGGGCCGTCGGTGCCCACGCGAACAACGGCCACATCGATACGATTGACGTGGCCAACGCCACCGGCACGGTCTCGCACGCCGTCGGGTCTGTGCTGCTCGCCACGGGCGGATTCCCGAGTGGCGGCCTCGAGCTCGACTCGTTCGGAGCAACCCGTGAGACCGTCTTCGACCTGCCACTGATCGGCGTCCCGGAAACCGATCGAGTTCGATTCGCCCCGAATTACTTCGACCCACAGCCGCTTGCGAGCGCGGGCGTGCCCACTGACGACCTGCTGCGCCCCGTCGACGCCAACGGCCACCCCGTGTACACGAACCTCCACGCAGCCGGCGCGATTCTCGGCGGTGCGATTCCCTGGAAGGAGAAGTCGGGAACCGGGATCAGCGTCGCCAGCGGGTACGCCGCCGCGGAGGCGATCCTGGCGCCGGCGGCACAGTCCGTCTCGGAGGCGGTGCGATGAACGACTTCATCCGCGACTCGCTCGATCACTGTGTCAAATGCACGATCTGCGAGACCTACTGCCCGGTGTCCCAGGTGACACCGATGTTCCCTGGTCCGAAATACGCCGGCCCTCAGGCAGAGCGCTACCGCGGCGCGGGCAAGTCGGTGGACTCGTCGGTCGACTACTGCTCCGGGTGCGGCATCTGCACACAGGTCTGCCCGCAGGACGTGAAGATCGCAGAGATCAACTCGCGGGCTCGAGCGAAACTCTGGGAGCAGCGCGGCGTGCCGCTCCGCAATCAGATGATCGCCCGCCCGACCGTTATCGGGCGATTGGGCACCCCGGTCGCCCCACTGGCCAACTGGGCGCTGCACAATCGGGCGGTTCGTGGCATCGTCCAGAGCATCGTCGGCATCCACCGCGACGCGCCGATGCCGAGCTTCGCCGGGAAGACATTTCAAAAGCGGTCGCGCAATCACCGCGGCCCCAGCGACGCACCCGCGGTCGTCTATTTCCACGGCTGTGGGACCAATTACTACGAACCGCTCGTCGGGGAGATGGTCGTCGCGGTGCTGGAGCACAACGGATTTCGCGTGATCGTCCCGGAGCAGGACTGCTGCGGCCTCCCACTGCAGTCGAACGGCAATTTCCCAGCGGCACGCACCTACGTCCGGCGACTCGTCGACCGTCTGGTCCCCCACGCCCGCGCGGGATTGCCGATCGTCTCGAACTCGACGAGCTGCGGCCTCATGCTCAAACGCGAGGCGCACGAGATCCTCGGCATCGAGGACGAGGATCTCAAAATCGTGAGCGAGTCGATGTACGACCTCTGCGAATTCCTCCTCCGCCTCCACGAGCGCGGGCAACTGCGGACCGACTTCGGCTCGCTCCCCCTGACGGTCCCGTATCACGCTCCGTGTCAGCAGCGCGGCCACGGCATCGGCAAGCCCGCGCTCGATCTTCTCGCGCTGGTTCCCGACCTCCACATGATCGAGCTCGATGTCGACTGCTGTGGCATCGCCGGGACATACGGGCTCAAGAAGGAGAAGTACGAGATCTCGATGGCAGTCGGCAAGCGCCTCTTCAGCGACATTGCCGCAACCGGCTCCGAGCTCGCTGCCTGCGACAGCGAGACCTGCCGCTGGCAGATCGCACACGGCGCCGGCGTGACCGCAGTGCATCCGATCGAGCTGCTCTATCGAGCGTACGGCCTCGATCGCCAGGGTCAACGAGATCTGGTGACAACCGGCACACAACCCGCGCGCGTGAGCGGGTGATCATGGCGAAACGTCGCGCCCAACACCCCGTGATCGAAGCCTCCCCGACCCATCGACCGCCTTGCCTGGGACCTCAGGCGGAGTGACGGCCCGTCCTGACCAGCGCTGAGTGAGCGCCTAGCCGCGGATCGACGAGGAGGGTGCGAGATCGCTCTGTGGCAGCACGCTCCGCGCGCCGACGAGCAGTGAATCGCAGACCAGCGCCACACAGCGCTGCCGCTGCGGCGGATCCATGAAGGACGGATCCGCGTGACTGAGACCGGCCATCATCGCCGAAACATCGCTGATGGTCACATCCGGCCGCACCCGTCCCGCTTCCTGAGCCCGTCGCAGGAGTTCCTCGACGGCGACGATCAGATCACCCGAGATGTGCTGCTTGGTCGCGCTGAGGTCGACGCCTGACTCGGCCATCGCGTCGGCGAGCGCTCGGAAGTCGGCGAATTCATCGGACACCTGACGCACGAATGTGACGAAGGCGTCCCCGGGGTCATCGGCAGTCGCCGCGGATCGTGCCGCGGCCACGAGGGGGGCGATCCGAGCCATGAGCAGCGCCTCGAACAGCGCACCCTTGGTCGGGAAGTTGCGGTACACGGTGCCGACACCGACCTGCGCGAGCCTGGCGATTTCGTCGATGGGAACGTCGATGCCATGGGTGGCCATCAAGGCCGTGGCCGCCTCCAGGATGCGCTCGCGGTTGCGCTGCGCGTCGGCGCGCAGGTGCCGCTCAGATGCCTGTGGCGCAGCCTCGGGCTGCTCTCTCCCAGTAGTCCCCGTGCTCATCGGTCGTCCTGACTGCCCTTGACAAACGGAACCATCGTTCCGTATAGTACCCCATAACCGGAGCCCACGCTCCGATTCTACCCCAAAGTGAGGATGAACGACATGGAACCAAGACGCGTGAACCCCTGGCTCGTCCTCGTGATCGTGGGCATCGCCCAGTTCATGGTCATCCTCGACGCGACCATCGTGAACGTCGCGCTCCCCTCGATTCAACGCGGCCTCCACTTCTCCCCGTCGAGTCTCCAGTGGATCGTGAATGCGTATACGCTGGCGTTCGGTGGGTTCCTGATGCTCGGTGGCCGCGCGGCCGACCTGCTCGGACGCCGTCGTCTCTTCCTCCTTGGGATCGTGCTGTTCTCCGCCGCGTCGCTGATGAACGGGCTCGCGGGTTCAGCCGGGATCCTCGTTGCGGGCCGCGCGCTGCAGGGCCTGGGCGGGGCACTGGTCACGCCGGCGGCGCTCTCCGTGCTGACCACGACGTTTGCCGAGGGCCGGGAGCGGACCACCGCGCTTGGCGTCTGGAGCGCGATTGCGGTCGGCGGCGGGGCGATTGGCCTCCTCCTCGGTGGCGTGCTCACCAGCCTGCTCTCGTGGCAGTGGATCTTCTTCGTGAACGTTCCGGTCGGCGTCATCGCAATCGCACTCGCACTCCGATTCATGCCAGAGAGCCGCGTCGAGAACGCCCGTGGCGGTGTCGACATCGCGGGCGCGGTGTTTGTCACCGGGGGACTCGTGGTGCTGGTGTATGCGCTCGTCAATGCGCAGACGGCGGGATGGCTCTCCGCGGAGACGCTCGGACTGGGAGCCCTCGCGGTGGCACTGCTCGCAGCCTTCGTGATGCTCGAGGCGCGGCTCCGCCACCCGCTCATCCGCCTCGGCATCTTCCGGATGCGCTCCATCACGGGTGCCAACGCCGCGATGCTGCTCGTGGCCGGCGGTATGTTCGCGATGTTCTACTTCGCTTCCATCTACGTGCAGGAGGTGCTCGGCTACAGCGCGCTCCGTGCAGGGCTCGCCTTTCTCCCGGTGACCGCCGGCATCATCGCGGGCGCCGGGCTGTCACAGCAGCTGATCCGCAGGGTTGGCGTGCGTGCTGTCGGACTCACCGGGATGTCGATCGCGGCGGTCGGCCTCATCGTCCTCAGCCGGATTCCGGTGGCAGGCACATACCTGGGTGATCTGCTGCCTGGTCTGATGATCATGTCCCTGGGCATGGGGCTGACGTTCGTGCCGATCACGCTGATCGCGACCACCAACGTTGGCGCGGAAGATGCCGGTCTCGCATCGGGGCTGCTGAATACAGCGCAACAGCTGGGTGGCGCGATCGGGCTGGCGGTACTGTCGACGCTCGCGGCGAACACCACGGCGAACACACTCTCGGCGCTCGGCCACGCGCCCAGCGCTGCCAACGGAGTCAGCGCGCTCGTCTCCGGCTTTCACGTCGCCTTTCTCGTCGGAGCCTTCCTGATGCTGAGTGGCGCGGCCATCCTGGCGGCGACGGTTCGCCGTGGCGATGTCTCGAGGATCGATAACGCCAACGAGCAGGACGAGCCGGAACTCGTCACCTCAGAGCTGATCGCGAGTTGATGCCATGTGCACAGCCACCCTGGGCCAGATGTGTGCGCCGAGGACGAAGTCTCTCCACATGAGTTCTGACACAGTTGATGACGATGGAACCCATGCATACAGCCTTCCGTCGCATCGACGCCGGTTCGAGTGACATGGCACTGAGCGTGACTCGCGAGTCGGGCGGCAGCGAGCCGGACGACCCGGCGCCGGCGACGGCGCCGATCAACCAGGCACGCTGGCGCAACCGGATCCGCGCCTCCGGCACGGTCCGTGCCGTGCGGGTACATGAGACGGAAACCGGTTCGAGCCTCGGCTGTGAGATCGGCGATGAGGCTGGGAGCCTGCTCCTGGTCTTCCCCGGACGGCGGCGCATCCCCGGCATCGAAGTCGGAGCGAGAATGCTTGTCGAGGGGATGGTTGGCCTCTGGCGTCGCCAGCTGGCCATCGTGAACCCGTACTACGAGCTGGTCAGCGACTGACCCCGAGGACCTGAGGGCGCACCGGGCTCAGGCGATGGCGCGGAGATCCGCGTCGGTGCGATCGTCTGGGCCGAGCGCGGTCATCAACACGCGTTTCGTCGTGATCAGCGAACCAGCAAATGGGGCGCGATAGGTTCCGGAGAGCGGTGCCACATCCGCGTAGTCGCGACCAACGGCGACCGTGATGTAGTGGTATCCAGTCGCGCGACCATGGGTGGGATCGAGCGAGAGCACGCGTGCGTGGCGGCCGACGTCCGGCACCAGGACCTCGACCCAGGCGTGAGAGCCGCCGAATCCGAGCATCTGCCCTGAGACATACCGCGACGCGAGCCCGAGTCGGCGGGTCAGTGCCAGCAGCACATGTGCGTAGTCCTGGCAGACCCCGGCGCGGCGAGCAAGCGCCTCGGCCGCAGTGGTGCGAACCGAGGTGGCGCCATGCTCGTAGATCAACGCGTTGTGGACGTATTCGTTGGCTGCGGATGCGAGCGCGCCGCCACTCAGTCCGCTGGCATGCAGCTCTTCCGCGAGGCGGTCGATGGCGTGATCCGCACCCGTGAGCGGTGTGGCGTCGAGGAGGCGGCGGTCATCGAGCATTGCGGCCGGCTCCAGGTGGGGGCCGTGCTGCGCGTCGCGCTCGACGATGCTGGTGGTGACGAAGGTGACCTCCTCCTCCACCCGGGGGATGTTGAGGGTCACGACCGTGTTCCCGAATACGTCAACGCTCGCGTCGACGCTCCGAGGAATCGCGTTCAGGACGCTCAGCCGGCGACTCACCCGCCGCTGATCACCGTGCACACTTCGCGGTTGAACGACGAGTCGCTGTCGCAGGGACCGCACCGGCCCCTCGTAACGGTAGGTGATGCGCTGATGAATCCTGTAGCGGGTCACCTGCACCCCGCTCCAGTCCACCTGGAGCGGATCCGAGGACCAGTTCCGCCCCGAGACGGCGCGCGACGACTCCGGCCGAAGCGTCACTGCAGGTCACCGGAGAACGCGCCGACCACGGCGGGAACTGCGCTGGACCATGGCTCAGCATCGATCGGCTCCGCGACGACTCGCATGGCGCGCAATGGAGCCGCGCCGAAGTGGGTCATCATGGCGATGTCGAGGGCGTCGCGACCGCGCCCGATGAGGACGCGGCCGGTGCGTCGCATGTTGTTGCGCGGATCGAAGGTGTACCAGCGGTCGCCCACGTACGCCTCGAGCCATGCGGCGAAGTCCATCGGCTCATCCGGCAGTGGAACATCGATGTCGGGGAGATACCCGAAGCAGTACCGCGCTGGGATGTTCAAGCCTCGCAGGAACGTGACCGCGAGGTGGGCAAAGTCGCGACACACGCCCTCGCGCTGGAGATAGATGTCAGTTGCGCCCGTCGAGGTGCCGCTGGTGCCGTGTCGAAAGGTGATGTTGTCGTGCACCCAGTCGACCACCGCCTGCACGCGCTGCCATCCCGGCGGCGCGTCGCCGAAAAGCCGCCACGCCGTGTTGCCGAGCCTGTCGGACTCGCAGTACCTGCTTGCGAGGGTGAAATGCAGGGTCGAGTCGGGCAGGTCGGCGACCGCGGCCTGGGTTGCGGTGACGTCGACCTCGTCGACACCGCTCTCCACCTCGACCGCGGCCTCGTAGCGGATGCGCGCACTCCCGGGGCCGAGGACGAATCGCTGGCACGTGTTCCCGTACATATCGGTGTACTCGTGGAGGCTGGCCGGCGGCCAGGTCTCGACCCCGGCACTGCTCAGCGCGAGCACCGCGTCCGGGCGCGGTTCCACCTGGAGAACGAAGGTGACCGGCCACTCCAGGTCATGGAGAAACTCACAGCCCACGCGTAGCCGCCGACGGCGCGTTGGGGCGTCGATCACGATCCTCACTGTACCGCCGAATTGCTGCGTGTGAACCGCTCTGCGTGCACAATCGCCGGCGCGCCTCCTTGTGCACCGCGACCAATGACGATGTGGCGGATGCGCGGAGTACTGTCCATGGATGACAACCGAGGCCGGGACCACCCGGGGGCTCGCCTCTGGACTGCCCCGGGCTGCTGATGAGTGCATCGACCTGGACGGGGTGGTCCGGCCCGCGTACACGGAGCTGCTCGCGACACTCGAACGGGCCGCAGGCACCCTCCCCCAGATCCGCCGCGATGCACAGCAGTGGTTCTCCGATCGGGGTGTGACCTTCGGCGTCCCCACCGAGGGAGTCGCTCCGATCTTTCCCTTCGACCCCGTGCCACGCGTCCTCTCGTCCGCCGAATGGCGGTCGCTCAGCCGCGCGCTGTCGCAGCGTGCCATGGCGCTCGACCTCTTCGTGTCGGACTGCTACGGCTCCCAGCGGGCGATTCGCCATGGCGTGGTGCCCGGACGGCTGGTGTACAGCAGCACCGGCTACCTCCGCGACATCGTGGGCATCCGGCCTCCGCGGGCCACGTGGTGTCACGTGTCGGGTATCGACGTGGTGCGAGTGAAGGGCACGTTCAAGGTGCTCGAGGACAACGTGCGCATTCCGAGTGGGATCGCATACGCCCTCGAGTCCCGGCGCGCGATGGAGTCGCTGGCACCGGACTGGTTCGAGCTGGCTCCGGTCCGCCCGATCCACGGCTACACCGGCCGGTTGCGTCGCATCCTGCAACGCATCGCCCCGCGACAGTGGGACGCGGACATCGTGGTGCTCACCCCCGGCTCGTACAACGCCGCCTACTACGAGCACCGGCTCCTCGCCGACGAGATGAACGCGACGCTGGTCGAGGGACACGAGCTCATCGTTGTCGAGGATGAGGTCTTTCGGCGCGACGCCGAGGGGGCGGCACAGCGGGTGGATGTGATCTACTCGCGCGTCAACAGCGAGTGGCTCGACCCCCTGGTCTTCCGCCGCGACTCGATGCTTGGGGCGCCTGGTCTCATCGAGGCGTGGCGCCGCGGCAACGTCGCCATCGCCAACGCACCGGGAACGGGCGTCGCCGACGACAAGGTGATCTACCCCTACGTCCCCGCCATGATTCGCTACTACCTCGGCGAGGAGCCGTTGATGGACAACGTTCCGACCTGGGATCTCACCGACGAGCGCCAGCAAGCCCACGTTGTGGCCAACATCGACAGCATGGTGCTGAAGCCGGTCGATGCCAGCGGTGGCTACGGAATCCACTTCGGGCGGCTCATGCCCTCGCAGGAGCGAACCGAGTTCCTCGGTCAGGTCAAGGCCGATCCACGCCAGTGGCTCGCCCAGGAGGAGGTCGCGCTCAGCCGCGCCGTCTGCCTGCGGGCGGGCGGTGGATTCGAGCCGCGCGCCGTCGACCTGCGTCCATTCGTGCTGCTCGACGAGCGCCCCTGGATCGTTCCCGGCGGATTGACTCGCGTCGCCGGCGACCCCGACGAACTCGTGGTGAACTCGTCTCAGGGAGGCGGGAGTAAGGACACATGGGTACTGACACGCTGACCTACGCAGTGTCGCACCGCACTGTCCTCCGCTACACGGCGAAGGTGACCCTCTCGTACAACGAGGTGCGCATGCGCCCTCGCGATCGTGGCTCGCAGCGGACGCTGACATTCTCGCTGTTGAGCACACCGTGGGCGGTGCCGCGCAGCCGCGTCGACTACTACGGCAATTACGTGCACCGCCTCGACGTCACCACGCCGCACAACCTGCTCGAGTTCGCCGTCGACGCCGTTGTCGAGAACAGCGAACCGCGCCGCCGCCGGCTCTCGGAGTGGGAACAGGAGGCGCTCGCAGGCGACCCCCGCCTTGAGTTCGTGCTCCCGAGTCCTCGCGTGCCGCTCGCGGAGAACACGCGCTCGTTGTGGCACCAGTGGAACGGGGCTGACACCAGCTTCGACAGCGTCCTGGCGACGGCGCAGCGCATCCCGCGCGAGCTGCGCTACGTGAGCGGAGCGACGACCGTCGAATCGAGCATCGACGATCTCCTCGCCGGAGGCGCGGGCGTGTGCCAGGACTTCACCCACCTGTTCCTGGCGATGGTCCGCGGAGCCGGGTGGCCGGCGCGCTATGTGAGCGGCTACCTCGGCCCCGTCGATGAGGAGAAGGTGGTCGAGGGGCAGTCACACGCATGGGTCGAGGTGTGCGGTTCCGATGGTCGCTGGCTCGGCCTCGACCCGACGCTGGGACAGCACGTCGGCGCGCATCACCTCCGGCTGGCCGTCGGCCGCGATTACGGCGACGTCGCACCCCATCACGGCCTCTTCTTTGGCAAGGCCACCGGGGCGGCGCCTGAAGTCACCGTGCGAATCGCCCGGATGTCAAACCAGCAGGTCGACCGTGTGGAGCATCACGCCGCGGTGCACTGGCAGCAGCAGCAACAGCAATAACCGGTCAGGTCCAGGGTCGTGCCGAGCGGGCGGCCCAGTACCGCTCGGACGGCTCGGCGAGGTCCGGCAGGTCGCCGACCACGACATCCAGGGCAACAAGATTGCTGGTCAGCTGTTCGACGCTGGCGGCACCGCTCAATACCACCGACACCCAGGGTTGCGCGAGCGCCGCCGCAATCGCCAGCGCGTCGGGCTCAACGCCGGAGACGGCCGCCACCCTGCCGAGCGGAGTGTCCGCACTACCGGCATCACCGACGCGAGTGAGCCTGCCGTTGGCGAGCGCCTCCTTGACGATCACCGCCCATCCGGCAGCCGATGCCTCGCTCAGCGCCGGTCCGGCCGATGGTTCGACAAGGTTCCAGGTCGCCTGCACGGACGAGAACAGCGGCACGCCGTCCACACGGGTGTCGAGCGCCCGGCGGATGGTGTCCGCCTGTCTCGGACCCGTGGTGGTGATGCCGATGCGCAGGCCCTCGGCTCGGCGCCGCGCCAGCTCCGCGAGCAGCGGCACATCGTCCAGCGCTCCTGACTCGATCGTCAGCGAGTGGACCTGGTAGAGGCGGAGGTGGTCGCCGAGGAGCGCGCGAGTTTCGTTGAACTGGCGCTCGAAGGTCGCCAGCGAGAGATCCTTGACCTCCTGCACCGGGGCCGTGAGATCCCAGTTCCCAACGTAGGTGTACCCCCACTTGGAGCCGACCACCAGGTCATCAACCTCGCCGCGACTCCCGATCCACTCGCCGAGAAATGCTTCAGCCAGCCCATACGAGCGTGCGACGTCGACGTACCGCACCCCGTCTGCGTACGCGGCGTCGAGCAGCTGCCACGTCCGTTCCTGGAGGGCACCGAGGGAGCGGTCCCCGCCGAGGTCGGCGTCGCGGTTGGTCGTGATGTACGCGGGCCGGCCGATCGCCGCGAGCCCAAGACCGATGCGGCTTACCGGAGGTCCATCGCGTCCAAGTGTCGCGCGGTCATGCGAAGAATCCCGATGGACCAGGGGTTCGTCCTCCTTGCGCATGTGGAACATAGTGATCGCGCAGGATCTGGACGACAAGTTCCCGGCGGCTCCGGACACCGACCTTGTCGAACACGGACTTCAGATGATCCTGCACGGTGTTCGGCGAAATGCCCGCCTGCGAGGCAATCTCGATGGTGGACATGCCCTGGCAGACCAACCCGGTGATCGTGCGTTCCTGCGTGGAAAGCCCATACGCCAGCATGATGATGGGGGCTACTTCTGCCGCGGAGGCGTGGTCGATGATCACAGCGACGGAGTCCCCGTCTCGGGTTGGGAGACGTGACGCGTGGAGAACGGCCCAACGTCCGGCTCGTGTGCGAATGCGAAGACGAGGGATGGCGGAGTCCGGATCCGCGCGTCCGTGCAGCCCGGCCGCCACGGCGAGCACCTCAGTCGGCAGTGGCGCATCCGGACCGCCCGAATATCCCAGCTCCTCGAGCCACAGTTCCGCCGCCGGAGTCCATCCGGTGACCGCGAGGTCGGCGTTGAGCAGCACGACACCAGGAGCGGCTCCGATGTACGCGTCATCGAGCGTTGCGGCCACGAGGCCGGCCCGCAGCCCGAGCGCGACATGCGGCGCGATGCCCTTCATGAACTGCACGTCCTCGGCCAGGAAGGGCCGCTTGGCCTCGCGATGGAGGCACACGAATCCCCAGGACGCGCCGTGCACTCTGAACACGGCGCGCATCTCGTCCTCGAATCCGAGCGGCTGGAAGATGTCCGAATAGCGTGGGCTGCGTGACATGACTCCGTCGGTGGCCTCGAGCAGCGTTCTGACGCCATCCCTGTGACGCGCCACGTCGGTCCATTTGTTGACGTCATCGGCGATAAACTCGTTGTGCAGGAAGTAGGGTTTGGTCGTCGCCGGAATCTCCTCCTGGTACGTGCCGGTGAAGAGCAGCGTGGCGGGGTCTGCGGTCGCCCACCAGACGCCGTCCGCCGGCACCGCGCGCCTCAGCAGCGGCAGGAGCTTGCTTCGGAGCGCCTCCGGGTCGAGACCCATCTGACAGACTTCGATGATCGACTGAGTCGCGTCCCGGCGCATGATGTCGCCGCTCATCGCGTCCTCTCCTTGGACCTCGGAGTCCCGACTATACAGCTCGCGCCGCGGCGCCAAGCTCAGGTCGCCGCTGGACCGACGATCACCTCATACTGGCCGCGTTCCAGGAGCTCGACCCCGGTGGCGGCGATGGTCCTGGCTCGGCTCTGATCGGCGGAAGCGTCGCTCGCAAGTGCCGCGCTCTCGGTCTTCCAGAGAGTCAGCGTCAGTGCCCGCCGGCCGGCGGCGTCGACGAGAAAGAATGCGCCTGCGTTTCCCTCGAGGCTCGCAACGAACGGGCGCACCGTCTCGACTGCCGCAGCCCACTTGTCGATCGCCTCGGTGGTCCCGCCCCACGTTGATGTCCTGGCAAACATGTCGATCCTCCTTGTCAGTTTTTGTCCTGACATGAGGATGCGCGTGTGACCACGACGGCGCCATCCCAGAAAGCTGGGGACGTGTCAGGCGGCGCGGTGCCGCGGCACTCGCAGGCGTCGCCGGAGGCGCATCTCGACGTACCATCGCTGCGTGGCATCGTTGATCGTGGATGGCAGTGACCTGGTGGTCAAGATGTCCGAGGTCGAGACCTTCGAAGCGCTCCACCGCGACATTCGCGTCCGGCTGAGCACCGTGCGAGCCGTTCGAGTGGTCGACGATGCATGGCCGGAATTGAGAGGCATCCGCGCACCAGGAACGGGTATTCCCGGCGTGATCGCGGTGGGGACGCGCAGGGGTTCGTTCGGCAAGGACTTCGCCGTCGTGCACGGGGGAGACCCGGCGGTCGTCATCGAGCTCGCGGATGCCGAGTACTCGCGCATCGTGGTCACCACACCCGACGCCGAGGGGCGTGGCCGCGCAGATTCAGGGCCACCTGATGCCGTCGTCCGGCGCGCTTCCGCCCTCGGCCTGAGCAATCAGGGGATGAAGAGCAGCCCCTTCGCCTGGATGGTCGTCACGACCTGTGTGACCTCACCCGTACGGAGATCGAGCCGGCCCAGGTAGTTCGGACGGTTGATCGGATTGTTGGCACTACCGGGCGTGACGGCAACAAATGCCGTACCAGGGTCGAACGCCCCGGTCACCGCGAAGATCTCGTTGTCGACGCCGTCGGTCACCAGCAATGTGCCGTCCACGTCGGTCGCCCACGCTGTGTCATCGACCGACTGGGAGAGGTCGAGGACCGAGAGATGCGGTGTCGGGCCACCGGCGCCATCGAGGTAGACCTGCTGCTGGTCACCCTGGCTATCCAGCATGAAATCACCCGCGAATCGGGGGCTGCCGGTGGGCACGACTTCGTTGGAATCCGGGTCGGTCAGCGCGAGCGCAACGCTCTTTCCCCAGGTGGGGCTGTTGACATTCGCGACTGTGGCAGTGCTGTTGTCGTAGAAGACCGGCTGCAGCACCGCGACTCCGCTCGCCTCGAGCCGCGCTTGGTAGACCGCCGGCCCGTTGGCAATCGTGGGCGCTGACGCGCTGACGAGAATGACACCGCGATACACGGATACGGCGTCCGTGCCGCCTCCCTGAGCCAGCGGGTTGAGATTGTAGTGATAGTGCCGCACCTGATCAGTGGCCGGCGCTTCGGGCGAGATAGTGAACAGGCTCGAGTTACCGTCCTCGTTGACCGTAACGATGAGGCGGTGGCTCGCCGCGTCCGCGGCCAGCCCATCGGCGTGGCCGGCCACCTTCCAGGTCGCAACACGGTGACCGGAGGCGCTGTAGCCGACGACGCTGCTGGCGGTCGTGCCCGTCGGGCTGGGCTGGCCCATCGGTCCGACGCCGTTCTGCCAGACGACGTAGACAGTCCCATCCAGCCAGGTGATGTCATCAGGATGGAACATGGTCGCGGTGCCGCTCGCAAACACCCTGACCGACAGGTGCGGGCGGGCGGCGGCGGTCGCGCCGGCAGCCGGCGACGCCGACAGCGCGGCGGGGAGCCCGATCGCGGCACTTGCGCCCGCAATCACCAAGCGACGATACAACTTCTCAGTCATCTCTTTTCCCGTCCTCTTTGCTGATCCATCAGCGATGACTCTGATCAGGAGATTGTTAATTCGGGGTAAAGAGGATCAGAGGACGCTTCCTTGTGAAGCCCCATGTGTCGCATCTGCTGGAGCAGCTCGAGCTGCGCGGTCGCGTTCAGGCGGTGGTGTTTGCCTACGAGACAGGTCTCGTGGCGCCGGGGTCGGAGTGACGCTGCACGGTCTCAGCCGAACAGCGCGCGCAGGTCCCCCACAGCCGACGCTGCGCTGCCGAGCAGGTGTAGTCCGAATACCTCTTCGATGGTTCGAAGGGTGCTGTAGTGGTCACCGGACATGGCGATCGCCCCACGTCCGCGCGTGGTCGCCGAGATCACGATCATCGGAACTCTGCCCCCGCCTGCGTTCCCGCAGCAGGACCCGGAGGGAGCAGCATCGTTCTCGTCCATCGTGATGATCACCGTGCCGTGGTCGGCGAACCAGGATGATGCCAGCACCGCGGGCAGATTCCCTCGAAGCCACGCGTCACCCTGAGCGACGCTCCCGTCGTGCATGTCGTTGCCGAGGTTTGGCGTCACCCAGAGGAAATCGGGTGGTGTGCCAGCGTTGAGAGCGGCCGACATCGCCTGCGCACCGGGATACGGGACGATATGCCTCGCGCATGCGTTGCCGCGGTTGACGCTGAAGTACATGAACGGGTTGTGCTTCTCGGCGTAGTCACCGGTCCCACCGACCCGGGCGCACGGGGACGGCATGCCCTCCATGTAGGCCACCCAGGGGATGCCGGCACTGGACAGCTCGCTGCCGAGATCCGAGGCAGGGAACGGGCCACAGCCCCCACCGTCAGGCGTGCAGTCCGATGTCACACCCTGCGTGCTGCCACTGTCCAGCGCCAGGTAGTTCGGCGCGCTCGGATGAGCGATCCCATACCAGGAGGTGAGCGACGCATAGCCTGCCGCAAGCGAACACAGGTATGGGTCCGCCGTGCACGACCCCAGTGTCGCCGCATAGCCGCGGTTCTCCTCCACGATCACCATCACGTGGGGCTCGGGGTGCGCTCCGGGAGCCGGAGTGGTGCCAACGCCTCCTTGCTTCGATTGCGACGGCGCAGGGGATGACACCGACTGGCTGGGCTGCGTCGTCGCACCACACGCTGCCACGACGGCCGCGACCACCACCGCTGTCAGCCGTCGAGACCCGGTCATTTCCGATTCACTCGGTGATGATCATCCTGCTGGGCTCGACGGTGTGCGCGGACAGTTGCGCCCTTCTCCAAACATCCTCGTGCGCAAGAGTCCTTCCAGGTTGCCTCGTCGTTGTCACCCGGCGAAAGCGTGTCGTCATCGGTCCCACCCGCGAACGCCGAGCACTGACCGCTGTTGAGACCGTCAACCTGGTTGCCACCTTCCTGTCAGTGGGGCCTCGCGTTCGCCGGCGCAACCGTGCCGGCGAGGGATGGAGCGCCCGAAGCGTTAAGCCTTGGACCGTCCGCGCATGAGGTACCAGCCGCCGATGATGAGGATCACGATGACCACCACGTACACGACGATCTCTTTGGTGCCGAACACATTGAAGGCGAGCATGGCTTGGGTCTCCTAGGTCGGTGGTGCGAATGAGCGTGCCGCCGCTACGAGCGGATTCGCCGTCATCCTACGGTGCTTTCCGCCCGGCGTGTCACGACCCCCGCTCACCCGCGTGCAGCTCGCGGGCGGCAGTGACGAGGTCGGGGCGCGACTTGATCAGGACCGGGAGTGTCTCGGCCAGCGCCCCCTGCGTGATGTCGACGTGACCGAGGGCCATCAGCGCTCGGGCCCAGTCTCGACCTCGACGCGGTCGACCTCGTCGATCAGCAACACGACCTCGTCGCGGGCCCGGACTGCTGCCAGCAGTGGCCGCTCGAGGAGATACGGCTCACTGAAGATATCGGCCTCGATGTCCTTCCAGTCGGAGGCCGCCTCGGGTGCGCCCCCTCCCGCCTGGATGCGCATCAGCTGCTTGCGATAGTTCCACTCATAGAGCCACGGCTCTCGTCGAGGCCTTCGTAGCACTGCAGGCGCAGCAGGCGTGAATCCGTAATCGCGGCAAGGGTTTTGGCGAGCTCGGTCTTGCCCACTCCGGCCGGACCCTCGACGAGCACCGGCTTCTCGAGGCGATCGGCGAGAAACACCACCGACGCTATCGAATCATCGGCGAGGTAGCCGGCGGCGCGCAGCCGCTCGAGCACATCCGCGGGATCGCGGAATCGCTCACCCACGCGTCGGTCCCAGCGCCGGCGCGGATTCCGCAAGGGTCATGGCTCGTGGTGCGCGCCCGAAGAATGCATCGTCCAGCATCCGGCGAATCGCGTCCTCGTCGGGGACGAGCGGGTCGCCCTGGCTTGCCTGCATGACGCGTCGAGCCGCCTCACCCAGCGCCGCTTCAGGCATCCCAAGCGCGGACAGTGACGTCGGCAACCGAAGTCGCTGCAGCAGTGCGAAAAGAGCCACCGGCGGGTCACCGGCGCCAAGCAGCCTCCTGACGTCGACCATCGCGTCCGTTGCGCGAGCGCCGGCGAGCGCCGTCGAGTGTGGCAGCAAGACGGCGTGAGTCTCAGCGTGCGGCAGATTCCATCCGCCACCCAGGACGTGACAGGTGCCGTGATGGATCCCCGTGCCGGCCTGAGCGAGCGCCACGCCCGCGAGGCAGGCACCGAGGAGGTTGGACGCATGGGAGTCGAGATCGTTCGGGTCCCCTGTCACACGAGGCAGCCCATCCGTGAGGCGCCGGCCACCCTCGCAGGCGAGAGCCGTCGTGATCGGATTCGCGCCTGCCGACCAGAGTGCCTCGAGGCAATGGGCGAGCGCATTCATTCCAGAGGCGGCGGCAAGCCGGGGGGGCATACCGACGCACAATTCCGGGTCGTACACGACCGTCCGCGGCAGCACCCGCACGTCCGACCAGGTCTGTTTCCGGCCCTCGCTCGTACGGCCCCAGATCGGGGTCATCTCGGATCCCGAGTAGGTGGTCGGCACGGCGATGAGCGGCAGATCGCATGCTTGGGCAACCGCCTTGCCGAGCCCGGTGGCGGAGCCACCTCCCAGGCTCACGAGGACGTCGGCACCGATCTCATCGGCACTGCGAGCTGCGTCATCGGCGATGCCGGCGGGGACATGCGGTGCCGCGTCCCGCACCTCGCCCGCCCAGCGAGCGCCGAGAGCCTCACGCAGGCGCTCGAGCGCACCCCGTGCAGAGGCGCCTCCACCGATCACCAGCACCCGTTGCCTCTCGAGTCGATCGACCTCGTCCGGCACGTGGTCGAGCGCGCGCGCCGCGAACACCACTCGAGACGGAAATGCCGACCACGTGAACGCGGGCGTCACTGTCCTGGGTCCGGGCGAGGATACCAATCAGGGAGCTGGGCGTCGACGTTGATCCACACCGACTTCGGTTGGGTGTACTCGTGCATCGTCTCTCGGCTAATGGATCATGCGCAATGTGCGACATGCGAACACTGCGGCGCTCTTCGAACACTTGAAGATTACGCTCGTCATCGGGAACGAGTCAATTGAGAGTTGGCTCATGGACGGCCACCCCAGCTGGTTGGCGCCGCGGGAGCGGGCGAGCGCGGCGAACCCGCGTCCAAAGCGCGGAGCGCTTCCCGTGGCAGGGTCGCAGGAGGTGCGCCGCCGCCTCGACCCGCGGTCCATGAAGGATCAGGGTGACATCCACTCCTCCTCGACAAGTGCTGAGGACGTGCCGATCCTGGGCGCGAGCCCGACCGACCTCGTGGCGCTGCAACGAGCGCTGCGCCCTTTGGCACGCAAGCTCGCGGTCCGTGGCGGTCGCCGGACACGTCCCACGACCCGGGGACGGCTGGACGTTCGACGCACCATCCGGAAGTCCCTGTCCATCGGCGGGATCCCGCTCCAGCCCAGGTGGCGGCGTCCCCGGACGACGCGACCCGAGTTGGTGGTGCTGTGCGATGTCAGCGGTTCGGTCGCGGAGTTTGCGCGATTCACACTCGCCCTGATGAGCGCGATGAGCACCGAGTTCTCGGCGCTGCGCTGTTTCGCGTTTGTCGTTGGTGTTGACGAGGTGACCCGCATCGTCGCCGAGGCTGATGGCGCGCTGCTGCCTGGCCATGTGCTCACTCGAACCGACGTGGTATGGGACGACGGGCACAGCGACTACGGTCGCGTCTGGAACGTCGTGGCATCCCGCTTTGCGGACGCGCTCACCCCGCGGTCCAGTCTCGTGATCACCGGCGACGCGAGGAGCAACTACCGGGCCGCGAACGCCGCGGGGCTCGCGCATATCGCCCGCTCCGTCCGGGAAGTCCACTGGCTCAACCCGGAGCGCAGAGAACTCTGGGACACCGGCGACTCGGTGATGTCCCTCTGCGCCCGCACCTGCGATTCAGTCCACGGGGTACGAACCCTTCGGCAGCTCGAGGTGGCCGCATTCGACATCGCGACCGGCGCGCGCCATTCGTCCGTACACTCCCCACGTGGCTGAACCCGAAAGCGAGCTGCTCGCCCTGCGCAATCGTCTCGGCGACCTTGACCAGCGGATTGTCGAGCTGATCGCGGAGCGATTCCGTGTGGTCGGCGACGTCGCCAAGGAGAAGGCGGCGTCGGACACAGCCATCCGTGACTCCGACCGTGAACGTCAGGTCCTCGCCGCGGTGGAGCACATCGCGCGCAGCGAAGGCGCCCCGGTCAACCTCGTCCGCCGGATCTATCGCGACCTCCTGGCCGAATCGGTCAGCAGGCAGGTGTCGAGCCGGTCGGGGTTGCTGAAGGAGGTGGCGCTGCGTGTCGCAGTCCGTGGAGAGCACTCCTTTGGGTTTCTCGCGGCGCAGAAGTACCTTTCGACACGAGACGTTGACGGCGAGCTGGTCGTGACACCCACCTACCAGGCGGCGGTGGATGCGTTGAAGGCAGGAGAGGTCGACCTCGCCGTGCTGCCCATCGAGAACACCGCAGCGGGGAGCGTCGACGACACCTACGATCTGCTCCGCGAGAGCGAGGTGTCGATCGTCGGTGAGGAGACATCGAGCGTCGACTACTGCCTGTGCGGCGTCAGCGACATCCCCCTGGGAGCGATCAGCCAGGTGCTCGCGGCCGGGGACGGTCTCGAGCAGTGCTCTCGATTCCTCCAGACGCTCCCCAACGCGTCGCAGATCCTGCATTTCGATACGGGCGCGGCGATGCGGCTGGTCCACGCCGCGGGCGATGCGACCCATGTGGCCATCGGTGCGCCCGAGGCGGCGGCCGCTCACGGGCTCGTGGTCCTGCGACGCGGCATCGCCAATCATGCCGAGAACTTCACGCGTTTCGTGGTCCTCTCGCGGCATCCGGTTCCGGTTGAGTTGAGCGCGCCCTGCAAGACCAGCCTCATCCTCATCGCGCGACACGAACACGGCGCACTGATGCGGTCGCTCGGCGTCCTTGCAGCAAGTGGGCACTCCATGACCAAGCTCGAATCGCGCCCACGCCCTGGACGGCCGTTCGAGTACATGTTCTTCGTCGATTTCGAGGGAAACATCGCGGACCCGCGCACCGCCGATGCGCTGGACGACCTCCGGTCCACCGCGTTGCACCTCAAGGTGCTGGGCAGCTACCCGGCGACGACCACCACGGGTGACGCCCAACCCGGAGATGCAACGCCACTGGTGCCACCGGACGCGTCCGTCGAGGCGCTGGAAACCGTTGCGACACCACGTCCGGCGACCAAGGCGTCGAAGAATTACCGGCTCGCGGGACGTGGAGCACGCTCCGACGACACGGTGATCCGGGTCGGCAACCTGCTCATCGGCGGCGGCGGTTTCCTTGTGATGGCGGGTCCGTGCTCCGTCGAGTCCGCCGACCAGATCAATGCGACGGCGCGTGCCGTTCGCGAGGCCGGGGCGCAGATTCTTCGCGGCGGAGTGTTCAAACCCCGCACGTCGCCGTACGCGTTTCAGGGGCTCGGGTGGGAGGGCCTCGAACAGCTCGCCGCGGCCGGCAGAGCGACCGGAATGCCGATCATCAGCGAAGTCATGGCCGTCGACCAGGTGCGGCGCATGGCCGAGATGGTCGACGTCCTCCAGGTCGGCACCCGGAACATGCAGAACTTCGACCTGCTCCGCGAGCTCGGCAAGGTCGATCGCCCGATCCTGCTCAAGCGCGGTCTGTCCAGCACGATCGATGAGTGGCTCGGAGCAGCCGAGTACATCCTTGCGATCGGCAATCAGCAGGTGATGCTCTGCGAGCGCGGCATCCGAACCTTCGAAACGAGCACGCGCAACACCCTCGACCTGTGCGCGATTCCGGTGTTGCGCGAGTTGACGCATCTTCCCGTGATCGTTGATCCGAGCCATGGCACCGGCCACCGCGCCTACGTCGCCCCGATGGCAAAAGCGGCTCGCGCAGCGGGAGCACACGGGCTGCTCATCGAAGTGCATCCCGACCCCGACAAGGCGCTCTCAGACGCGGAGCAGAGCCTGTCCTTCCCGGAGTTCCTCTCGCTGATGCGCAGTCTGCAGACGGTCGTCCCCGCCGCCTAACCCTGACGCGGCCGCTCGACCCACAGGAAGCTGGTGAAGTTCTCGTCGAGGTCTTGCAGATTGTCCTCGACGACACGCAACCCGTTGAGGTCGGCGAGGATCCTGCTTCCCATGGTCGCGACGGACGCGGGAAGCTCACCGGTACCAAGGAGCTCGGCCACCTTCGCCTGGTCGATGAGGTCGCCGGCGCCGCTCGTCTGCCGGAGGTTCGCGTACTTCTTCTCGAGGTTGGTGCGGCACTGGCGCAGCACCTGGGGATGCGCCATGACGGTGTCGACCTTCGAGAAGTCTGCGCCGGCGGCAATCATGAGGGCGTGCGAGATCTTGATGGCGAACTCCTCGCCGATGGCGAAGCGATACCGGGCCATTGCCGCAACCGATTCCCCGACCATGCCTCCGGCCGAGTTGTGAATCGCGAAGACTCCGCGGTCGACCTCGCCTTCGTGGAGCGCGCGCAGGACGCGTTCGGTGGTATGCAGATAGACGATCTCGAAGGGGATCTCAGGCGTGCGGCTCATGTAGTAGCGTGCCGCGTCCTCGTTGAAGCTGCCACGACCTCCCTGAATACCGACCACCATGCGGTCGGTGACCAGCCGGTTCGGCAGCAACAGGTCGAAGACCGAGTCCTGCGCCTCCGAGAGGCGCAGACGCATCGCCTTGGTGTGCGGGTTGAGGGTTTGCAGGTCGACGAAGAGTTGCCACGTGTCGTTGCTGACCTGGGAGGTGACGTCCTGCAGGCGTTTGGTGCCGAGCGTATCGATCCGCGTCGGGGCGAAGCCGAATCGTTCGAGTGTCCTGCCCACGAAGTGGGTGACGCCCTGACTCTCGGCGGCGAGTCGATCGTGTTCATCGGCGGACATCGGCACCACCACGAGACCCTTTGATTCGAAATAGTGCCGCCATGCGTCGAAGGCCTCGGAGGGCAGCCGATACCCGTCGATGACGATCGTCTGCCCAGCAATCCCGCTCGCCGCGACACTGTCCGGACCGAACAACGGATGGGTGAGCAACGCGTGATAGCCCGCAGGCAGATGACGTTCGAAGATATCGCGAGCGTGCAACTTCACCGAGAGGACGTCGATGAGCGTCCGCGTCCCGCCGAGCTGACGGAACAGCGGCAGGTGCTCCTCCAGCGTGGCCTCGAACGTGGAGATCGGGACGCAGTAGAAGACTGCATCGGACGCCAGCGTGTCATCGAGGGACGCAGAAACCAACCCGTGCAGCTCTGCTTGCGCACGCTGCGCCGGATCGGAGTCGTACACGCTGAGCGTGAAATCGTTCTGAAGCATCGAAGCCCAGAGGCGTCCAAACCGGCCGAGCCCAACAACGCCGACGGTTGCCGGCAGGGCAGTGGTCATCACCGGCGTTAGTCTACGGATGCACGGGGGGCGCACTCGATCCCTCGGGCGCGAACGCCGCCGCCGCGCCGAAGAGCGGAGCGTCGCTATGGTCGTGCCGAACAGGTGGCGCGAGCCTTCACGTGCTATTTCCACCTGGTCAACCTGGCCGAGGAGCGATACCGCGCTCGCGCGCTCCGCGAAGCGGACTACGGGGCGGCCGGCCCGGCGGAAGCCCTCACAGGCGCGCTGGCCAGGGTGCGCGCGGAGCTGGGGGACGAGGGGCTCGATGAGCTGCTGACCACCCTGCGCGTGCACCCGGTTTTCACCGCCCACCCAACCGAGGCACGTCGACGCGCCGTGACCTCCGCACTCCGGCGGGTGGGCGAGCAGCTCGAGCGGCTCGCTGACCCGAGCGCATCCGGGGCGCCGCAACCGGAGATTCGGCGGCGATTGCTCGAGGAGGTCGACGGACTCTGGCGGACCGCCCAGCTGCGAACCCAGGAGTTGCAGCCGCTCGATGAGGTCCGCACGCTCATGGGCGTCTTCGACGAGACCCTCTTCCGGCTGGTCCCGGCGGTCTACCGCGAGCTGAGCGCGGGACTCGACCCCGATGACACGGGCGCAGGCCTTCCGTCGGCGCCGGCGTTTCTTCGCTTTGGCAGCTGGGTTGGCGGTGATCGTGACGGCAACCCGCAGATCACCGCGCGGGTCACCCGCGAGACGCTGCTGATCCAATCCGAGCACATCCTTCGCGGGCTGGAAGCAGCCGCCACACGCATCGGCACCGGTTTGACCGCGGATGCGGAGACGACACCGCCCGACAGGCATTTCCTCAGCCGCCTTCGGGCTGCACGAGAGATCGCGGGCGAGCGCGCCGGCTCCATCGAGGCGCGTTCCCCTGGGGAGCCGTACAGGCAGTTCCTTCTGATCGTTGCCGAGCGCATCGAAGCGACGCGGCGAGCCGACCTGTCGCTCGCATACGCGCGGCCAGACGAGCTGCTCGACGACCTCCGCTGCCTTCAGGACGCGCTCGCTGCTGCCGGTGCTCCGCGCCAAGCCTATGGAGAGTTGCACGAGCTCGTGTGGCAGGTCCAGACCTTTGGGTTTCACCTCACGGACCTTGAAATCCGCCAGCACAGCGGCGTGCACCGCAGCGCGCTTGCCGAGCTCGCCGCCGGTACGACAAGCTCAGCAGAGACCGACGAGGTCGTCGCGACGCTGCGGACCATCGCCCTCCTGCAGCAGCGGTTCGGCGCTCACGTCTGCCATCGCTACGTGGTGAGCTTCACCAACAGCGCCGCCGATATCTCCGCTGTCTACGCACTCGCGGAGCGCGCGTGCGCGCCCAACTAGGCCCCGGAGCTCGACGTCGTGCCGCTCTTCGAAACCATCATCGACCTGCACAACGCACGCGAGACACTCGATGCGATGCTCGAGCTCGAGCCGGTGCGACAGCGAATGGCCGCAACCGGCCGTGCTCTCGAGGTCATGCTCGGCTACTCCGACTCCGCGAAGGAGCGCGGGCCGGTCACCGCCACCCTGGCGCTGTACGCCGCCCAGGCCGACCTCGCCGCGTGGGCTGCGGAGAGATCGGTGCGGCTCACCCTCTTTCACGGTCGCGGCGGCGCGTTGGGGCGAGGCGGAGGTCCGGCGAACCGCGCGGTGATGGCCCAGGCGCCGGGATCGGTGTCCGGGCGTTTCAAGGTCACCGAACAGGGCGAGGTGATCTTTGCCCGATATGGCAACCAGACTCTTGCCCAACGACATCTCGAGCAGGTGACGTCGGCGGTGCTGCTGACGTCGACGCCCGCGGCACGCCGCCGAACAGAGCAGGCGGCGATCCGTTTCGAGGCGCTCGCTCGAACCCTCGACGCCGCCGCACGCTCCGCTTATCACGCGCTGATCGAGAGCGAAGGGTTCGCCGTCTACTTCACCGCGGTGACCCCGGTGCGCGAGCTGGCGCGCATGCACCTCGGGTCCCGCCCGGCAAACCGCGGCGGCGACACCAGCCTGGCGTCACTCCGCGCCATACCCTGGGTCTTCGCGTGGTCGCAGATCCGGCTCAACCTGCCCGGGTGGTACGGCATCGGTAGTGGCCTCGCCTCGGCGCCTCTCGACGAGTTGCGCGTCGCCTACGCGGAATGGCCGCTGCTGAACGTGCTCATCGACAACGCGGAGATGAGCCTTGCCAAGACGGACCGCTTCATGGCTGCCGAATACCTGCGACTCGGGGGCCAGCCACGAATCGCGGAGCTCATCCTCGAGGAATACGACCGCACCATCGAGCGGATCCTCGCTGTCACCGGGCAGTCTCGTCTGCTCGAGAAGCGTCGGGTGCTGTCCTGGGCGGTCGAGCTGCGCAATCCGAAAATCGATGCACTCTGTCATCTCCAGCTTCGCGCACTGCGCGCGCTGCGCAGCGGGGACGCGGACGATACCGAGCGCAGGCGGTTGGAACAGCTCCTGCTGCTGACCGTGAACGGCATCGCCGCCGGATTGCAGAACACCGGATAGCAACCTCTCGGCCAGACCGGGCAGTACCCCGGGGCGGTGGGGAGTCCGCCTCCCGCGGCCCCGGGTGTCGCGGGCTGGACGTTGGCGCACACTGGAGAGCAGACATGGAAATTCCCCGATGAAGGTCGGAGTCGTCGGGATCGGGAAGATGGGCCGGCCGATTGCGAATCGCCTGATCACCGCGGGCCACGACGTCGCCATCTGCAATCGATCCGAGAACGCCGGGGTGGACGCGTTGCGGGACAAGGGGGCGACAGTCCACGCATCGCCGGCAGACCTCGCCGGCGTTTCAGAGGTCGTCCTCACCGCACTGCCGACGGAGGACTCGGTCCGGCAGGTCTACGCCCAGATGTCGGTGGTGGCGCGGGACGGTCAGATCTACGTCGACCATTCGACGGTGAGCCCAGGGCTGAACAGGGACTGCGCGGCAAATCTCGCCAGACGAGGCGCATCGTTCCTGGATGCGCCGGTCTCGGGCGGCCCCGCGGGGGCCGAGGCCGGAAACCTGACGGTGATGGTCGGAGGTGACGACGGGACATTCAACCGCGCTCTGCCTGTCTTCGAGGCATTCGGAAGCAAGATCCGGCTCTGCGGACCGGTGGGAGCGGGTCAGGCCATCAAGCTCGTCAACCAGTACCTGGTTGCGGTGCACACCATGGCTGCATCGGAAGCGGCCGCGTTCGCCGCCGGACTCGGCGCGGACCTCGGCACCGTTCAGGACGTCATCGGAACGTCGTTCGGCAGCTCCGCAATGCTGCTGCGCAATCTTCCGCGATACGCGGCCCGCGACTTCAGCCCCGCAACCCCGGTCGGATTGATCGCCAAGGATCTCTCGATCATCCATGCCGAGGCGATGGATGCGGGCGTGCCGCTGCTGCTCGGCGGCCTCGTCGAGCAGTGCTACCTCGAAGCCAAAGCGCGCGGGTGGGCCGGGGAGGACATGTCGGCGCTGGTGAAGTTCTGGGACCGCCAGGCGGCCGGATCCGGCGATCAAGGTCACCGCGGCTGATAGGCGCCTAGGACGTGTCTCCTACGTCCTTGAGCCAGGCACCTCGGGCGCGACGTGGCACGATCTCGCAGGTGACCAGCACACCCGCCGCGGCGCAGCACCTGCGCGACCTCGCGCGGCTGCGCCGCGTCCGCGACCGGATCGACCGGGAGTACGCGCAGCCGCTGGACGTCGAGGCNNCGAGCGCGCGATGGCGCTGCTGCGTCGTGGCGACCTCAGCGTCACCGATGTCTGTTTCGCGGTCGGCTGCTCGTCGCCGGGCACCTTCAGCACACGCTTCACCGAGCTGGTCGGCGTACCACCCAGCACCTACCGGCGCGACGCGGCGCGCGCGACCGCGGGGATGCCCTCGTGCGTGGCGAAGCAGGTGACCAAACCGATCAGGAATCGAGAAGCGCCGGTAACGGGCCGCAACTAGCATGACCGTCATGGACATCACCACCACGACATCAGGAGTGACCGCAGACATCGAGGCGAAGCTGGCCGAGGTGACCGCCGCCGGTGCCACCGTGAAGCAAGCTCCGAACGACGTCGGTGGCGGCCGCCTGGTGGCCACCTTCGCCGACCCGGATGGCAACGTGCTCGGGCTGATTCAGGACCGATGACGCCAAGGCACGGTCGTCGAGGTCGACGCGCCTCTGCAGGACCCAGGTGACCGCTTCGTCGCGCACGCCCGCTTCGACCGGCGTGCGCCGGCCGCGCCGTGCAACGGGGCCCACCCCTCCCCACGCCGGAAACACGGTCAACCCGTCCAGGAGGACGGACCCGCAGTCGCCAACGCCGCCCGATGCCGGCCGCCATGACCTGATCCGCGTGCACGGCGCACGCGTGAACAACCTCAAGGACGTCAGCGTTGAGATCCCGAAGCGCCGGCTGACCGTGTTCACCGGCATCTCCGGCTCGGGCAAGAGCTCGCTGGTGTTCGGCACGATCGCCGCGGAGTCGCAGCGGCTGATCAACGAGACGTACAGCGCCTTCGTGCAGGGCTTCATGCCGACGCTGGCGAGGCCCGAGGTCGACGTCCTCGAAGGGCTGACGACCGCGATCATCGTCGACCAGCAGCGGATGGGCGCCGACCCGCGCTCCACGGTCGGCACCGCCACCGACGCAAATGCGTTGCTGCGCATCCTCTTCAGCCGGCTCGGGCGGCCGCACATCGGCTCGCCCAGTGCGTTCTCCTTCAACACCCCGTCGGTCCGTGCGAGCGGAGCGATCACGGTCGAACGCGGTGCCGCCAAGGCCGTGAGGAAGACCTTCACTCGCCTTGGCGGCATGTGTCCGCGCTGCGAAGGCATGGGCTCGGTCTCCGATATGGACCTCACCCAGCTCTTCGACGACTCCAAGTCGCTCGCCGAGGGCGCGATCACCATCCCCGGCTTCACCGTGGACAGCTTCTGGACCGTGCGGCCCTACATCGAGTCGGGGATCCTCGACCCGGACAAGCCGATCCGCAAATACACCAAGAAAGAGCTGCACGACTTCCTGCACCACGACCCGATCAAGGTGAAGGTCAACGGCGTCAACGTCACCTACGAGGGGCTGATCCCCAAGCTCCAGAAGTCGTTCCTCTCCAAGGATCGGGAGGCGCTGCAGCCGCAAATCCGGGCGTTCGTGGACCGGGCGATCACCTTCACCGCGTGCCCCGAGTGCGGCGGCACCCGGCTCAGCGAGGGGGCCCGGTCGTCGCGGATCGGCCGGACCAACATCGCCGATGCGTGCGCGATGCAGATCAGCGACCTGGCCGAATGGGTCCGTGGCGTCAAAGACCCGTCGGTGGCGCCGCTCCTCGCCACACTGCAGCAGACCCTCGACTCGTTCGCGGAGATCGGCCTGGGCTACCTCTCGCTCGACCGGCCGTCGGGCACGCTGTCGGGCGGCGAGGCGCAGCGCGTCAAGATGGTCCGCCACCTCGGCTCCTCGCTCACCGACGTCACCTACGTCTTCGACGAGCCCACCACAGGCATGCACCCCCATGACATCCAGCGGATGAACAACCTGCTGCTGCGGCTTCGGGACAAGGGCAACACCGTGCTCGTCGTGGAGCACGAGCCGGAGACGATCGAGATCGCCGACCACGTCGTCGACCTCGGCCCCGGCGCCGGTGCGGCGGGCGGCACAGTCTGCTTCGAAGGCACCGTCATAGGCCTGCGGGCCAGCGGCACCCTCACCGGCCGCCACCTCGCCGACCGGGCCGCCCTCAAGGAGACGGTGCGGACGCCCACCGGCAGGCTGGAGGTCCGCGGCGCGACGGCGCACAACCTGCGTGACGTCGACGTCGACATCCCGCTCGGGGTGCTTGTCGTCGTCACCGGCGTCGCCGGCTCCGGCAAGAGCTCGCTCGTGCACGGGTCGATCCCCGCGGGCGCGGGTGTGGTGTCGATGGACCAGGGCGCGATTCGCGGCTCGCGACGGAGCAATCCGGCGACGTACACCGGACTGCTCGACCCGATCCGTAAGGCGTTCGCGAAGGCCAACGGCGTGGACCCGGCGCTGTTCAGCTTCAACTCCGAGGGCGCCTGCCCCAACTGCAACGGTACCGGCGTCATCTACACCGACCTGGCGATGATGGCCGGCGTCGCCACCACCTGCGAGGAGTGCGAGGGGAAGCGGTTCGAGGCGTCGGTGCTGGACCACCACCTCGGGGGCCGCGACATCAGCCAGGTGCTCGCGATGTCGGTGACCGAGGCCGAGGAGTTCTTCGGCGCCGGCGAGGCGCGCACGCCGGCCGCGCACGCCTCGCTCGAGCGGCTCGCCGACGTCGGGCTCGGCTACCTCAGCCTCGGCCAGCCGCTCACCACGCTGTCCGGCGGCGAGCGGCA
>PNBE01000177.1:0-419 GCA_003135895.1 Candidatus Dormiibacterota bacterium
TCGATGTAGATGATCCCGCGCTCCGCGCGAGCGATATCGAAGTCGGCCGCCTGGATCAGCCGGAGCAGGATGTTCTCGACGTCCTCGCCGACGTATCCGGCTTCGGTGAGGCTCGTGGCATCGGCGATGCTGAAGGGGACGTCGATGATGCGCGCCAGCGTCTGGGCGAGGAAGGTCTTGCCGCACCCGGTGGGACCGACGAGCAGCACGTTCGACTTCTGCAGCTCGATATCGCTGTTCGTCTTGGCGTGTGCGATGCGCTTGTAGTGGTTGAACACCGCCACCGAGAGCACCTTCTTGGCGTGCTCCTGTCCGATCACATACTGATCGAGCGATGCGGCGATGACCTGCGGGTTCGGGATCGTCCCGGGCTTGCCACGCTTGGTGGTCGTGGATCGGTTGTCCTCTTCGAGGACCTC
>PNBE01000177.1:513-6620 GCA_003135895.1 Candidatus Dormiibacterota bacterium
GCCGCCACCCGCCTGGGGTGCCTCTGTCTCAGGTGGCGCCCCGGGCGGCCGCCCGCCATTGCTGCTCTCACCGTTGGGAGCACCACCGCTCTTGATGCGGCCCTGGATGATCTCGTCGATCAGGCCGTATGCCTTGGCCTCCTCGGCGCTCATGAAGAAGTCGCGGTCGGAGTCGTGATTCACGACCTCGATCGGCTTACCACTGTGGTGCGCGAGGATTTCGTCAAGGCGACGGCGGACGCGGAGGATCTCCTGCGCGTGAATCTGAATGTCGGTCGCCTGGCCACTGAATCCGCCCGACGGCTGATGAATGAGCACGCGGGTGTTCGGGAGGCTGAGACGCATGCCCGCGGCGCCGCCGGCGAGCAGGATGGCCGCCATCGAAGCGGCAATGCCCATACAGATGGTGCCGACGCGCGGCTCGACGTACTGCATGGTGTCGTAGATGGCGAGGCCGGCATACACCGAACCGCCGGGGGAGTTGATGTACAGCCAGATGTCCTTCTCGGGATCCTCACCGGCCAGGAAGAGCAGTTGCGCCATGACGACGTTGGCGACCTGGTCGTCGATGGGCGTCCCGATGAAGATGATTCGGTCTTTGAGCAACCGCGAGTAGATGTCCATCCCGCGTTCGCCCCGATTCGTGGTCTCGATGACGTACGGGATCAGATTGTTCGGATTCATTCTGTTTTCCATTATAGGAGGCCTCAGTCGCGCTGCCGGAATCCAAAGACGGCCAGGCCCAGCATGAGAAGGCCGAAGGCGGCAAGCACCGCCTCCTCGGTCCACACCGAGAGACCCTGGCCGAAGAGGGTGAGCCGCAGGGTGTCGAGAACGCGTGTGGGGACCCCAGAGGCTGTGAGCACGACGCTCCGGATCGCGTCGATGCCGTAGCTCGCGGGATCCAGCCGGGTCAGCACCGAGAGCCAGGCGGGCAGATTGCCACCCAGCGGGAAGAGCGCGCCGGCGAGGAAGAACATCGGCATCATCAGGAAGTTCATGACCATTTGAAAGCCCTGCATGGTGCGCATGCGTGCCGCGACGGCAACCCCGAGCGCACTGAGCGCGAACGCGAACAGGAAGATCATCGGGATAAGTTCGACCACACCCAGCAGCGTCAACTTCACGCCGACGAGTGGAGCGAGCACGAGGATGACCAGTCCCTGGATCATGGCCTGCGAGGCACCGCCAAGCGTCTTGCCGATGGCGACCGCCGAACGGTGAATCGGTGCCACCAGCACCTCTTTAAGGAACCCGAACTCGCGGTCCCACACGATCGACATCGCGCCGAAGATCGATGTGAAGAGCACCGACATCCCGATGATGCCGGGGAAGATGAACTGCGAGTATTGCAAGGGTGCCCCAGGTCCGCCGAGACCGCCTGTGCTGCTGCCCCGCAACGCGGAGCTCAGGCCGCTGCCGAAGACGAACAGGAACAGGATCGGCTGTGCGAGCGACGCGACGACGCGCATGCGGTCGCGCCAGTATCGAATGAGGTCGCGCCTCCAGATGATGATGATTGCGCGAAGCGTCGCGCCGCGGATGTTCACCGCTTGCGCGCGCGGAACCGCGGGGGTCGTCAGCACCTGTTCGCTCACCGCCGTCCTCCTCCCCAGATTCTTCCCATGTTGCGCATCGTATCGAGCGAGGTATTCGCCTGCTCGCGAATGGCGCGGCCCGTCAGCTTGAGGAACACGTCATCGAGGCTCGGTCGCCGCGCACTCACCGCCGATATCGGGACAGTCAGCTCAGAGAAGAGACGCGGCACGAATGACGCGGAATCGGCGACCTCGACACGCAGCGTGCCGTCGACCTCCGTCGAGTCGAGGTGCATGATCGCGCGCAGCTGCTCGGCGGCCACCGTCGTGTCCGGGGTGGTGATCGTGACCACGTCGCCCCCCACCTTGGTCTTCAGCTCCGCGGGCGTTCCGAGAGCCACGATCTTGCCCTGGTCGATGATGGCGATGCGATCGCAGAACTCGGCCTCGTCCATGTAGTGCGTGGTCATGAAGATCGTGATGTGCTCACGAGCCCTTACCGCATGCAGGTAATCCCAAATGTTCTTTCGGGTCTGTGGATCCAGCCCGAGGGTGGGCTCGTCGAGGAACAGCACCTGAGGGTAGTGGAGGATTCCACGCGCGATCTCCAACCGGCGGCGCATGCCGCCCGAGTAGGTGAGCACCGTGGAGCTCGCGCGGTCGGTCAGATCGACGATCGACAGAGCGTCGTCGATGCGTTGCTTGCGTGTCGCCGCAGGCAGTCCGTAGAGATAGGCGTGGAACTCGAGGTTTTCTCTGCCGGTGAGCTGGCCGTCGAGCGAAGGGTCCTGGAACACGAGGCCGATCCGCGCCCGAACCGAGCTTGGATCTCGCCGCACGTCGAACCCCGCCACCTGGGAGACCCCTGACGTCGGACGGATGAGGGTGCAGAGAATGCTGATCGTCGTCGACTTCCCGGCGCCGTTGGGCCCGAGGAAGCCGAAGATCTCACCGGCGCCGACCTCGAGGTCGATGCCGCGGACCGCCTCGACCTTCCCGTAGGTCTTGACGAGGTCACGAACGCTGATCACCGGCCGGCTCATGCCCGGGACAGCTTACCCACGCATGCCTGAGACCACCCCTCAGGTGGCGACGAAGTCGGTGGCTCCCTCCGGGGTGACGATCTCGAGCAGCCGCAGGCCGGCCGCGCGGCGGCGCAGATCGCGCCGGGCGAGGTCCTCGAGCCGCTCCCGCTGGGCCGCGTCGATCTTCCGACCCTCGGCAACCGCCCGTGCCTCGCGCTCCACCTGGGTCTCGTCGACCTCGATGCCCTCGGCTGCAGCGAGGGCGTCGAGAGCGAGCTCGAGGCGGACCCGGCTCGTCGCCGACTCCCGGCGCTCGGCGCGCACCGCGTCCATCGTCTGCCCACTCATCTCGATGTAGCGGTCCAGCGGCAGCCCCAGGGATGCGAGCCGGTATTCGAGATCGGCAAGCTGACGCTCGATCTCGCGATCGATCATGGCCTCAGGGACATCTACCCGGACGTAGTCGCGGAGCGCCTCGAGCGCGGCACCCTCGTGTCGTTCGCGGTCCTGGTCGGCAGCCTCGACGGCGAGCGCGGTGCGGTAGTGCTCGCGAAGATCCTCCAGGGTGGGTCCATGCCCGTCGAGCACGGCGAGGGCATCGTCCTCCGCAGGCAGGGTCCGCTCGCGGACCGCGTGCACCGAGACGTCGATCGTGACCGTCGCGCCACGAAGCTCCTCCTGACGGTAGTCCTGGGGCAGCGTGGTCTCGAAGCTGCGCGACTCCCCTGCGGTCAGCCCGATGACGCCGTCGACGATCGCCGGGATCACCAGCTCCCGATCCAGCTCCAGCTCGCGCTCCTCGCCGTCACCGCCGGTGAGCACCTCGTCGCCGCGGCGCATCACCAGCGTGCAGCGGATGACGTCGCCGGCCTGGGCGGCTCGGTCGACGTCGGCGAGCTCCGAGTGGCGTTTGCGTGCTTCCCGGACCGCCTCGTCGACGCTCTCCTCGGTGATCTCGGTGGCCTCCCTGGGGACGCGCAGGGTGAGGTAATCGCGCAGGTCGACCTCGGGCTTGACCGTGACCGTTGCGGTGAACTTCAGCGGCTGGTCGCGCTCGAGCTCACCAAGATCGAGCTCGGGGTCGCCGACCGGCTCGACGCCGGTCTCGTCGACGGCGCGGCGGTAGAGGTCGGGGACCAGGTGATCGACGGTCTCGTGGCGGATGGTTTCCCAGCCGATCGCGCGCTCCACCATCGCGGTCGGCGCCTTGCCCGGGCGGAACCCGGGAATACGAACCCGTCCCGCAAGGCGGCGCAGCGATGCCTGGACGGCGGCCTCGACCTCGTCCGCCGTCGCCTCCACCTGCAGGGACACCTGCGATGCGGCCTTGCGTTCGAGTGTGACGTTCATTCCTGGAGTGTCGGTCATCTGGGTACTCATGTTTCCGGGTGGAGGCCGTGCGCGGACCGAGACTCGAACTCGGACGGGTTTCCCCACGGGATCCTAAGTCCCGCGCGTCTACCGATTCCGCCATCCGCGCCCGGTCGGTCGAACCGGCCACCGCCAGTTTAGTGCTTGGGCCTTGGGGCCGACCCGCATCGCGGCCTCCGATGGCCCTATTTCAGGCCACTGTCCGCGACGGTGACGGCGGCGCTCGGCGTTGGATTCCGCGACAGGATGATCGCTGGACATCCCCCGCTCAGGTGCCTACTCTGATGACATCCCCAACCCGCAGACGGAGGATCTGGATGGAGCTGACTCACCTGACCGCAACGGCAGGCCCGCAGGAGGTCGTTGCGAAGATCGACCAGAAGGCGCTCCGGCTGTCGGCGCTGCTGCGGGAGATAGACAACCACCCAATCGAGCTGGAAACCGTGTTGCGGGACCAGCTCGATGACGTTCTGGAGATGCTGGCGTGCCGCATCGCCGCCACCAGGACGCTGTTGCATCGATCCAGCCTCGAATTGACGGGGGCCGGATCACCCGCATAACGGGCGTCGCACGGCGCCTCGGGACGGCGACTGCAGTCGAGGCTGCGGCCGCCGTCCTGATCATCATCGCTGCGATCGTCGTGCGCTTCTGGGCGCTCGGGAGCCAGCCCGGAGGTCTTTACCCCGACGAGGCCGCCGAGGGCCTCAGCGCACAGGGCGTGTTGACGATCCCGGGCTATCACCCGGTGTTCTTCAACATCGACGGCGGGCGCGAGGCGCTCTACGCCTACATCGTCGCCGCTGTCTTCAAGGTATTCGGTTCCTCGGTGCTGACCTTGCGCGGCGCTGCCGCCGGCATTGGCGTCGCCGGGGTCATCGCCACCTACATCGCGGTTCGCCGCTTCGGTCGGGGTGCAGCGCTCATGGCGATGGCCTGGACTGCCGGATCACTCTGGATGATCGCGGTCTCCCGCGACGGCTTCAGAAACATCCTCACCGTGCTGGTCGGCGCCGCCGCGCTGGCGGCGCTGCTTCGCTGGGGGGACCGGCCGTCCCGATGGAGCGCGGCGCTCGCCGGCATCGCGGTTGCTCTCGGATTCTGGACCTATCAGCCTCTCAAGTTGCTGCCTCTGCTCGCCGTCCTCTGGTTGCTCTGGATGCGAGCCCGAGACCGCGAACAGTTTCGATCGCTCCGGGCAACCTGGGGATGGGCAGGATTCGCCTTCGCCGTGGTCGTGGCGCCGATGGCGTACACGGCCATCACCGATTTCTCGTCGTACTTCGGACGCGCCGCCTTCGTCTCCGTGTTCAACAGCACGTCGGGGTCGATGGACAGCTACCCGGTCCACATCCTCAAGACGCTCGGAATGTTTCTCTTCACCGGGGATCCGAACCAGCGCCACGACGTCTCAGCGCTGCCCCTGCTCGGCCCGGTCCTGGTGGTGCCGTTTGCGCTGGGCATCTGGCATTGCTGGCGGCGGCGTGACGATCACGGATACGCGCTGGTGCTCCTCGGCCTGCTCGTGTTCCTGATCCCACCGCTGATCGCCAACGAGGGCGGCGCGCCCCANNCGTGGAGGGGATCGCGATCGCCCGGCGGATTGCCTCCGGAATCCCCCGGTCGGAGCGGTCGGTGACCCAGACGGGCTGGATGACCTGCGCGATCGCCGTGACGATCCTCGGGATCGCGTCAGCGGTGACCTACCTCAACCGCCCGCTGGCCGATCGGTACGCGGCCTTCACGTTCGCGGATGTCGCCCTGGCACAGGCCGCGGTGAACAATGCGACCGACGGCGGCCCGTCGACGCTGGTCATCCTCAACAGCTACGACGCGATGGACGTGCAATTCCTCGACGCCGGACGGCTGCCCACCATCGTCGCGCCCATGACCAGGATCGGGAACGCGGCGGTCTACNNCCGTCGGCTCCGGCGTCGCCGCCCTGGCCCAGGTTGTCGCGACCGATCCGCAGGGGAATCCGGTGGTCTTCGAGGTCGTCCCGCAGGCTGGGGTCACGGCGCTGCCCTGACGATCAGGTCCCGCAGCGCAGCCGGGCGCCGATCTATGGTGAGTCGGATGCTGCGCGGATACGCCGGAAAGATCTGGCTGATCACGGGGATCGGGCTTGTCGCCCGCCTCGCGCTGCTCGGCTATCAGCCGCTGTGGCGAGATGAGG
>PNBE01000113.1:0-20362 GCA_003135895.1 Candidatus Dormiibacterota bacterium
AACTCCCCGTCAGTCGCGGACTGAAGACCGACGTCGTGCTGCATGGCGATGACATCGTGGATCGCCGCGTCCTCGACCTCACGCAACTCGGATACGCTGATCGCACCGGCGGCTTTCTGGGCTCGCGCCTCCATGAGCGCAGGAGGGCGGAGGAGACTACCGACGTGGTCGGCGCGAAAGGGTGGCTCTGTGCGTCTGCTCATCGCATGTGGTCTCGATCCCGATCAGCGCGGTAGCGTACCCGATGCCGTAATCCCTAGGCTTGCGCCGATGTCCGAGCCATCGCCACACGATCATCTGATGAGCGATGCGCCCCGAAAGGCGGCGGAGCGGCGTATCCGCAATCGCGCGTTGACCATCGGGGTCAGCGTGACGCCGTTCGGGCTGTCGTTTGGGGCGGTATCGGTCGAAGCGCATCTGAGCCTGATCCAGGTGTGCCTGCTGTCGCTGGTGCTCTTCTCCGGGGCATCGCAGTTCGCACTCGTCAGCATCATCGGCGCGGGTGGCTCCTACTTCTCCGCAGTGGGGACTGCGTTGCTGCTCGGCGTCCGCAATGGACTGTATGGAGCGCGCGTCAATACCCTGCTGCGCCCGGCTGGATTGCGCCGTTTCGTGATGGCGGAAGTCACTATCGATGAGAGCACCGCGATGGCGGTGAGCGAAGCGCGCACGGGCCACGCAACGCGTGCGTTCTGGTCCATTGCGCTGAGCGTCTATGTGCTCTGGAACCTGTCAACGATCGTCGGCGCCCTGGTGGGCAACGCGCTCGGCTCGCCGGCGACGACGGGACTCGACGTCGCGGGCCCGGCTGCATTCATCGCCTTGCTCGCGCCACGTCTCAACACGGTGCGGATGCGCTTGGCGGCGCTTGGATCCGGTGTGATCGCGCTGGTCACCGTCCCATTCGTGCCGGTCGGCGCGCCGATTCTCATCGGTGGTTTGACGGCGGTCGCACTGCTCCTCGTACTCGACCGATGAAACTCTGGCTTGCAGTGATCATCGCGTGCGCCGGTTGCGCCGCACTGAAGCTCGCCGGATTCGTGGTGCCGTCGCGTCTCCTCGAAACGAAGGTTGCGCAACGCACGCTCGAGGCCCTGCCGGTCACCTTGCTGAGCGCGCTGATCGCAGTCTCGGTGTTCGCGACGGGCAATCACCTGATGCTCGACTCGCGCGCCGCCGGGCTCGCAGTGGCATTGATCCTGGTCGCGATACGGGCGCCATTCCTCGTCGTCGTGGTCGCGGCATGCGCCACTGCGGCCGGGGTGCACGCGTTCTGACCCGCGGGCGCATCATCGACACATGGACGCCCTCGGATGGCGAAACACGATGCGGGAGTGGGCGTTGCCGGACGCCATCCTTGCCGCCGCACCGGAGTCGCCGTGGGGATTTCCAGCCGAGCTGTTCCGATCCCGAGCCGAGCTGGCGACGCCGGGCGATCTCTCCTACGCCAACCGTCGCGCTCGCGACGCCCTGCCCGCGGGCGGCACCGTGCTCGATGTGGGCGTCGGCGCAGGCGCTGCCTCGGTCCCGCTCCGGCCGCGATGCTCGCTGATCATCGGTGTCGACTCCTCGCCGGAGCAACTGGCTGAATTTCGACGCCAGGCGCATCGCGGGGGTGTCACAGCCGAGACCGTCCAGGGTGAGTGGCCGGCTGTGTCCACCAGCACGCCGGTGGCCGACGTCGTGGTCTGCAACCACGTCGCATACAACGTCGCCGACCTCGCGCCATTCGCACTCGCGCTGGCCACTCACGCACGCCGTCGTGTGGTCATGGAGATCACCGGCCGGCATCCGACGGCGTGGATGGCCGACCTGTGGTGGCGGTTTCACGCCCTGCACCGACCGAGCCATCCGGACGCCGGCGACGTGGTCTCCGTCCTCCGCGACCTTGGACTGACCGTGCACCGCCACGCCGAGGTCTCCCCGCGCCGTGCCGGAGGTTTCGAGCGACGCGAGGATGCAGTTGCCTGGATTCGCCGGCGACTCTGCCTCGAGGCGACACGTGATACCGACGTGGCCGCGGCCCTGGGCGAGCGTCTCGTCCACGATGGCGCGTTCTGGTCGGTACGTCCGCCCATCGAGCCGGTGGTCACGGTGTGGTGGGACGTGCAGCCCGAAATTGCGGAGTAGGGTGAGGTGGTGCACGATCACGGGCCGTCGGGGACGCACCCGCAAAACCTTCCCGGTGATCCGGATCAGGGACCGCTGGTCGCGGCCCTCTGCCTGATCGGTGTGTTCATCGCCGTCGAAGTCGTCGCGGCCGTGCTTGCGCGATCGCTCGCGCTGCTCTCCGATGCGGCGCACATGCTGACCGACGTGGCGGCGCTTGGTGTGTCGTTGATCGCTCTCCGGCTCGCGCAACGGCCACCCGAGGGTGGCTTGACCTTCGGGCTCAAGCGCGCCGAAGTGCTCGCGGCGCTCATCAGTGGTGCGACGCTCCTGGTTCTTGCGGCCGTGCTCGTCTTCGAGGCGGTGCTTCGCCTGGCGGCGCCGGTGCCCGTGCAGGGCGGCGCGGTCATCCTAATCGCCGCGGTGGGCATCGTGGTGAATCTCGCCGTGACCTATCAGCTCTCCCAAGCCAATCGACGCAGCCTGAACATCGAGGCGAGCTTCCGCCACATCCTCACCGATCTCTACGCGCTGATCGGGACGCTGATCGCCGGCATCGTGATCGTCGCGACCGGCTTCGATCGAGCCGACGCGATCGCTTCGGTGGTGGTCGCAGCGCTCATGGTGTACGCCGGGGTCCGCCTCTTGGGGAAAGCGGGTCGGGTGCTGCTCGAGGCCTCTCCCGCGGACCTGGATCCCGAGGAGATCGGCAGCGCGCTTGCGGCCCATCCGCACGTGGTCAACGTCCACGACCTGCACGTCTGGGAGCTGACATCGGGATTCCCGTCGCTGTCCGCCCATGTGCTCGTCCACCCCAAGGACGACTGCCACGCCATCCGTCTCGACCTGGAGCGATTCCTCGAGGAGCGCTTCCATGTCGAGCACACGACCCTCCAGGTCGACCATGCCCCGGCGGAGTATCTGCGGGTTGAGCGGCTGGTGCCCGATCGGGGGCGATCAGCCCACTGACGGTTCGGGATCGGCTCCGTCGGAGAGCGCTGCGCAGTCGGCACAGACGCCGAGCACGGCGAAGTGGTAGGGGCGAAGCTCGAATCCGAGCCGCCGCTTGGCGCCCTGGGCCATCGCCTCGAACAGGTCCTCGGGCGCCTCGACAGTCGCCCCACAGACCTCGCAGACGAGGTGTCCGTGCGCTTCGGTCGCCAGGTGATAGGTCGCCGCGCCATGCCCGAGGTGGGTGTGCACCACGACGCCGAGCCGCTCGAGCTCCTCGAGGTTGCGATAGACCGTCGATGCATGCACATCCGGCGCCAGCGCCCGGACGGCGACCAGCAGCTCCTCAGCGGTCGGGTGGTGCGCTCCTTTGACCAGGGCGGTGAGCACCAGTCGCCGGGCGGTGGTGACCCGCGAGCCGCCGTCCCGGAGTTGGGCGACGAGCTCGTCAACCGTGCTACTCATGCCCCAAGGATAGCCGTGCGAGCCGCCGTCGCCGGGAGGAAGCACCTGGCTTCTGGACGCTGTTGCGTGCTGGTCGCGTTTTGATACTCTGGGTGGGCTCCTGACGTTGAAGGAACATGAGGAGGAAGCCAATGGCCGCGACGGCGTCTCGACTGGCCCGGATCCGCGGCTCGCTGACCCCTGGGGAGTGGGGGCGGGTCGGCGGGATGGTCGGGTTCATCATCGGCTTGTACGTCGTCGGCTGGGGCGTCTTCATCGTCGCCATCCTGCCCCAGCATTCCAAGTTTCTGGGCATCGGCGTGGCGGTGACCGCCTATACGCTCGGCCTCCGGCACGCCTTTGACGCGGACCATATCTCAGCCATCGACAACACGACCCGCAAGCTCATGTCCGAGGGCAAGCGGCCGCTGTCTGTCGGCTTCTGGTTCTCGCTCGGGCATTCGTCGGTCGTGTTCGGCCTCGGGATCGGTCTCACATTCGCGGCGCGGGCGATCATCGGCGAGCTCAGCAGCCCGAACTCGACCGTCGCGACCTTTGGAGGGATCATCGGCACCCTGGTGTCGGGTACGTTCCTGTACCTGATCGCCTTCCTCAACCTGGTGATCCTGGTCGGGATCGTGAAGGTCTTCCTCGAGATGCGCCGCGGTCGCTACAACGACGAGGAACTCGAGCAGCAGCTGAACGCGCGCGGCCTGATGACCCGGTTCTTCGGCAAGCTGATGCGGTCGATCCGCAAGCCATGGCAGATGTACCCGGTGGGCGTGCTCTTCGGCCTTGGGTTCGACACCGCAACCGAGGTGGCGCTGGTCGCTGCCACCGCAGGTGCAGCGACCGCCGGACTTCCGTGGTACGCGGTGCTCAGCCTGCCGATCCTCTTCGCAGCGGGCATGGCCACCCTGGACACGCTCGACGGCTCCTTCATGAACTTCGCCTACGGGTGGGCGTTCTCCAAGCCGGTGCGCAAGGTCTACTACAACATCACCATCACCGGGCTGTCGGTGGCGGTGGCGATGCTCATCGGCACCATCGAGATCTTCGGGCTGCTCGCCGCCCAGCTCAATCTCTCCGGTGGTTTCTGGGCTTTCATGTCGGGCTTCAACATCAACGAGGCGGGCTTCATCATCGTCGGCCTGTTCGTGATCACCTGGGCGGCGGCGCTCGCCATCTGGCGATTCGGGCGCATCGAGCAGCGCTGGGAGCGCGCGGCGGCGCGGCAGCGATCCCGTTAGCGAGGTCTACTCGGTCGTGATCGCNNCCGGCGATGATCGCGTAGACGATCAGGTTCTGGCCAGGGACTGCGATCTCCGTGATCCCAAGGTCGTGCAACGACCCGCTCACCGCCACGCCGAGGCCGAGACCCACACTGAGTCCGAGCACCGCTCCGAGGAGCGAGATGATCACCGATTCCCAGCGCACCATCGACCGCGTCTGTGACCGTGTCATGCCCAGCGCCCGCAACAGGCCGATCTCGCGGGTGCGTTCGAGGACACTCAGGATGAGCGTGTTCGCGATACCCAGCACGGCGATGATGATCGCGAACGCCAGGAGCGTGTAGATGAGGTTGAGGAAGCTGTCCAGAGACGCGCCCACGAACGCGCGGTACTCGGATCGGCTCATCGCCATCAGCAGCGGGAACGCCTTCACGTCCTGGTGGAGCGCCTTCTCGGCCTGACCTGAGGACACCCCACCCGCGGCGTTGGCGAGGACGATCGCGTCCCGCGCGGTGGGCACATTCGGTTCCATGGTCGCGAGCGACACCACGTAGCCGCTCACCAGCGCGTTGGCCGTGTAGATGCCTCCGATCCGGATGGGGACGCTCGCGCCCTGCGGGAAGTTGAAGGTCACGAGCTGACCGAGATGCACGTTGGATGCAGTCGCCTCTGTTGAGTCGACGATGGCCGTGTTGGTCGAGGCGATCGCGGACGCCGCTCCCGACACCATGGTCAGCGACAGCACGCTGTCGAGATTGGCTGGGTCGATGGCGGCGATACCCTGCGAACTCCCACGGATGAGCACCGACGTGCCGCGCACCTCGGTCACATCCCGCAAGCTCGGGTCCTGCTGCAACGCCTGCGCCGCCTGGGTGTTGAAGTCGGGGCCCTGCGTGAACACGATGAAGTCCGCACGAAATGCGCCTTCGATCGCATCGTTGGTGGAGACGCGCACCGAGTCGGTAAGCACCGCGACACACGTGACCAGTGCGAGCCCGATCATCAGCGCCGCGGCGGTGAGCGCTGTACGGCGCGGATTGCGCCTGGCGTTCTGACCGGCGAGTATGCCGGCCGCGCCGCGCAGGCGCGCCACCGGCCAGCCGAGCACCGTCGCGACCGGTACCACCAGCAGCGGGGCCAGCAACGCGACACCGAGAAAAACTCCAAGAAATCCGGCACCGATGAGCTGCAGCCTCGACCCTGCCGAAGTGAAGAGCCCGGTCACCAGCGCGGCGCACCCGAGGACGAAGATGACCAGACCAACCGCAATCCGCCGTCGCGGCAGCGGCTGGGTCTCGGGGAGCGCTTCCGCCAGAGCGGCGACCGGCGCGATGCGCGTCGCACGCCGGGCGGGGAGGCTCGCGGCGATGACGGTGACGATCGTGCCGACCAGGACCGCGATGATGAAGGTGCGGGGGAGCAGGGTTACGCCCCCGGTCGAGGCCGACCCGAAGACGGACAGCAGGGCTCGAGCGATGAGGATTCCAACAAAGAAGCCGAGGATCGACGCCACCAACCCGGTCACCGCCGCCTCGACCAGCACGGATGTCATCACCTGTGCTCGAGTGGCACCGAGCGCGCGCAGCAGCGCCAGTTCGCGGGTGCGCTGCGCCACCAGGATGTTGAAGGTGTTGATGATGAGAAAGCTGCCCACGAACAGTGAGATGAAGGCAAAGACGAGGAGTGGGGTCCCGATGAACGTGCTGATCGTGGACTCCGTGCTCTGCTCCGCCGCTGCGGCCGCCTGTTGGCCGGTCTCCGCCTCGGCGTAGCTGGGGAGCGCCGCGGCGATTCGCTCGCGAAGCACGACATCTGTCACGCCGCTCTGTGCACTTACCAGGATGCTGTCGAACTTGTTCTGACCTTCGAGGACGCGCTCTGCGGTCGACTCTGTGAACAGCGCGATGGTTGCCCCAGCAAGGTTGTCGGAGGCTCCGTACCCCGCGATGCCGGTGATCGTGAAGTGTTCCTCGACGCCACCGAGGAACACGATCGGCAGGGACTGCCCCACCGTGAGCCCGTTCTTTGCGGCGGTGCCTGCATCGACGACCACGTCGTTCGCTTGTTGTGGTGCCGTGCCGCTGCGCAGGCGATACGGCGAGATTCCACTATTGGTGATCCAGTTGGCGCCGAATGTGGGAGGCCCGTTGCCGCCGATCGGCTTACCGTCGTGCCCGATTAACGTCGCACCCTCCCGGAAGATGCTGCCGACCGCCACGTTGACGCCGGGAACCGCGCGAACCGTGGCGAGCAGCGCGGTGGGGATTGGGTGGTTCTGCCCGCCGCCCACGCCACCTGTCTGACCTGCGATGGGGCGGCCATGCACCGTGACGGCGACGCCTGCGTTCGCAGTCGCGAAGATGTTCGTAAAGGTCGCGTTGATAGTGTCGGTGAGGATGAAGGTCCCTGCGACGAATGACACCCCGAGGATGATGGCGATCGTGGTGAGCGCGAGCCGCAGCTTGTGAGAGAGCAGGCTTCGCAGGCTGATGCCGATCATGCGTCAGTGCCGCGTGATGGGGTCAGTCACCGAGATGACGCATGACGTCGAGCACGCTGTCTGCCGTCGGTCCGTGCATCTCCCTGACGACGCGTCCGTCGGCCAGGAACACCACGCGGTCCGCGTGCGCCGCGGCGAGGGGATCGTGCGTGACCATGATGATCGTCTGACCCAACTCGGTGACGGCGTGGCGGAGGAAGTCGAGGAGATCCGTGCTCGCCCGCGAATCGAGGTTGCCGGTGGGCTCGTCGGCAAAGATGATCTCCGGCTGGCTGGCCAGCGCGCGTGCCGCGGCAACGCGCTGTTGCTGCCCTCCGGACAGTTGATTCGGACGGTGTTTGAGCCTGTCGCCGAGACCGGTGATACGGACCACCTCGGCGAGCGCTCCTGCATCGGGTTTCTTGCCGGCGATGGTGAGCGGCAGCACGATGTTGTCGAGCGCCGAGAGCGTCGGCACCAGGTTGAAGGACTGGAAGATGAAGCCGACTCGCACCCGGCGCAGCATGGTGAGCTGGCGATCGTTGAGGCTGCCCAGTTCGACCTCACCGATGTGGACGGTACCCGAGGTCAGCCGGTCGAGCCCCGCAAGGCAATGCAGGAGGGTCGATTTGCCTGATCCGGACGGTCCCATGATCGCGCTGAACCGGCCCTTGTCGAATGCGACGGTGATGCCGTCGAGTGCACGCACCATCGCATCGCCCTTGCCGTATTCCTTCACGGCATCCGTCGTGCGCGCCGCGATAGGTCGCGAGTCCGACGCCGTCGTCGACGCTTCCGCCGTGGTGGAGACCGCCATTGGCTGCCAGAGTAGACGAACTTCGGGTTGGCGGCGACACCGCGCCGTACCATGGCACGGTGGCCGTATACGAATCGAGATCGGTGCTCGCGGCCGGCGATCCACGCCGCAGGCGGCTCGGAGGCACGGCGTTTGGCACGCTCGCCGTCGCCGCGCTGTTCGTGGTCTTTGTCCTCGCCGTCAAGCAGTTTCATGTGTTCCGGGCGTATGCACCCTGGCGGAATGATCCCTATGACTCGGTGGCGTCATTCACGGTCTTCTTCGTCCCCCTGACGGCTGCGATGGGGATCGTGAGGATGTCGCTCTGCCGAAGGAGCGTGGCCCTGCCGATCGCGCGCGTTGTCAGTGTGTTGCGCGGTGCTCGTGTCCTTGTAGCGGCCATGCTCGTCACCGTCCTGACTGACTGGATCAGCGTTGCCCTGCATGTCGATCGGGCCGCCTGGAACGGCGCGACCGGGGCGATCATCGCCCTGCTGGGGCTGGTCACCGTGCTGATCGCGACGGCCGGCATTGGCGTCGTTCGCGCGTCGCGGCTTGTCGGTGATCTTCACGACGGTTCGCCGGGGACGGACTGGTTCAGCGACCTGGTCGCGGCGGCGGAGCTCTACGCGAGCTGGCTGGGTCCGTTGAAGATGCTCGGGATGCGGACGATCCGCTGGCTCGATCGCCGGGTCGTCAACACCATTCGCAAGGACCCCGTGATCGCGGCGGGAGGCGCCGCACTTGTCTTCGGCGGGCTGCTCGCACTCAACACGCTGCTTCGCGCAGGCCCCGGACCGGCCATCTGGCTCGATGTCGTCGTCGGGGGAAGCGGGATGTTCGCTTTCCTGGTCGCGGCCGGCGCATACGTGCGGTTGGTCGGAGCCGATCGCCCGGTGGCGGGGACACGGCGGCGGATCATCGATGCGGCCGTGATCGGGTGCACCGCCGTACCGGTTGCTCTTGCCTTTCGTGAGTGGCTCTGGTGGATCGTGGGGACCGCCGATGGAGGTGCCGGGCGGCTCGGCGAGCTGCTGCTGATCGTCGGGGTGGTCACCGCGGTGATCGTCTTCGCGAGCGAGGCGATCTTTCGAGTGCACCGAACCGGCACCGCCTGAGAGTCTCCGCGCGGGGAGCGCTTGCTAGAGTGGATCGGTGACCGTGGCCGAACTTCCCGTCGGCGAGCGGAAGGCGCGAGCCGTCGAGGAGATGTTCGACCGGATCGCGCCTCGCTACGAGCTGGTGAACCGCGTGATGACCCTGGGGCTCGACGCGGGCTGGCGGCGCCGAGCGGTGCGCGAGCTGCACCTGAAGAGCGGCGCGAATGTCGTGGACCTGGGATGCGGTACCGGTGACCTCTGCAGAGTGCTCGGCCGAGCCGGGCTTCGCGCCATCGGCGTCGACATGGCTGCGGGAATGCTGGCCAGGGCGCACACGTCGGCGCCCCTGGTCCGCGCCGACGCGTTGCAGTTGCCGCTGGGCGACGGATCGGTCGATGGAGCGATCAGCGGCTTCGCGCTGCGCAACGTGGTCGACATCGCCGCGTGCTTCCGCGAAGCGGCGCGAGTGATCCGTCCCGGCGGCCGCGCCGTGTTCCTTGAAGTGTCGGAACCACCGAACCCCATCGTGCGCCGGGTACACGCGCTGTACTTCCGGCGGATCGTCCCGATGGTCGGGGGGCTGCTCTCCGACCGGCGGGCGTATGCGTACCTGCCCGCCTCCACCGCATACCTGCCGTCACCCGACGACCTCATCCACCTGCTGACCGACGCCGGGTTCACACGCTGCCGCCGGGTGCAGCTGGGGATGGGCGCCGCGCAGGTGCTGATCGGGATCCGCGGATGAGTGCCGTCCGTCCGGCAACCGCACTGCCCGCCGCGGCGAGCGAGCGCGACCTGTTCGAGTGGTATCGCGATGGGACGGGTGTGGTCCTGCAGCACCGCGACTACGGTCTCTCCGCTGCCGGCGATTCGCGCGCAATCCACGTGCCTGCCGGTCCGCACCACGTGCGTCGTGCGGCTTCGCTCGCCCAGGACGCTCTCGACGAAACTGCCGGCCCCGGCATCGTCATGGGTGCACTTCCCTTTGACGGCAGCTGCGAGGCGATCCTGCGCCTGCCCGAGCGAGTGATCAGGGGTGCTCCCTTGCGGGGCAACGTCGCCCCGCAGCCCGGCTGGACGGTCACGGACCTCGTGCCCGACCCACTCCCGATCGAGTACGAAGCGGCGGTGGAGCGCGCGCTTGCGGCAATTGATGCGGGCGAGGTTGAGAAGGTGGTGCTGGCCAGAACCCTGCAGGTCGAAGCGGACGCACCGATCGATCCTCGCCTCGTCGCGCGGCGCTTCAACGCCGGTGAACCCGGGTCGTTCGTGTTCCTCGTGGCGCTCCCCGGAGGCGCCTCCAATCTGGTCGGCGCCTCACCGGAACTCGTCGTCCGGCGTAAGGGACGGAAGGTTTTCAGCGACCCGTTGGCTGGGACCGCCCGCCGTTCTCAGGATCGGACGCGTGACCAGGAGATCGCTCGTCAACTGCTCGACGCTGTGAAGGAGCAGCGCGAGCACCGCCTGGTTGCCGAGGCAGTCGCGGACGCCATGACGCCGTTCTGCTCGAATCTCGTCGTCGACAGCGAGGCCAGCCTCACGTCGACGGCCACGCTCTGGCACCTCCACACGGCAATCAAGGGGACGCTCAAACCGGACGCGCCTGACGCCTTGACCATCGCCGCCGCCTTGCACCCTACGCCGGCGGTCTGCGGAACGCCGCAGGCGGCAGCCGCTGCACTGATCGCCCGCCTCGAGCCTTTCGAACGCCGTTTCTTTGCGGGCCTGGTTGGGTGGGTCGATACGATTGGCGACGGGGAATGGGCATTGACCCTCCGCTGTGCGGAGGTGTCGGGTTCGACAGCGCGCCTGCATGCCGGCGCCGGGATCGTGGCGGGATCAGAGCCTGCTGCCGAGGATCTCGAGACCGAGGTGAAGTTCGGTGTCGGCCTGCGTGCCCTTGGCGTGGAGCCGGTATGAGCCTCGCTACCCGGCGAGGGCGGCGGACACGGCGCGCGACACCTCGCCCCGCAGCTCGACAGCGCGCGCTCGGTCGACCCGAACCCTGACGATCTGAACGCCGCCCGACGTGGCCGCCTCGCGCATCGCGGGCACCAGAACGCCGGCGCTGTCCACAGTTCGAACGCCCGCGCCCGCCGCCCGCGCGATCGCCTGGAGGTCGAGCCCGTGCGGCGTCCCGAAGAGCAACTCGAACTCGTCTCTCGCCAGCGACGCCTGGGGGAGTAGGGAGAAGATGCCGCCGCCGTTGTTGTCGATGACCACGAGCACGGCGCCCGGACCGCGCCTCGCACCCCAGAGCAGACCGGACGCGTCGTGGAGCACTGACAGATCACCGAGCAGGGCATAGGTCGGACCGCTGACCTCGGCGATGCCGAAGGTGGTGGAGACCAGACCGTCGATGCCGCTGGCGCCACGGTTGGCCAGAACTCGCAGGCCGGCGCGAGGGCTCATGAAGGTGTCGAGATCGCGGACCGGCATGCTCGAACCGGCGAAGAGCACGCCGCCATCCGGGATTGCGGCTGCGACGTCGCGTGCGATCCGTCCTTCGAACGGCTCGTCCCACGAATCGAGCAGCGTGTCGACGGTCTCGCGGACCTTTCGGTCCGCAGCGTGCCACTCACCCAACCATTGCGGTCGCGTCGCGGGCAGCGACGATCTGCCTGCACGCAGCACCGCCACCACGTCCGCCGGGTCGTCCTCGATGGTCAGCGTGGCGCGCCGATCCGGGTCTGCCACCAGGCCGTCCGGGTCGATGATGAGCAGACGGTCGGCGCCGCGGACCAGCTCCTGCACGCCGCGAGAGGTCGGCGCGGCGCCCACCTGGATGACGAGGTCGGGATGGGTTTGCTCACGGAATCCGGCATCGGCGGCGAGGAGTGGGCCGGCCGAAAGCGCACCTCCGCGGCCGGACTCTGGGGCCGCTTCGCGAAGCCCGGAGAGCGGCTCGGCGAGCAGCGGCCAGCCTCGCTCGGCGCACAGATCGACCAGGCCTTCTGGCGGAACTCGAAGCCGCCCAGCCACGACCACGACTCGGTGGCCGGTGCTCACTTCACGCAGGAAGGCGGGCATGAGGTCCACCGGCCGATGGGCGGCCGATGACGTCGTATACGTGATCGGCGGCGCACCGGCGCCACTGCCGCTCGGCAGCAACGGCTCGCGAAACGGCAGATTCAGATGCACTGGACCGGGCGGAGGAAAGCGGACGGCGTGGGTGATCGCATTGACCCCGAAGGAAGCCCAGTGATGCCGTTCGCGCTCTCCCCCGGCAGGAACGCCGGTGTCACAGAACCATTTGACGTAGCGGCCGAAGAGATTCTGCTGGTCGATGGTCTGATTGGCACCGACCCCGTGCAGTTCCGGCGGCCGGTCGGCGGTCATCACGATGATCGGCACGCGCGCCATGCATGCTTCGACGACAGCCGGAAAGTGGTTTGCGGCAGCGGTGCCCGACGTGCAGAACATCGCCACAGGTTTCCCTGAGGCGGCGGCGATCCCCAACCCGAAGAACGCAGACGACCGCTCGTCGACGTGCACATGCAACGTGATCCCCGGGTGACGCGCAGCCGCCAGCGCGATCGGCGTCGACCGGGATCCCGGTGTCATGCACATGTGCGCGACGCCGCCACCCACGAGCCCGTCAAGCAAAGCGGTCACGCATGCGAGCGCGATGTCGCCTTCATCGGCCTCGGTCATGCGGTGACCAGCAGGTGCAGGTCCACCGACGGCCGGCGCGGGGTCAGCCAGCCGTCGACGGGGATGAGAGGATCGCTGACCACATCGGACGCGAGCAGCAGTGCGGTGCCGACGCCGTGTGCGAACGGCGCGCTGGGCAGCGACGCCGCGAGCGCGACCACGGCCGCGAGGCCGACAGACGTTTCCAATGCGCTCGATGCGATCGCGGGAACACCGCTCTCCTCCGCAGCTCGCAGCGCCTCGCGGACTCCGCCGATGCGCTGGGGCTTGAGCACGATCGCATCCGCGGCCCCGAGCTGGCGGAGTCGGCGCGCGTCAGCTGTCGTTCTGATGCACGACTCCGCGGCGACGGGCAATACCGTCCGGCCGCGCAAGGTCGCGAGCTCTTCGAGCGTTGCGATCGGATCTTCGACCAGCTCGATGTCGTACACCGCAAGTTGCGCCAGCATGCGTATCGCGGTCTCGAGGTCCCACGCGCCGTTGGCATCCAGCCGGATCTTGACGTGAGGTCCGCACGCGGATCGGACAGCGGCGACCCTGTCGAGCGATTGAGCATCGCCGACCTTGACCTTGATGGTCGCGCACCCGGAGCTCAGCGCCAGTGCGGCGGCGACGTCGGGAGGCAGTCGCGGGACCATCGCGTTGACGGCGACGCGGTCGCGAAGGGCAGTGGGAAACGGCATGGTCGCCGCTTCGTCCGCCGACCGCTCCGCCGCCTGGCGTTCCGCATCGCTCCAGCTGGCGAGCGGCGAGCACTCACCCCATCCCGCGGGACCTTCGATGAGATACCCGCTGCGCGAGGTCACGCCCATGACCGGGTGGCGCAGCGCGACGCTGAAGTGCAGACGCCTCACGATGCGAGCAGCGCCCCGGCGAGCAGAACACCGAACACCAGCTGCAATCGGGTGATACCGATGAGCGCGGGAACGAGTGCCCGGCCTTGAGCTGTGCGAACCACCTGCAAGGGCGGCACTGCGAGTGGGATGGTCACCAGCGTCAATGCCACGAGCCACGGAAGCGCACCCCCCAGGGCGCCGGTCGTCGGCAGCAGCAGGGCGAGCACCACGACGGCGATGAGCAGGGTGCGGCTCCGCTGCGCGCCGAGTCGCACCGCCACGGTGCGCTTGCCGACCGCGCTGTCGGTCGGAATGTCACGCAGGTTGTTCACCATGAGCAACGCGCACGCCAGCAGCCCGACCGGAACCGCGAGCCAGAACACGCCTGCGGTCAGCCGGTCCTGCTGGACGAAGGCTGTGCCGCATGTCGCCACCAGGCCGAAGAACACGAACACCGCGACCTCGCCGAGACCGCTCGCGGCATATGGCTTCGGCCCACCCGAGTAGAGCACCAGGGCGAGCACCGAGAGCGCGCCGGCGGCGATGAGCCATGGTGTGGTGAGCAGGGCGAGGACGATGCCGGCAGTCGCGGCGATGCACACCATCACGACCGCCGATGTCGCGACCGCCCGGGGCGCCGCCAGCCCCGACGCGACCAGACGCCGCGGTCCCATACGTGCCGCGGTGTCGACACCGCCGACGCCGTCGAAGTAGTCGTTCGCATAGTTCACGCCGATCTGCAGAGCCACGGCCACGACCAGCGCCAGCAGCGTCCGCGGAATTGAGATCGCGTGCCGCCCGGCCCACGACGCGCCGACCAGCACTGGGACGACCGCGGCAACCAGTGTTCGCGGTCTCGCGCCGAGCCACCAGACTGCGAGCGGACCCGGCCGGGGTGCCGCCTCCGCGATCACGGTCGGTGCGGGAACTTCGCGAAGTCGGGTTTGCGCTTCTCGACGTACGCGTCGCGTCCTTCCTGCGCCTCCTCGCTCATATAGAAGAGCAGGGTCGCGTCGCCGGCGAGCTGCTGCACGCCGGCCAGACCGTCGCTGTCGGCGTTGAAGCCGGCCTTGAGCAGGCGCAGCGCGAGCGGGCTCATCTCGAGCATCCGTTTGCACACCGATACCGTCTCCTCCTCGAGCTTGTCGAGGGGGACGACTCGGTTGACCAGCCCCCACCGCTCTGCGGTGGCAGCGTCGTATTGCTCGCAGAGAAACCAGATCTCCTTGGCGCGCTTGAGGCCGATGGTTCGCGCCAGCAGCCCGGCGCCGTAGCCGGCGTCGAACGAGCCCACCTTCGGACCGGTCTGACCGAAGCGCGCGTTGTCGGCGGCGATGGTCAGGTCGCACACCAGGTGGAGAACGTGTCCACCCCCGATCGCGTAGCCCGCCACCATGGCGACGACCGGTTTTGGGAGGCGCCGGATCTGCACCTGGAGGTCGAGTACGTTGAGGCGCCCGATCCCGGCGGGATCGCGATAGCCGTCGTCGCCGCGGACGCGCTGGTCGCCGCCGGAGCAGAACGCCTTGGTCCCCTCGCCGGTCAGCACGATGACCCCGATCGCCGGGTCGTCACGGGCAAGCTCGAAGGCGCGTGCCAGCTCGAAGAGGGTGGTCGGCCGGAACGCGTTGCGCACCTCGGGCCGGTTGATGGTCAGCTTGGCGATGCCGCCGGCCGTCTCGTAGCGAATGTCTTCCCACTCGCCGGTCGCGACCCACTCCACGATGGCATGCACCTCAGCTTGAACTCGAATCGATCGTTCTCGATGGTAGCCCGCCGGGGTCCGGGCGGGCGGCCGGGGTACGCTCGGGGCGTGAGTGCTTCAGCGCTTCGGCGCACGGTTCGTGCAGGCGATCTTGCCGCTGTCGCAATCAGGCCGGGGCCGGCATGGCTCCCGGTGCTCCGGCACGCCCGCAACGTCGGAGCGGCCCTGCTGCCGATCGACGTCCGCCTCTCGAGGCTCGAGCGCGTGGCGCTGATCGCCACCGCCCAGCCGACAGTGCTCGCCGACGAGGACGGGGTCCGTCGCGTTGATGGCGTGCCCATCGATCCTGCAGTCGCCCTGGTCATCGCAACATCCGGGACCTCGGGTCAGGCTCGCCTCGCCGAGCTTTCGAGTGAGGCGGTCGAGGCCGCGGTGATCGCGTCCGCGGCCGCAATCGACGCTCGCCCCGAGGATCGCTGGCTCTCCTGCCTGCCGCTGGCACACATCGGCGGACTCCTCGTGCTCGAGCGGCATCTGTTGCTGAGGGCTCCGATCACGTTCAGGAGTCGCTTGACCCGATCCGTCTTCGCCGGGCTCCGAGACGCGCGCTTCGCGTCGATGGTGCCCACGCAGCTCACCCGCCTGCTCGATGCCGGCGCCGACCTCGGCCGGTTCCGCGCCATCCTCGTCGGCGGATCCGGCATGGATGCCGACCTCACCAGCAGAGCGGCCGACGCCGGGGTGCGGGCGGTGCCCACCTACGGGATGACCGAGACGTGTGGCGGGGTCGTCTACGCCGGACGGCCGCTCGCCGGGGTGGAGGTTCGCGCGGCACGGTGGGGCGAGCTCCTCGTGCGCGGACCGACGCTGATGCGTGGGTATCGGCTCGACCAGGCAGCGTCCGTTGCGGCGTTCGAACCGGGTGGCTGGTTGCGCACCGGCGACGGTGGCGAGGTGGGCAGCGACGGCACCGTTCGCGTCCTGGGGAGGATCGCTGATGTGATCGTCAGCGGTGGCGAGAAGATCTGGCCGGCAGAGGTCGAGGCCGCGCTCTCCAGCCATCCCGGGGTCGCGGGTGTGCTGGTGTCAGGGAGCCCTGACCGCGAATGGGGAGAGCGCGTTGTCGCGCGCGTCGTCCCGCGGCGCCGGGTGGCGCCGCCCACCCTCGACTCGCTGCGTGATCATGCAGCGGAGACGATCGCGCGGCACAAGCTTCCTCGCGAATTGATCCTCGTCGAGCGCCTCGACCCCACGTCACTCGGAAAGATCCGCCGGCGCTCACAACCTCAGGACGCGGGCGCGATGTAGCGAGGAGGCTCGGTGTCGGATCCACCATCGACCTGGTCGATAACACCGTCACGCACCAGCTTGTCCAGGTGCGCCTGGACCGTCCAAGCGGCGAGCGGGTAGACCTCCACCGGATAGGCGGCGTACAGCGTTGGAACGAGGTCCATCGGCGCGAATGCCGGGCGACCCTGGGCCGCCGCAAGCACTTGCGCCTCTCGCTCCAGGCGGTGCGCGATGTACTCCTCGATCAGCACGCCTGCGTCGTCGACACGCTCGCCATGTCCGGGCAGGATGGTCAACGGCTGGAGCGCCTGGACTCGCCGCAGCGACGCCATGTAGTCGGACATGTCGCCCTCGCCCGGATGGACGACCGACGTGGTGCCGTTGAGGATGTGATCGCCGCTGTAGAGCGTCCTGCTTGCGGCATCGAAGAAGCACAGATGGTCGCGCGTGTGTCCGGGCGTGTGCACGGCGATCAGCTCGAGGTCGCCACTGCGCATGACGTCTCCGTCGGACAGCGGCTGCGCGTGTTCCTCTCCGGCGGACGGGTCGAAGCAGTGCACGGTCGCCCCCGAGCGGCCGGCGAGGCGCAGGGCCAGCGGGCGGTGGTCCGGGTGCGAGTGCGTGAGCACGATCGATGTGATGCCGCCTCCGCGCGCATCTGCGGCCTCGAGGATGGCGGCGAGGTGGCGATCGTCGTCAGGACCGGGGTCGATGCACACGAGATCGCGGCCGCCGACCAGGTATGTGTTCGTCCCGCGGCCCGTGAACACTGACGGGTTGTGAGCGAGCACGCGCGTGGCGGACTCGCTCATGGGGGACTGTCCTGCTGGTGCTGGAGCGACATCCAGCGGTTGACGATCTCCGGGGTGATCTCGGTCTCCTCGATCGGGTGCGCGCCGAGCGTTCCGAGGATCGCATCGACGGACCCGAGGCGATCGAACTCGTGGCACATCATCCGGGTGGGCGGCATGATCTCGGGGAAGTCGAGCTCGAGCATCGACTCGGGCCGATGCCATCCGCCCTCGACCGCCTCCGCGGCATGCACGCTCACATCGAGGTCGTCCGCGGCGCCGAATGCGAAGAACCGCGTGTCGTAGCGGCGGCCTTCGCGAGGGGGCGTGACGAAATGCCCGATGTACACGAGCCGTTCGGGTGCGATCACCAGGTCATGTTCGGTGAGGATGTCGATCAGCTCTCCCCCCGCGAGCAGCTGCGCGCGAGCTGCGCGGATGCGCGCGTCGACATCGCCGGTTCCGGCGCCGTCTGCCGGACCGCCGATGAGAATGCCGACCTCCTCGAGCACCTCGCGGACGGCGGCGACCGCGTATGCCGCGTCGCCGGTGCCGTCTGCAGCGTCGACCGCGCCTCCCGGGAACACGAATGCCCCCGCGGCAAAACTGCTCCGGTCGGGTCGGCGCAGCATGCAGACCTCCACGCCTCCTTCGACGTCACGGAGCAGCGCCACCGTGCTTGCCGGGATCGCGATCGATGCGGTCGGGTCGGTCATATATGCATGGTATGGGCGCGGTAACCGAGCACGACTCCCGCATCGAACGCGAAACTATTGACCCCGATGTCCTCCCATCTCGACGTCGCGCTCGAGCTCGCCGACATTGCCGACTCGATCACGCAGGCCCGCTTCCGCGCCCCGGATCTGCGCGTCGACACGAAATCGGACAGCACGCCGGTGACCGATGCCGACCGCACGACCGAGCAGGCACTTCGCGACGCGCTGCAGCGCCTCCGCCCCGGCCAGGAGATCGTCGGCGAGGAGTTCGGCGGCGAGGGAGCCGCGGAGTGGCGCTGGATTCTCGACCCCATCGACGGCACCGTGAACTACGCCAACGGGGTCCCGGTCTGGGCGACGCTGATCGCGCTCATGCGCGGTGACAGAGCCGTCTGCGGCGTGGTATCAGCGCCGGCACTGGGGCGGCGCTGGTGGGCGGCAACCGGGCAGGGCGCGTTCACCGACTCGGGTGAGCGCATCCACGTCTCACGGACCCCGAGGCTCGAAGACGCCTACGTTTCCTGCACGGACGTTCGCGATTTCGCAACCCGTCGCGGTGAGCAGGGATTCCGCACCGTGCTGGAGCGGGCTCGGGTGGTTCGGGCGTTCGGCGACTTCTGGTCCCACATGCTCGTCGCGGAAGGCGTGATCGATGTCGCCGTCGAGGCCTGGGTCAACCCGTGGGATGTCGCCGCGACCCAGGTGATCATGATCGAGGCGGGTGGGCGTTTCAGCGACTTCGACGGGGCGGTACGCATCGATTCGGGCACCGTGATCACCACGAATGGCCTGCTCCACGATGAGATGGTGACCCTGATGGGGAGCACTTCGGGTAGCTAGACGAGACTGAGTCCCATTGAGACCGAGTGTCATGTAGAGTTCTGTCTCATGCAAGGTAGGCGTATTCGACTGGCTCCTCACCGGCTCGCCCCGGCGATCGTTGGCGTGAGCGCGATCGTCCTTGTCAGTGCATGCGGCCCAGCTCCGGCGGCGGTGAAGCCGGGGACGATCGCCGTCGTCGCCGCGGAGAACGAGTACGGCAATGTGGCTGAGCAGGTCGGTGGAGCCGACGTCTCCGTTACCTCGGTGGAGAGCAACCCCAACACCGATCCGCACTCGTACGAGGTGAGCCCGAGTGTTGCCGAAGAGATCGGTGGTGCTCGGGTGGTCATTCAGAACGGAATTGGCTACGACGACTTCATGAACAAGATTGAGTCGGCCTCGCCGAACACGGCGCGAAAGGTCATCGACGTGCAGCAGTTGCTCGGGTTGCCGGACAGCACGCCCAATCCGCACCTCTGGTACGACCCGACGACGATGCCGAAGGTGGCCGATGCCCTGGCTGCCGCCTTCGCCGCGCTGCAACCGGGACACACGGAATATTTCCGATCCAACGCGGTCACGTTCATCGCATCGCTCAACCCCTGGCTGGAGGCGATCGCGAACTTCAAGGCACACTCTGCTGGGACGCCGGTCGCCACCACCGAACCGGTCGCGGACTACATGCTCGAGGCGGCCGGCGCCGACAACCTGACGCCGTTCCGATTTCAGGCCGACATAATGAACGGCGTCGACCCATCCCCCCAGGACGTGTCGCTGCAGACAGGCCTGTTCACCCAGCACAAGGTCAAGGCGTTCGTCTACAACCAGCAGGTGACCGATACGCTCACGCAGACCTTCATCACCGCCGCGCAGAACGCCCATGTGCCCGTCATCGGCGTCTACGAGACGATGCCGACGCCCGGATTCACGTATCAGTCGTGGATGCTTGCCGAGGTGAATGCGCTGCAGAAGGCTGTTGCAGACGGTGTGTCCACAAGCAGCCTATAGGCGTGCAACCTCACCACGCAGCCGCCCGGGTCGAAGTCCTCGCGGTCGACGGGGTCAGCGTGACGCTCTCCGGTCGCGAGATCCTTCGCGATGTCACGTTCCACATCAACGCGGGTGAGTTCACCGGACTCATCGGATCGAACGGCGCCGGNNCTCGGGCTGATCACGCCGACCGCGGGGACCGTCCGCGTCGAGAGCGGGTCACAACGGCGACCGCTCATCGGCTACGTTCCGCAGCGGATCACGCTCGACCCGGACATGCCGCTGCGCGCCAGGGATCTCGTCGGTCTCGGCATCGACGGACAGCGCTTCGGCATCCCGTGGCCGTCGGCATCACGTCGCAGGCTCGTCGACGAGATGCTCGAGTCCGTCGACGCACTGCGCTTTGCGGAGTCACGCGTCGGCAACCTCTCCGGTGGGGAGCAGCAG
>PNBE01000113.1:20421-20557 GCA_003135895.1 Candidatus Dormiibacterota bacterium
CTCATCTCCACGCACGACATGAATCCCCTGCTCCCAGTCATGGACCGGATCGTCTATGTCGCCAATGGCAGAATAGCGACGGGCACCATCGCTGAGGTCGTCTCGAGCGACTCGCTCACGAGGCTGTACGGGCACC
>PNBE01000207.1 GCA_003135895.1 Candidatus Dormiibacterota bacterium
ACGTTCCCCAGCTCCACCTCCTGGTCGGTGAGCAGCGCCGCCGCCATGACCGGCAGGGAGGCGTTCTTGCTCCCTGAGATCGCGACGCTCCCTTCGAGCCGACGCCCGCCACGGATGCGCAGGAGTTCCATCTCCGCCTACCGTACCCGACGGCGCCCGCTGACCGGGTAGATGGTGTGCCGACCGGGGTAGATTAGGGAGTGGCGTCCAGACGGATCGCCGACACCCATCGGGAGACACCATGGCAACCGCAACGCTTCCCGCCAACGAAACCGTCGAGCAGCTGCTCGGCGACGAGGCCTCGTCCCTGCTCGAGCACCGCTGCGAGACGGTGCCGCACTCGGTGCTGCATCTGCCCGGACCCGACTTCGTCGACCGGGTCTGGACGGGCACCGACCGTTCCAACCGGGTGCTGCGCAACCTCTCCTCACTCTACGGGCACGGCCGCCTCGCGGGAACCGGCTACATGTCGATCCTCCCGGTCGACCAGGGCATCGAGCATTCGGCCGGCGCGTCGTTCGCACCCAACCCCGAGTATTTCGACCCGGGGAAGATCGTGGAGCTCGCCGTCGAGGGTGGTTGCAACGCCGTGGCGTCGACCTTCGGCGTGCTCGGAGCACTGTCGCGGCATTGGGCGCACCGCATCCCGTTCATCGTCAAGCTGAACCACAACGAGCTCCTCACCTATCCGAACAAGTTCGACCAGATCATGTTCGGCACGGTCAAGGAAGCGTGGAACATCGGCGCCGTCGCGGTCGGCGCCACCATCTACTTCGGGTCCGACGAGGCCGATCGTCAGCTCCAGGAGGTGTCGGTCGCCTTCGCGCAGGCGCACGAACTCGGAATGGCAACGATCCTCTGGTGCTACCTGCGCAATTCCGGCTTCAAGAAGGACGGCGTCGATTACTCGGTCGCCGCCGACCTGACCGGCCAGGCGAACCACCTCGGCGTGACCATCGAGGCCGACATCATCAAGCAGAAGTTGCCGACCACCAACGGCGGGTACACGGCGCTCAACTTCGGCAAGACGGCCGATGCCGTCTACACGAAGCTGACGTCCGACCATCCGATCGACCTCTGCCGCTACCAGGTGCTCAATTGCTTCTCGGGGCGCGTGGGGCTGATCAATTCCGGTGGTGAATCCATCGGCGCGGGCGACCTCGCCGCGGCGGTTCGCACCGCGGTGATCAACAAGCGTGCCGGCGGAACGGGATTGATCAGCGGCCGCAAGGCGTTCCAGCGGCCGATGCGCGACGGCGTGCACCTGCTCAATTCCATCCAGGACGTGTACCTCAACGACAAGGTGACCATCGCCTAACCGCGCCGATGGACGTGGACTACGAGGACATCCCCCGAAACGGCGACGAGCGGTCGACGTTGCTCGCCTTTCTCGAGTGGCAACGCTCGACGCTCGCCCGGAAATGCGCGGGCCTCGAGCCCGATCAGTTGCGCATCCGCTCGGTGGAGCCGTCGACGATGTCGCTGCTCGGCCTCGTGCGCCACATGGCGGACGTCGAGCGCGGCTGGTTCCGGCGAACCCTCGCAGGGGAGGACATCGAATACCGCTACTCGACGCCGGAAGACCCCGACGGCGAGTTCGACAATGCCGACACCGCTGATGTCGACGAGGCCTTCGCCGCCTGGCACGAAGAGTGCGCAGGAGCCGACGACATCATCTCCCGCCGTGCACTCGACGCCACCGGTCACAACCGCAGCGGCACCGAGGTTTCGATGCGCTGGATCCTCAACCACATGATCGAGGAGTACTCACGCCACAACGGCCACGCCGATCTGCTGCGCGAACGGATCGATGGAGCGAGCGATCGCGACGCATAGGGGTTAGCGCCCCGGGGAGACCTTGCTGCCGGCCGATTAGACAGGGCGACTGGCCGTCGGGCGGCCACCACCGTTTCACGAGCGAATACATCGCGGTCGTGACCGCGACCGGGATCAAGTGATGGCCGTCGCTGTCGGGGCGCCTTCAGCCGCCGGGCTGCCCGGCCACGAGGGTGCGGGTCCAGCCCCTATTGGTGAGGACGTGGGCGCGGGTGCAAGTGTCCGAAATCAGCGTGAAGTAGAGGACGCCGGCTGTGACCCTCCACGTGAAGCGTCCAAGGCCGGCTGGCAGCTGGAGCCCGCAGTAGGCGGAGTTGTAGAAGTCCATCTCATTACGGTTAGCAACCACGTTTCCCTGGCTTGGAACCACTATGCCGCCGCTGGCTACAAAAGATATGGACCAGGTCGACCCTCCNNGGCTACATAGGATATGGACCAGGTCGACCCTCCGAGCATGAGCTGAAAGAAGCAGTTCGTCGGGGTTGGGTTCGATGGGCACGGAATCGTGCCCGCTGTGACTTGCCTGACAGCCGCCCCCGGGAGGTACCAGTTGCCCCACAACTGGGACGGCACCGGGCCGCCTGGCGGAGGAGACTGCGTCGGAGTGGGACTGGGGACGGCGGATGGCGGCAGCGTCGCCGAAGAGGTTGACTGGCTGCACGACGAAGCCAGAAAGACGAACGCAATGCCGAGCAGGGCAGCGGCACGTCCTTTACGCATAGTGTGCGATTGGATTGAGCGGTTGGCCGCGTGGCACATACGTCACCTCCTACCTGTCATGGCATGACTACGCTGATCACAGTCCTGGGTAAGGAGGTAGCAGCACCGGTCGGGGCTGGGCCATCACCGGGAGGGGCGCATTCAGCCACCGGGCTGCCCGGCTACGAGTGTGCGGGTCCAGCCCCTATTGGTGAGGACGAGGGCGCGGGAGCAAGTGTCCGAAATCAGCGTGAAGTAGAGGACCCCGGCTGTGAGCCTCCACGTGTAGCGTCCAATGCCGCCTGCCATCGGGAAATCGCAGTAGGCGGAGTTGTAGAAGTCCATCTCATCACGGTTAGCAGCCACGTTTCCCTGGCTTGGGACCACTATGCCGCCGAGGGCTACATAGGANNCCGCCCCCGGCAGGTACCAGTTGCCCCACAACTGGGAGGGCACCGGGCCACCCGGCGGAGGAGACGACGTCGGAGTCGGACTTGAGACAGCAGACGGCTGAACCGCTGAGGTTGTGTGCCGGCTGTGGAATCGTCCCACCACGATTGGAACGGCCAGAACCGCGACGACTACGGCCACCACTGCGACGGCGGCGAACAGGTTCAGCCCTCTTCCGCGCGTCGCGGGGATCCCTCTCGACGCGCCACGTCGGGTACGTGCGGGCCGAAGTGCGTCGGATCGAGGCCACAGCCGTCGACCGAGCTCGTCGAGTTCGCGCTGCATATCGTTCACCTGTCCCCCTCCGAGAGCAACAGACGCAAGCGACGACGCGCCCTCTTCAGATACGCCGTGATGGTGTGGGGCGACTTCTCCTGTGACGCGCTGATCTCTTCGATGGACATGCCGTCACGGTGTCTCAGGATGAGCAGCAACCGGTCCTCCGGCGTGAGTTGCTCCATCGCCCACCGGAGCCAGAGCACTCGTATCTCGTCGCGTGGCTCGACGCTGGGGGTGAAATCGGACAGACCGACTTCATGCCTGCGCCGCCTCCACGAGCCGATGGCGATGTTGGCCGCAACCCGGATGACCCAGAGATCGGGCCGCTCCAGCTTCGACACCCGATTCCACCTGACGTAGGCGCGGGCCATCGCCTCCTGCGTGGCATCCTCGGCAAGGGCGGCATCACCAGTGGACAGGGCAACGATTGCGGCAACGTGCCGCGCGAAGGTCTCGAAGAAGTCATCGAAGTCGAGGACGCTCTCCTCCACCGCCGCCATTTGTGAACTCACAAGAGTCCTCATACGCCGTTAACACGCCGGACGACGCCGTTTGGGGTATCGGCANNTTCGCGCGAGCCGAGCACGACCTGGCTGACCAGATGCGCAGCATCGAGGGATTCCAGGGCTTCCGCGTCGTCCAGGTGGCGGATGATCAGGTCGTCATGGTGATCTTCGCCGACGCTCCCGAGGTCCTGGACCGCATGGCGACCGAGCTGGGCAACACGTGGATGGGTGCGAACGTCGCGCCGTTGCTTGACGGGCCGCCCGACCGGCGCATCGGCCCGATCATCGCGTCGGTCAGCGTCTAAGAGCTTGCGCCAATAGGTGATTGAGTCTCTTCGCGGCCGGATCTTCGGTCTCGATCTGCATGAGTTGTCGCGAGACGGAGAGAGAGAGTGAGCGATTGGACCGAGTTCGGTGTTCGCGAGGGCCTGTCGATGTCGGCGCGATCGCCGGTTCGAGAGATTCCGGAAGTGGCTCAGCTCTTTGCGGCGTTTCTTGTAGAGAACGATGCCGCGCTCGCTGAACCATTCCGCGGCGTCACGACCGATGGTGTCGTCCCAACTCGAAGGCGGATGCGCACGGGAACGGCCACCGAAGCGATCCGAGAGGCTGCCGCGCGATTTCTGGGTTTATTGGACACACCGACGCGCTCGCGCTTGAGCTTTCCGTTTGAGTCGAACGAATGGCGGACATGGTTCAACCCGCACATCAACTTATATCGACACGGCGTCATGCTCGAGGAGCTCTCGACAATTCAGCGGAACGCATTCCTCGACTTGCTCCGCGTCACGCTGTCGACCCGTGGCTATTCGCAGGCTCGCGGCATCATGCGCCTCAATGACCTGCTGGCCGAGTTGACCGGGCGTGCCGATGATTTCGGGGAGTGGCCGTATTTCGCGTCCTTCTTTGGCGTGCCCTCTTTGGATGCGCCGTGGGGATTCCAATTCGACGGGCACCACCTGGCGATCAATTGCGTCGTCGTCGGCAACGAATTGGCGATGACGCCGATGTTCATGGGCTCCGAGCCGTGCGAAGGCCGAGCCGGCCGTTCCGCCGGAATTCGGGTGCTCGATGTCGAGGAGCGCGTCGGCCTTGACCTGATCCGTTCGCTCGATGCCGATCAGCAACAGGTGGCGATCCAGTACGCGTCGATCATGCCGGGTGCGATCCCAACCCACTTGCGGCATCCGGTCGACAACTTGACGCAGACCGGCGCATTCCGCGACAACGCCGTGGTTCCATACTGCGGTATCCGAGCCGACGGCTTGTCGGATGCCCAGCGGGCCAGACTGGTGGACGCGATCGGCGCCTATGTCGGGTGGACGGAGGAAGGCCACGCAACGGTGAAGATGGCCGAAGTTGCTCAGCATCTCGACGAGACATGGTTCGCCTGGATGGGCGGCACCGGTCCCACCGACCCCTTCTACTACCGGCTGCACAGCCCCGTCGTGCTGATCGAGTTCGAGCACCTTCCTGGTGTGGCGTTCGACAATCCCGAGCCGTCGCGGCATCACATCCACACCATCATTCGCACGCCGAATGGCNNCGCTTTGGGGAAAGTACTTCAGCCGTCGACAACATCCTTCGGTCCGCCGCCGGCGTTCACAGCCGCCGGCAGCACGTACACCTCCACGCCCGACGACTGAGTCTGGCTGCGGACAACGCGTTGTGTCGCCGGCTTGAAGTCCTCCGGCTTTGCGGTCGGGATGTTCACGAAGGTTTGCGGATTGCGATCCACGAGTGGAAACCAGCTGCTCTGCACCTGCACCATGACGCAGTGGCCGCGACGAAACACGTGGTTCACATCGGGCATCGTGAAGTTAACGTCTGCAACGCTCCCTGGCGCAAACGGCTCGGGCTGCTCGAAGCTCTTGCGAAACTTTCCGCGAAAGGGCCAGCCGCGCACGAGCTGCTGATACCCCGCGAGCCTCACCACCGGCGCCCCGACGTCCGTCCCAGCCCCCGCCCTGCTCTCTGCGGTGGGATCGCTCCGGTCCGGAGGATAGACATCGATCAG
>PNBE01000057.1 GCA_003135895.1 Candidatus Dormiibacterota bacterium
TCGCGGCGCGGCATCGCCGCGACCTGCAACATCCCCGCCTAGGGCTCAGCCCCCTCGCGGAGTACCGCCAGCACCGCATCACCGTAACGCTCGAGCTTGGCCGGTCCGACGCCTGGAATGGTTGCAAGCGCGCCGGCCGATACCGGACGGCGCTGCGCGATCTCGGCGAGCGTCCGGTCGTGGAACACGACATACGGCGGCACCTCGGTGCGGCGCGCCACCTCCAGCCTCCAGCTCCGTAGGGCCTCGAATCGCGCCGCGACGTCCGGCGTCATCGCGAGTGCTGGCCCCGTCCCTGCCGCCGACTTCCGTCCGCCGGCCCGGGGGGACCGCGCAGCGCGCACGTCGACATCGAGCACCTCCTCGCCGCGAAGCACGGCGCTGCCCCGAGACGTGATCCCCAGGGTCGGCTTCTCTCCGTGACCGCGGCTGACGCATCCGAGCTCGACGAGGCGTTCGAGCAGCTCGCGAATGCGCTCCAGCTCCCACCCGCGGAGCGCGCCGAACCACTGCAGCTCGGTGACCCAAGGTCGCGAGGCCGTCCACGCATCGGTTGAGCCACGCAGGATCGAGGCGACGCGGACACCACCGAGATGCGTGTCGAAGCGCACCACGCAGGCGAGCGCCGCGCGCACGTCAGCGGGATCGACCGGTGTGTACGGCGCACGGTTGCTGTCGAGGCAGTTGTCGCACGCCATGCAGGTACGAGCCACCCCCTGTTCGCCGAAATAGTCGGCGATGCGTGCGTGCCGGCAGGTCCGCACACCCGCGTACTCCATGACCTGGTTCACCCGGGCGTAGGCGTTGGCCTTGAGCAGCGTCTGCTCGTCGAAGTCGACCGGCGCGCCGGTGAGGCGCCGAATGCTGCCGTCGGACTGGATCACCTCGACCCTGCGGAGCAGATCGATCGCGGCGCGTGCCCCGTTGACCGCGACGCCACGCGCCTGCCAGTCGTCGATCGAGTCGCTACCCTCGCGGAGCAGCTCGCGGTACACGGCGCGGACCACATCGCGCTCGGGATACGCCTGCTCGATGAAGAACTCCTGGAGCTGGCGGTCGGCCGGGCTGTACAGCAGGATGCACTCCGAGGGTTCGCCGTCCCGCCCGGCGCGACCCGCCTGCTGGTAGTACTCCTCGAGGCTTCCGGGGAAGTCGTGATGGATCACGCGGCGGATGTCGGGGAAATCGACACCCATGCCGAACGCCGAAGTGGCGACGATCGCCTGCAGACGGCCCGCGGCAAACCCCTCGTGCACGGCCTGTCGCGAGTCGCCGTCCACTGCGCCGTGATACGACGCGACGGCGACGCCGGCACCCGAGAGCAGTTCGGTGACCTCGTCGGTGGTCCGTCTGCTCCCGCAGTACACGAGCGCGCGGCCCTTGCCGGGACGGACAAGGCTGAGCAGGGCGTCGCGCTTGTCTCCGACCCCACGACAGCGGACGACCGACATGGTCAGGTTGTCACGCACGAATCCGGTGACCCGCTCGACGGCAGCCTGGAGCCCGAGGCTCGCCGCGATGTCGTCGCGAACACGCGGCGTGGCGGTCGCCGTGAAGGCACCGACGGGCGGCCGGCCGCAGGCGGCGATGGCGTCGCCGAGGCGCCGGTAGTCGGGCCGGAAGTCGTGACCCCAGCTCGAGATGCAATGCGCTTCGTCGACGACGAACCGATCGACCGACAGTCTCCCGAGGTTGTCGAGAAACCCGGGGGCGCCGAGACGTTCCGGAGCGAGGTACAGGAAGCGAAGCTCGCCATCGGTGGCGGCGCGCAACGACTCGGCGCGGGTCGCAGCGCTGACCTGGCTGTGCAGGCACTCGGCCGGGACACCCAGCGCGTTGAGGCGTGCGACCTGGTCGACCATCAGCGCGATCAGCGGTGACACCACGATGGTGAGGCCGCCGCCGGCGATCCCGGGGACCCAGTAGGCGATGCTCTTGCCCGAGCCGGTCGGCGCCACGAAGAGCACGTCGGCCCGCGCTTCGGCCGCCGCGACCACGTCGGCCTGCCCCGGCCGGAATTCGGCGAATCCGAAGGTCTGCTCAAGGACCGCGCGAGCCCGAGGCGAGGGCTCGAGCGGCATCACCCCGCTGACTTCTCCAGCTTGAGTGCGCAGGAGTTCATGCAGTAGCGCTGGCCGGTGGGCTCGGGACCGTCCGGGAAGACGTGGCCGAGGTGCCCACCGCACTTCGCGCAACGAATCTCCGTCCGCGGGATGACCATGCTCCAGTCGCGATGCTCCTCGACGGCGCCGTCGCTGGCGGGGGCATAGAAGCTCGGCCAGCCGGTGCCGGAGTCGAACTTGGTGTCGGAGGTGAACAACTCCGCGCCGCAACCCGCGCAGGTGTAGACGCCCTTGTCGTTCACGTGGACGTACTGCCCGGTGAACGGGCGCTCGGTGCTCGACTTGCGAAGCACCGAGTACTGCTCAGGCGTCAGGCGCTGACGCCACTCGTCGTCGGTGAGGGCGACTTTCTCATCCATGGTGCTCACGTTTTACCCCGTTTCGCCGGACTCGACGCATACAGTGCAGCGGCCGCCGTATGAGTCTCCGCGATGTGGCGGCGCAGCGACGCCGGTTCGAGCACCTCGACATTGGCGCCCCAGCGCAGCACCCACGGGCGCATCTCGACCTCGCCGGCGACGTCGAGCCGGACCTCGATCCCGCCGCTGGGCAGGTCTTTGCGTTGCGCGTTGGTGGGCCAGGGCGTCTCGTCGACCCACTGGCGGGCTTCTGGTGAGAACCGGAGCACGACGCGATCCGCACCCGCGCCCTGCCAGATCGCCCACGATGCGCCCAGCACCGTGTCGATGTCGAAATCGTCCGGCACGGAGAAGGCCGTCGGCAGCAGGCGCGCCGACCGGATCCGGTCGAGGCGGAACGATCGAACCTCGCGGGACACCGAGTCGCGCGCGAACACGTAGATGTGCCGGCCTTCCGCGGTCGGCTGGATGAAGTAGGGGCGGAGATCGCGACGGGTCTCGTTGCCCTTGGCATCGACGTAGCGAACCTCGATCTCGCGATGCGTGACGAAGCCATCGATCACGGTGCGCTCGACCTTGAGCCGCTCGGCGTCGGCCGGCTGCCGTTCCGCGGCCACCAGGGTCCGGCGCAGGTACTCGCTGACCACCGGCACGCTCAGCGCGCGGGAGAGGTGGGCGAGCGCGCCGACCAGCGCCGGGTCCTGCTCGGTGCGCACCTGCTGGAGGAGGCGCACGGCGACCAGGAGCAGGGTTGCCTGGTAATGGTCGAGCTGGAGCGGCGGAAGCAGGCTGCCCTTGCCGATCCGCCAGCGACCGCCGCTTTCCTCGACGTCGATGCCGGCGCTGTCCCGCAATGTGGCCACGTAGCGTTGCACGGTGCGTGTGTTGACCTCGAGCTCCTCGGCAAGCTGGCGGGTGGTCAGGCCGACCTCCGTTTCACAGAGCCGCGCGAAGAGCTTGATGACTCGAGTTTCCTTCTCTCCCTTCTCGTATGCGGCAGGCACAGCACGAGCCTAACGATTCGCCGGGGCGTGGGACTCGATGTCGAGGATGTAACTGAACAGCGCGAGCCCATCCGGTCTGGTCTGCAGACCGGTGGACGTGAAGCCGAGCTTGACGTAGAGCTGCTGCGCGACGGTCATCAGCGGATCAGTGTCCAACGTCATCACGAGCTTGCCGTTGCGGCGCGCCGTGTCGATACAAGCGAGCATGAGGCGGCGGGCAATCCCGCGTCCGCGGTGTTCCGGGATCACTCCGAGCATGCGGACATGCGCCTCGTCGGGTGCGAGTGGCTCGCCCGCGGGGCTGATTCGCGAATCGAGCTCGAGGGTGACCGAACCGGCGATGATGCCGCGGTCCACGGCCACCAGCACGATTGCCCGCTCGGTTCGGCTCTCGACATCGGCGATCCTCGCCAGGTAGGCCTCCCACCCTGGCGAGTCTGGCGTCCAGTACTCGCGAAAGGCGCGCGCGGTCGCCTCGCCGACGGCCGCGTAGTCCGAGGCCAGGATCGTACGGATCTCGATCTCGTCAGCCACCACGAAACCGTACGCGACAACCACCTGTCGCCGGGGCGGCGCATCGTCGTGGCATGGACACCGAGGCATCTGGCGCGATCGACCCCGCAGGCGCGGGCGAAGGGCCATACCTTCGTCGTGCACAGGCGCTGCTCGCGGCCCGAGCCGAGCTCTTCCTGGCCGGTCCGGCACGGCTCGCCGGCATCGCCGGCCCGCCGCCGGACCGACCGGGCGCTGTCTTCCGCCAGGGAAGCCGTCAGCTCACCCTGCCGCTGCCGCGCGAGCGAGCGCGCCGGCGCGCCAGGATGGCTCGCTGATGCGATACCTCGGAGACGGCAGTCCCGTCTACACCGCCACCGACCTCTGCGACTACCTGGCTTGCGCGCACCTCGTGGCGCTCAAGCGACGGGTTGCCGACGGCGAGTTGATACCGAGCGATCGCTCCGCGCTGAGCGAGGTGCTCGCGAATCTCGGCGCCAGGCACGAGGAGCGCCATCTCGAGGCCCTTCGGGCGAGGGGTCTGAGGGTCAAGGCGTTCGAGGATGAGCGCGATCGATACGCCAGCACCGCCGACGAGCTAGGCGCCCTCGAGGCCGAGACCGTCGCGGCGATGGGCGAGGGATACGACGTCATCTACCAGCCGACGTTCTTCGACGGACGCTGGATGGGGCGAGCGGATTTCCTGCTCCGGGTGGCGATGCCGAGCGCACGATGGGCGTGGGGGTACGAGGCGGCCGACGCGAAGCTGGCCCGTCGCGTCCGTTCCGAGGCGATCCTTCAGCTCTGCGAGTACTCGGCGCACCTCGAGCGGCTGCAGGGAAGCGCACCCGCATCGATGCACGTGATCCTCGGTGACGGCACCGAGCATCCGTATCGGCTCGATGAGTTTTCCGCCTATCACGCAACCGTGAAGCGCGATTTCGAGTCGGCCATGCTGGCGGAGGCGGGAATCACCTACCCCGATCCGGTCGACCACTGCAACACGTGCGGGTTTGCAGCGCGCTGCGCCGCGCAGCGCAAGCGGGACGATCACCTGTCGCAGGTCGCGCGCCTGCGCTCAGGTCAGGTGCTCGCCCTGAAAAGCGCGGGGATCGGCACCATGACCGCCCTCGCGGAGGCGTCCGCCAATGCCGAGCCGCCCGCGCACATGAGCCTTGCGACGTTCCGAGAGCTGCGCGCGCAGGCGGGGCTGCAGCATAGAGGCCCGCAGCCCGACGGTGTCCCGCGACACGAGTTGCTCGATGCCTGGGAGGTCGGACACGGTCTGTGCGCGCTGCCGAGTCCGTCCCCCGGTGACCTCTTCTTCGACATGGAGGGCGACGGCCTTGCGCGCGACGTTCCGCGCGAGTATCTCTTCGGTGCCGTCGACGTGCGTGGCAAGTACCGCGCCTGGTGGGGTCACGACGACGCCGGCGAGCGACGCGCGTTCGAGGGTTTTATCGACTATGCGATCTCGCTGCTCGAGCGCCACCCCGACATGCACATCTACCACTACGCGGCGTACGAGAAGACGGCGCTGCGCCGGCTGATGAGCCGCCATGGCACTCGAGAGGAGGAGGTCGATCGTCTGCTCCGCAACGAGGTGCTCGTCGATCTTTATCGCGTGGTCCGGCAGGGGATACGGCTGTCCACAGACTCGTACTCACTCAAGAAGGTCGAACGCCTGTACATGCCCGCACGCGAGGAGTCGATCGCCGACGCCGCGGGAAGCATGGTCATGTACGAGCGCTGGTTGACCAGCCGGGAGAGCGGGGGCGAGGGCAATCCCACGCTCCTCGATGAGATTGCCATGTACAACGAACGCGACTGCGTCTCCACCGCGCAGTTGCGCGACTGGCTGGAGGCGCGTCGCATCGAGGAGGAGGCGCTCCGGGGTACTCCGATCGAGCGTCCACCGGTGATCGAGCGCGAAGTACGCGACGCCCTCCAGGCGAAGATCATCGCGACCCAGGAGGTGGCGGCCGCCCTTGTCAACGATGTGCCCGCAGACGCCGAAGTGCAGACCGACGCCGAACGAGCCAGGTGGTTGCTCGCGCCCCTGCTGTCTTATCACCGGCGTGAGAACAAGGTGAACTGGTGGCGTCATTTCGACCAGATCGCGATGAGTCCAGAAGAGCTCGAGCGCGACACGTATGCGCTCGGACCGCTCGAGATGATCGGCTCGCACGAGGAGGGTCGCCGCATCATCGAGCGATACAGGTTCGAGCCGCAGGAGCATCGAATCGCCACCGGCGATAATCCACTCGATCCCCAGGCGGATCTGAGCTGGGCACCCGTGGCCGGCGAGGTCACCGACCTCGACTCAGCGCGCGGGGAAATCACGCTGTCGCGGACCCCTCGCCAGACGGAGCGCGGTCGCGTCCGTTTTCTGATCCCCTCGACACCCATACAGACGGATGCGCAGGAGGAGTCGCTGCTCGACCTCGGGCGTTGGGTCGTCGCCAATGGGCCCGATGCACCCGGGCCCGCGCGCGCGGGGCGTGATCTGCTGATGCGCGTGCCACCGCGTCTGAGCGACGGCACCGACTGCGTGTTTCGTGGTCTCGGCGAGACGGCGTCACACGCGGCGATCCGCTTGATCCTCAGCCTGCACGGCGGATGCCTCCCGGTGCAAGGCCCACCCGGCGCGGGCAAGACTCACATGGCTGCGCTTGCCGCCCTGACGCTCGTCAAGAACCGGCGTGGTCCGGTCGGCGTCACCGCGGTGACCCACAACGCGATTCGCACGCTGCTGGCCAAGATCGAGGAACTCGCTCCATCCCTCGGCATGGACGTTCGCATGCAGCACCGAAAGGGCGACGGAACCAGCACGGCGGCAATCCAGGTGGCCCGAAGTAACGACGTGGTCGAGGCGGCGGTGGCTGACGGAACCGTCGACGTGGTCGGTGGAACCTCGTGGCTGTTCTCTCGCCCGGAATTCGAGGGATGTTTCGACACCCTGATCGTCGACGAGGCAGGCCAGATGTCGCTCGCCGACGCGCTCGCGGTGTCCCGCGCCGCTCGCAACCTTGTCCTGGTGGGCGATCCCCGGCAGCTTGCGCAACCGCTCCAGGGGAGTCATCCGCCCGGAGTCGGTGTGTCGGCGCTGGACCACCTGCTCGGCGACGACGTGACCATTGCTCCCGACCGCGGGGTGCTGCTCGACCTCACCTGGCGCATGCATCCGGACGTCACCGGCTTCGTCTCACGCTCGTTCTACGAGGGGCGGCTGGGGTCGGAACCGCAGTGCGCAAGTCAGGCTGTCGTCATCGGTGGTTTCGCGACGACGGGCCTGCGCGTGGCGTTCGTCGAGCACCACGGCGACCGGGTGCGCTCGGATGCTGAGGCCGAGCAGGTGCGCGATGTCATCGACCAGTTGACCAGAGCAACCTGGCGCAACGACGCGGGACGTGAGCGTCCGATGACGCTCGATGACATCGTCGTGGTCGCTCCGTACAACGCACAGGTCGCCTGCCTGGTCGAGGCGCTGCCGCTCGGATCAAGAGTCGGGACAGTGGATCGCTTTCAGGGACAGGAAGCCGCGGTCAGCATCTTCTCGATGGCCACGTCGAGCGTGGAGGACCTGCCCCGCAACCTGGAATTCCTGTTCAGCCTCAACCGCCTCAACGTCGCCGTCTCTCGAGCGCGTGGGCTGTCGGTGCTGGTCTGCTCACCGGAGCTGATGCGTGCACGCTGCCATTCGCCGGAGCAGATGCGCCTCGTCAACGCGCTGTGCCGCTTCGTGGAGATGGCCGACGCGTGGAGCGTCGAGCCGGTGGACGCGGTTATGCTGCCGGCATGACCGGTGAATCGCTCAAGGACCACCTCGTGCAGTCGCTCGAAGCTGCGCGCGCGAAGGAGGCTACGTTGCTCGCGTTGTGCGACGACTCGCCGCCTCAGGAGTCCGGCCATTGGTCCGCGAAGGACAACATCGCGCACCTCACCACCTGGCGTGAGCACGCGGTCCGAACCCTCGATGCGATGCGCCTCGGACAGCCTGTCGACGGGCCTGCCAACGAGAGCGACCTCGACGGGCGCAATGCCGAGATCTACGAGGCGCATCGCGGAGATTCCGCAGCCGCCGTTCGTGCTGCGGCAAACGACAGCTACGGGGCATTGATCGCTGCAGTGAACGCGTGCACAGACGAGGATCTGCTCCGCGAGCGGCCTGACAACGGAGGCCCCGTATGGCGCGTGGTTCCCGGCAATGGTCATGGCCACGTCGCGCAACATCTCTCGTACTGGGCCGCGGAACACGATGATCCGGGCGGCGCCGAGGATGCCGCGAGATGGACATACGCGCTCGACACCGAACTCTTCCCCGACAACCAGGCGGTTGCGGACTACAACTTCGCCTGTTTCTACGCGCGCAACGCCCATGCCGACCAAGCGCTCCCGCTCCTGGCCGCAGCGCTTCAGTCGCGCCCCGACCTGCGCGCGTTCGCGCTCGAGGACGCCGACATCGAGCCGATCCGCGACGATCCCCGCGTGCAGAGTCTCCTCGGCGCCTAGAGGGCGATGTCGTCAAGGCCCACAGCTGCGCCGCGAACGCGATCGCGGTCGGCATGCGTAGGGCTTGGCCTAGATCCCTTCATCGTGCATCACGTGCCGGTCGCGGAGGAGGACGCACCATCCGACGACGCGGCCCCTCTGTTACGTAACCTACGCCCGTCGGTCCACGGGCACCTGAAATCCGCGAGGACTCACTCGAGTCCGTACCCGGCGCTCAAACGCTCGGCGGCGTGACCCGGAGTCGGTCGATGAACAATCCCTGCAGCGATCGACCAATCGGCCCGCGCTCGTCGTAGAGCCTGCTGTGGGCGACACCGACACCATGCGGGTCCACGTCCGTGCTCGCGTCGAGGCAGATCCATTCGCCCTCCGGTTGGCGATGCAGGTACACGGTGAGGTCGGT
>PNBE01000192.1 GCA_003135895.1 Candidatus Dormiibacterota bacterium
TTCAGATGGCTACCGTCCACGCCACTTGATTGGCCGATGGTGACTGGCGAAGGCCACGTGGTCGCGCTCGAAAATGGGGGTGGATAGACATCCTGAGGGGTTTATCGGTCGCAGCTGAATACAAAAATGGACCGTCACCTTCCCAAGGTTGAAGNNGCGGGTTCGAGCCCCGTCTCCCGCTGAGCGCCTTGGCGAGAGCCGATTTGAATACGGTTCAAGCGCACCTTCACCGACCCGGCGCCCGAGCAAAACGAGCAGAGCTTTGAGCAGGCGGGCATCATCGCCCGGCATGGCCGCGCCCGCTTCGTGGATCGGACGAGTGTCCAGGTGGCGGGCGACACCTTCGTCGGTCGCCACCTGGTCATTGCGACAGGCGCCCGGCACGCCACCTTAGGGATGCCAGGCGAGGAGCACCTGACCACCAGCACGCAGTTTTTGGAGCTCGACGACCTTCCGCCCCGCATCATCTTCGTCGGCGGTGGCTACATCGCCTTCGAATTCGCGCACATGGCGGCACGTGCGGGCGCACGGGTCGAGATGCTCCACCGTGGCAGCCGCCCGCTCAAGCAGTTCGACCCCGATCTGGTGGCCATGCTGGTGCAGGCAGCCCGAGAATTCGGTGTCGAGATTCGCCTGCAGACTCAAGTCACAGCGATCGAGCGTCAGGCTGGTCGCCTCTTGGTTCATGCACGGGCAGATGGGCAGGAGCAGACGTTTGACGCCGACCTCGCCGTGCATGCGGCGGGGAGGGTGCCGGAGATCGATGACCTTGACCTGGAGGTCGCAGGGGTAGCACGCAACGAGGATGGCGTCTCCGTCAACGACTACCTGCAAAGCGTGAGCAACCCGGCGGTCTATGCCGCCGGTGACTCGGTAGCCAGCGGGGCGTTTCCCTTGACGCCTGTGGCCGGGATGCAGGGAGGCATCGTGGCGACCAACCTCCTGGAGGGCAACCGCCAGACACCGAATTACGCGGGGATCCCGAGCGTGGTATTCACCACCCCACCGTTAGCGCGGGTCGGTCTCTCCGAGGAAGCAGCCCACGCACAGGGTCTGCGCTTTGTGACGCACCACGAGGACACCTCGGGCTGGTATTCCTCGCGCCGGGTGGCACTCGCACATACCGGTTTCAAGACGCTCGTCGAGGAGGGGACGGGGCGCATCTTGGGCGCACACGTGTTGGGTCTGCACGCCGAGGAAGTAATCAACCTCTTTGCCCTTGCGATCCGCACAGGGCTGCGCGCGGACGACCTCAAGGAAACGGTTTATGCCTACCCAACAAGCGCATCAGACATCGGGTCCATGCTCTGACGGAGGCGCGTCTTCAGCCAGCCGGGCGGCCGGACGAGCACGCAGAAGGTGCCGGCGAGCCACGCGACTCCCCACCAGCCAGGCCCGCCGTGACGGTCGCCAGGCGCCCAGGTGAAGGGGACGCGTCCGAGATACGTTGCCGCGCTCAGCCGGGCGCGCGAGTTCGCATGGGGTCGGTTCATCCAGGTTGGATGCTGGGCGCTCCTCGCCTACTCGGTCGTTGCCGGGATGCTCGAGTTCGTCTTCGTCCTCGATGGCACGCGGGGCACGATGCTGGTCGTGCTGACCCTCATGCTGGCGTTCTTCGCCGTCGACATCCCGCTCATCCTCGCCTTTTCCGTGGCCAGATCCGAGACGGTGAGCCCGCAGCGCTGAACACCTGCCCCGCGTCGAGGGTGGTGCCCACGCCCTCGGACCGACCGACCCGTCGGGTTGCGCTTCACCGAGCGGCCTGTCGCGTGAGAATGGCCTTATCGTTCCAATCGGAAGTATCGGTGCCTACTCGGAACCGAACATGTGGGTGGGTCATGATCTCTGATGCTCGGCGCGTTGTTCATGGCAGTAGTCGGCGTCGATCGTCAGTGGCAGTTCGCTATCACGTATTCGAACGGGCAGCCTGTCGAAACCTTTCGTGTTCTCGGTGGGTGCGGGGCGAAGGTGGTAAGCGAGCACCCGTCAGGCGTGATCTCTAATGTTTCGCGAGGATGTCTCTTCGCAGCTTCTCTCCTCACTATGCCAATGAAACCTGGAACCAGGATCAAGGACAAGCCCGCGCCATTCCTTGNNACTCCCAGCTGTTCCCAGAACCCGGCAGCGGCCGCGTCTACCGGTCCCAGCGGAGGATCCGGCTCTCCGATGCCGCTCCGGACGGCCGTCTGCGCTTCGACGCGATGGCTCGCTACATGCAGGACGTGGCGTCCGACGACCTCGCTGACGCGGGAGCGGAGGACGAGGCGCTCGCGTGGGTGGTGCGGCGCACCGCGATGGACGTCGTGAGCCCATTCGGCACCGATCACTCGGTTGCCCTGTCCACCTGGGCCAGCGGCTCTGGATCGCGCTGGGGCGCACGGCACACCAGCATCGCCGGCGACGCGGGCGGCCGCACCGAGGCGGAGAGCCTGTGGGTCCTCATCGACCGGGCAAGCTCCCGGCTCGCGCGGCTCCCGGCTGTGTTCGAGGACCTCTACGCGGCGTCGACCCAGGGACGAAAGGTGTCCGCGAAGCTCGAACTCGCGCCTGATCCGGCGCCGGAGGCGAAGCGGGTGCACTGGCCGCTGCGCGTCGCCGACATTGACATGCTGGGCCATGCCAACAACGCGGTGTACTGGGCGGCGGTCGAGACGGCGCTAGCCGTGGGTGCGGATAGCACCGACACGCTGGCGGCCCAGCGACTGCAGGGGATCCTCGAGTACCGCCATCCCGTCGACCTGACCTCTGACCTCGAGCTCGCCATCGCGGGTGGGCGATCGGGGATGTCGGTGTGGTTCATCGACGCCGGCGGCACCGCCGCGTGCGCCGTGGTCCGTCGGGCCTCCTCGTGAAGTGGAGGCCCCAGTGTCAACAGACTCCGTCAGTTTTATAACTAGTCGCCGTCGGCGGTGAGCCTGTCCCTGTGAACGCGACCGGATGGGGAGGTGCGACGCGGGTCTTTGGACCCCTCGACAGGTGCCCATCGTCCCTTGCTCAGGACAGTATCTGACTGCACCATCCTGAGGATGTCTGCGCATCCATCGACCCAGTGCCTCACGCGCAGGCGGTTCCTCGACTTCGGCCTGATCTGCACCTGCGCCTGTAGCTGAGCCTGGGCCCGCCGCGAAGAGCCGGCCTAGGCGTAGGGGATTTCTCTCTTGTCCCCATGCCGGCCCTGCCCGGTATCCATCTCGCATCAGGAGCAACCATGGCCGCGATACTTGAAGCGCCCAATCCGCCCAAACCTGACTCGAATGACCCCCATGAGCTCGATCGCGCCTTCGCTGAGACGCTGATCCGGCACCGCCGGTCTCAGCCTGCCGCTCTGCCCTCCAAACACGACGTGGAAGCCTTCGTCGACAACGCCCTGGCGCTGCTCTTCCCGCAGCACGCGGAGGACGTAGCTGCGACCGAGGACCAGGTCGGCGCGCAGCTGACCCTGCTGCGCGCCGACCTCGGCCGTGTCCTGTGCGCGGTCGTCTCGGGCGAGCGCTCCCAAGGCCTGGCCGGGCGCTTTACTGAGCTACTGCCCGGGATGTACGAGCGCCTCCGCGCCGACGCCGAAGCGATCCTGGCTGGCGATCCGGCGGCCGAGAGCCTCGACGAGGTGGTGGTCGCCTACCCCGGCTTCCTCGCCATCGCCATCCACCGCATCGCGCACGGGCTTCACTCGCTGGGCGTGCCGATCCTGCCCCGCCTGCTCGCCGTGGTGGCGCATGCCCGCACGGGCATCGACATCCACCCCGGCGCCACCATCGGGCGCTCGTTGTGCATCGACCATGGCACCGGGATCGTGATCGGCGAGACGGCCGTGATCGGCGAGGAGGTCAAGATCTACCAGGGCGTCACNNGCCGGTACCAAACGCCACCCGACGATCGAGGACCGGGTGGTGCTCTACGCCAACGCCACCGTGCTCGGCGGTGACACCACCGTCGGGCACGACAGCGTGATCGGCGGCAATGTCTGGCTCACGACGAGTGTGCCGCCCCGGTCCTTCGTCTACCACAGCAGTCAGGTCCGGGTGCGGAGCGTGTCGGATGCGCTCGACTACTCGGACTACTCGATCTGAGAGGGAGGATTCCGTGCCCTACGACAGCATCCTGGGAACCATTGGCGGCACCCCGCACGTCCGCATCAACCGGCTCTACGATCCCCGCGTCAGCGTCTGGTTCAAGCAGGAGCGAGCCAACCCCGGCGGCAGCATCAAAGATCGCATCGCGCTGGGGATGATCGAAGACGCCGAGAAGGAGGGGCTGATCGGGCCGGGGTCGGTCATCATCGAGGCGACCTCCGGCAACACCGGCATTGGTCTCGCCCTGGTCTGCGCCGTCAAGAGCTACCG
>PNBE01000050.1 GCA_003135895.1 Candidatus Dormiibacterota bacterium
GACCGTGAACGCAGCTGCGCCGTTGATCTGGAAACTGAACGGCTGCCCGTTCAGCTGGGTGCTGTCCGCGGCGGCCTGCTTGCAGACCTTGAGTTCTGCACCCGGGACCACGTTGGTGTAGGTGACAACCGTCTCGGTCCCGCCCGCGGGGGCCCTGACGACCGCAGTGCCGGTGCTCAGGTTCGAGGACACCAGCCGGAACTTCGGCAATGTGGCGATTGCCTGGACCACAGTGGCGCCGCCTTGCGCCTCGGTGACCGTGACCGGGGTGCCGGTTACGCTGAGCGCTGCGCTGCAGCCGCCCCCAAGGACGCTGATCGTCCTCGATGAAATGTGGTCGGTATACGTGAACGAGAACGATTGCCCAGTCATACCGTTGGCGGCTGACTTGCAGATCTCGATGGTGCCCGGCAGAGTCGACGCCTGGGCCGGGAGCTGGGTAAACGCGCCGGCGGCAACGGAGCCGACGGTCAAAGTAGGAAGCAGCAACAAAGCCCGCAGGCCCCGTGGCTTCATCCGTAGTCGCATGGGTCGCCCTCCTCTAGATGACCTAGATGTGTCCGAGCCCTGAGTATTTGGGCTGATTAGCGTGATCCTAGGTAGCCGGAGAGCAGGCTCACATCAGTACCCGTACTGAAGTTCGTACTGAATTCTCCCGGACCTGGTACTGAATCCTCGCTTCACGTGTACGGACTCCGTCACTTGTAGCGCCGATCTGCTCGCGTCATCGCCAAACCAGCGGCGAGTGCATGACCGGTCTCGTGTTCCGTCGTCCATCCCAGATGAGGCTGCGATGAGTGGAGGTCGAGCCGACGACCGACGGGGCTGGTGTCCACGTGCTTCGGCGTCCGACAACGATTGCCGGTATTGCAGCGATCTGCACGGGTCGAGGGTAGAGGAAGGCCGTACCTACGTAGCGCCAGATGACGTCACCGGAGGCCTTGATCGACGAGGACGGCCGATCGGTGACCGGATGTCAGNNGCGGCTTGCGATTGAGGAGACTGTCAACGAGCTCGCTACGGGAGTGGACGTCGATCTTGTCGAAAATGTTCGCGAGATGGGTCTCGACAGTGCGCTCGCTGATGAAGAGCGCGTTGGCTATCTGGCGAGTGGAAAGGCCGTCGAGCACGAGACGCGCCACATCTCGTTCACGGCGGCTCAGGTTGGCCAATCGCTGAGTCAGGACAGAGTCTGGTTGGTCGGCGGGAGGCGATTGGTGGGGCCGCCCGGTGACCATGACTTCCGTATCGAGCCTCGGCCCAGCAAGAGCCGAACGAGCAAGTGCGACCGACTGGCGGCGCAATCCGAGCCCGACCCCGGCTCCGGCGGCAGCGATCACGCCAACAATGACAATTTCAGTCTGCGAGTGAGACACGATATACAGAAGTAGGAGGTCTGCCAGTGATAGCGTCAGGATGACGGCGAGGGGTCGACCCTGAAGCAGGGTGCTGGCACACACAAGCATCGGCGGAATGAGCGCTGCCGTCGCTCCCGTGTACACGCCCGTGGAAACATCGACCAACGCGAGCACCGCGACGCAACTCGCGCAGATTCCGCGGGTGCGCCATCGCCACCCACCGTTGTTGTTGTCCCCTCCGGTGTCCATTCCCCTTAACCGAATGGCCCTATCGCACCACGTGTCCCTCCCCCAGCGAGGGGCCGACGATAGCACGCGGGCCATTGCTTTGTCCTAAGACCTCCTGCGCAAACACAGATCCTTGGGCCCGCACTCTCGCCGCCCGGTTGACAAGAACACCAGCAGGGGAGGCCCCCGAGGGGGCGGGGACCCCACCTGGCGTCGCATGCTCAGTCCGGCTGAGCTCGAGCCACCATCCTTAGAATGGCGAGGCCTCGTTGTCATAGGTGATCGAGTTCACGCCGATGCCGATGTCGAAGCTGCTCCAACCAGTCCCGATGTTCGAGGAGACCAGCGAGCCGTTGCCTGCGTAGGTGATCGCGTTCACGTAGACGCCCACAGTCGGCGCCTCGCTGACGATCACCGGCACTGGATTCCCTAACGAGTCGACCACCGGGATGGTGGCGAGGAGCCCAGAGCACTCACCGGGTGTGAGGCCCACCGTGCCGCTGGTGGTGGTTCCGTCCACGACGTACGACCACGCGAACGTGAAGGTCACGCCCCCGATGATCTGAGGCTCGCTGGTCGTCTTGCAGATCTTGAACTGCCCGGTGTTGACCGCGTTGGTGTAGGTGACCAGGGTCTCGTCACCGACCCCGCCGAACGGCACGCTCACCGTCACCGGGTTAGATCCGGAGAGTATCCGGTTGTCGTTCGTCGGTCCGGTGGCGGTAACTGACACGAGGTGGAAGTTCGTCGACGGCAGCTCGTCGACGGTGGCCGTGCCTGCCGCGACCGCCGTCGCAAACGAGCACTGGCCGGCGTTCACCGTGATATCGATCGAGCCATTGATCATGAAGTTGAACGCGTTACTGCCGTTGCCCAAGGTCTGCGGGTCTGCGGCGTCCTTGCAGATCTCGACGGTGCCCTCGGCCTGGTTGGTGAAGGTTGCCGTGGTGGTGCCCGACTGGACCAGCAGGTTGGCCGTGGTGTTGGTGCTGCCGTTGTCGGCTCCGGTAGGCGAGATGACCACGCTGAGCAGAGCAACATTCGGCCGGCCATCCTCCGTCATCGACACGGTACTGCCGAGCGGGAGTCCTGCATTATTGGGGGTTGGGAGGAATACGCAGGCGGGCCCCTCCGCGAAGGTGTTCGCCACGATGCTCGCCGTAGCGTCGCCAGCGGCGTCTGTGTACGAGAAGGAGAAGATGCTGCCGGCTAGGGCGTCGCTGTTGGCGCTGTCCAGAGCTTTGCAGACCTTGACCTGGCCCAGCAGGGTGCTGTTGAGGAAGTAGGCGACTGTCACGGTGCTCTCGTCGCCGGCCACCACCTCCACGGTCGCGGTCTGGTTGATCAGGTTGTCCGAGATCCATCGATTTGCGGGGAAGACGCTGAATTCGCCCAGATAGTAGGGGAACCGGGCGGCCTCGGTGATCGTCGCCGGGCCGGAGGTCACCTGGATCGACGCCGTGCACTGGTTCAGCAAGACGCTATAGGGACCGTATGTGAGCCCGGCCGCATCAGTGATCGAGAACGAGAAGTAGCCTGAGACGAACTGGTCAGTGGCGTACTTGCAGATGTCCACGTAGCCCTTCTGCGCACTCACGTTGATCTGGTTCGTGTAGGTGACGATGTTCACGCCTGATCCCAGGGTCAGCGAGACGGTGCGGGCGCTCAGATTGGTCGCGACGTTGCTCGCCGGTGGCTGGGAGACATCGATCTCGCTGACCGACACGTTCGATGCTGGCTGCAGCTCCGCCACGCTGACATTGGTGCCGGCTGCGTAGCCGGTCAACCCACCGCAGTTCGGCGAGCCGAACGTACCCGCGTCGATCGTGAAGGCAGCCCCGCCGTTCACCGAGAAACTGAACGGCTGGCCGATCAGCTGGGTGCTGTTCGATGCTGCTTGCTTGCAGATCTTCAGCCGTGCGGCTGGCACCTTGTTGACATATGTAATGACCGTATCAGTCCCACCGGCTGGGGCTCTGACTGTCGCGGTTCTCGTGAGCAGATTCAGTGATACTGTCCTGCCCTTCGGCGACAAAGTGATCCTCTGGACCACGGTGGTAGCGGTCGCCACCTCAGTGACCGTGACCGGGCCGCCTGCCACGCTGATAGGGGCGCTACAGCCACCCCCGGCGACGCTGACCGCGCCATTCGCTCCAGTGTGGTCGACCCACCTGAAGGCGAACGAGCGCCCAGTCATGCCGTTTGCGGATGACTTGCAGATCTCGATCGTGCCCTTCGCTGCCGCGTACACAGGAAGCTGGCTGGAGAAGCTGCCAGCCGCGGGGCCGATGAGTATGGGGAGCAGCCACAACGCCCGAAACCTCCGTGGCTTCGTCCGCAATCGCATGGATCGCCCCCTCTGATGACCTATGCAGCCCCGGATAGTTGGACTGATTGCTGCGATTCTAGGGAGCGCAAGGGCAGCCTCGCATCCGTGTCCAGTACTGAATTAACGTCGACGTCGTACTGAATCCTCGGGTCAGCTGTACTGAGTTGGCCCGCCGTTGCGCGCCGTGCAGCTCGAACTTCCTCGGCGTGCCTTCCCGGGCGTTGGGGGACGGCGGCGGCGCTGCCCTCCGAGCCAATCGGGTCAGATCCCGACGAGCCCCGGGATGAAGACTGCGGCACCCTCCCCCTCGAGGACGCCCGGGCCCAGGCGGCGTATGGCATCCACAGCGGAGTTAATAAGGTGCTCGTCATCAACCGGGAGATCAGCCCCGGACGCATCACCGTCGTTTTCGTCGACGCGGTACTCGGGCTTCTAGCGGACGAAGGAACACACACATGGCCGCTCAGATCGAAAGCGCGCAGCGTGAGATCGTCCTGGTTGAAGACGCGCACATCCGCAACGGACCCGGTGGTTCCAAGGAGCGGACCGGGCTGGAATCGAAGCTGGGTGTGGGGATCATCGGGGTCAGCGCTGTCCGAGGCTGGGCGCTACCGCCCACATCCCGGCACGGCGCGCGCTGCCGAAATACGAGATTCGGGCCCTCAGCGCGCACAGCGCGGCAGCCGCGCGCGCGGCAGGCGAAGCGTTCGGGGTCAGCGCGGTGTTCTCAGACCACGAGCAGATGGTGACCTAACCAGACATCGACCTGTTCGTTGTTACGGTCAAGGTTCCGCACCATCGAGAGCTCGTGTCCGCCGCACTTGTCGCCGGCAACGCCGCGTCTACTGCGAGTGGCCACTTGGCCGCGACCTCGACGACGCCCGAGCCATGGCCGCGCTCGCGGCCGAGCGGGGCGTGCGCACGATCGTCGGGTCGGAGGGCCGCCATGCCCCGGCGATCGAGTTCGTCCAAGAGCTGCTCAACGACGGATATGTCGGCGAGATCCTGTCAATGTCCATGGTCGGGCTGTCGATCCCGGGCGATGTCCTAGTCCAGCCCAACGCCTACATGCTGGACGAGGTAAACGGGGCCAACCTGCTCACGATCCCCGTCGGCCACAGCCTGGACATCCTCAACTACGTACCGGGCGAGTTCGCCGCGCTGTCGGCCGTGTCGGATCTTCGCAGACCGCTGATCACCATCGAAGAGAGGGGGCAGATCGTGAAAACTGCGGCCAACCAAATCGCGTTGATCGGCACGCTCACGTCCGGGACGACCGCGGCTCGGCTATGCACCTCACGGAGACCGCCTCGATGCCGGGTGGTTTGACCTTCGCGACAGACTGAACGTTGCAACCTTAGCCCCCCCTCTCGGGCGCCCCGACGAATCGCGCGGCGGAGCGCCTTCCATTGCCTCCGATGTGTCATCGAGACGAGCCGCGCTCGACCGTCCGTGGGCTGAGCCATGGCGCGCTGCAGTGCCACACGGTCGGTCGATTCCATCCGACCAACCGGCTCAGCGCCCGCAGTGACTGATGCCAGCTTCTTCCAGCAGACTACGGGTCAGCCCACGCCGACGCCCTCCGACAACATGGGCTAGCGATCGCCAACCCGGACGGCATCATGCCTCCGGGCATCGCCACCGCCCCGGCGTCTCCTCCTCCTCACCACCGCTGGCCGAGGTCGGGCCGGGTTGGCGTATTCACAAAGCAATCCTTCCCTCGCGAGAATGAGTCGGCTCTCCAGCCTCCACAGGTTCTCGAAGCACCTGTCTGAAACCCTTGGCGCCTTCCTGCCGGTGCAGGAACGCCACAGCCTCCAGGCGGGAGTGCACCTCGAGCTTGGCGAGGACGTTCTGGATGTGGGTCCGTGCCGTGGAGTAGCTGACACCCAGGGCGAGCGCCAAGGCGCCAGTGCTGTGACCGAGCGCCAACAGCCTCAGCGCTTCGCGCTCGCGCGGGGTGAGATCGCTGATGCCGCGTTTGGGGCTCCGAGTGGTACTACGATTGGCCGCGCCGCTGAAGTGCGCCGGCGCGCGATCCGTAAGAGGACCGTTCATCAGCCTAGCGAGGGTCGCGCTGACGTTGTCCAGACCTTGCTCCTTGGAGATCACGCCGGTGACACCGGCCGCCAGAATCAACTCGAGCAGGCCCGGATCTTCGATGCCGTACAGGACCACGATCCGCGTCTCGGGATGTGCGCTGCGCAGCGCTTGGATGGCGGCGAGGCCGCGCTGATCGCCGAATTCGAGTTCGAGGAGGCACGCGCCGGTAGGCTGGTTCGCGACGGCCTCGACGGCCTCCTCAGGTGAGGCGACCACCCATACGTCGTGTCCCAGCGTCCCCAGTACGTGGGCGAAGGATTCAGCAAAGAGGCGATGTCGATCGCAGAGCACAATTCTCATGCGCGTCTGCCCCGTGGGGTGGCGGCGAGGAGGCGGCTCGGGAATGGACGCGACCGCATGACGTCGGACACCCTGGACCGCGTCCCGTGCGCCGTACTTGAAGGGTCGCCGGAAGGTTCACAATCGCCCGGGATTGGTCGCGTATCCGGTGCCGCCGCACCACCTGTCACGTTGAATTGTCCCCTGCTCCACACCGTTCGCTGCCGCGGCGAACGAGCCCCTTGCCTCTCCTCGACGGCGGATGCCGGTGTGGTGATTAACGAGTAATTAAGCCATACGACAGCATCCGTATGTTGGGGATGCAAGTGCATCACTTGCCCCACCTCTGGCACGGATGAGCGTTCCGGAAGCCGGGTGACCTGCAGATGTTGTACCCGTCTACATCGTCTGCGGTACCCGCCCCGGGAGGAGGAGGTTGCGCGCCTCGGTCGTCCTGCATTTGGGGGAGGAACAACTCATGCAGGCGCCGGTTGTGGGCGCGTGTGCCCAAGCTGAATGGTTCAGCGGTGAGTCAGCGGTGAGCGGGTTGCGGGTACTCATCGTCGATGGCCAGCCGCTGGTCGGCGACGCCATGGCGATGAGACTGGCTGTGGAGCAAGGGATAGTCGTGATCGCCACGGCGACCAACGATTCCCAGGCGGTTCTCGCGGCGCAGGTGATGCGCCCAGATGTCGTGGTAGTGGGCGCGCTTCCCTACGGCGTCGCAGCTGCCGAGATGACGCGGATGCTCCGCGAAGCGCTGCCCAGCGTCCGAGTCGTGGTGATCGGCATCGCCGAAGATCCCCATGCCGTGTGTGACTGCCTCTCCGAAGGCGCGCACGCATGGCTGTCCCAGGACACGCCGACCGCCACGTTGGTGCAGGCGATCAACGAGGCGATGCTTGACGAGATCCACCTGCCGCCCCGGTTGCTCACGCCGGTCATTCGGGAGCTCCAGGCGCGCCGGTCCGATCGCGACGAGAACAGCAAGCGGCTGGCGAGGTTGAGCGAGCGCGAGCGGATCATCCTCGACTGCATGGTCGCGGGCCTCCACCGCGATGCCATCGCCCTCCGTCTCGGTGTCAGCCACAACACCGTGCGGACGCACACGCAGAACTGCTACGCGAAACTTGGCGTGCACTCGAGCCTCGAGGCCGTGCATGTAGCTTTCCGCTGCGGCATTCGGCCACCGGCGCTCGGTGCGGGGATGTCCCCTATTGTCCTGGACGGCGAGGCTGGCTACGTCAAACGAGCGAGGCCCGGTTCATCTGGAATGCCGATGCGCGCGATCGGGACCGCCTTCAGAATTTGGACAGGATCAGAAGTGGAAGAGCGGGGGTCGCATAGACACACGGGATGGAAATGAGGGAAGCGGTGCAGCGGATCTTTCGCGTCCGTGGCCTTGTCATCCTGGCAGTCCTGGTAGGCGGCATCGCCGCAGGATATGCGGCCCACAGGGAATTCGAGAAAACAACGTACACCGCGTCAGCGCGTCTTATCCTGGGTGGTAGCGTGCCCCAGGACGCCAGCTGGGCCGAGGCGCTGGCGGGTACTGTCGAAGGGATTGTGACCAGCCCTGATCGGATCAGCGGCGCGCTGGCCGATGCAGGCGCCACGCGGGACATCATCAAGTTCACGCGAGGAGTCACAACGCAGCCCCTGAGTGACTCGAGCGTGCTCGAGCTCTCGGTGACGGACACAAACGCAGGTGTCGCCGGCGCGGTGGCCAATACGCTCGCTAACGGGGCCGTGGCGACGCTCAACACACAACAACAACAGCCGAGCCAACTACTGTTGGAACAGCTGCAGGCGCAGATCGACACGCTCGCGTCAGAGATCAACGGCATCGACTCGCGGGTCGCAAACCCTGGGTTGAGTTCCCCTCAGATGACGGCACTCCTTGCGCAGCGCACAGATCTCTCACAACAGATGACTGCGCTGATCACCAAGAGCGCGGATTTCGAGCAGCAGGTGGTGCAGAGCGTCGGCGCGAGCGTGATTGCGCTGGCGGCGCGGCCGGATGTCGCCGATCCGTCACGGCTGCTGCTGGACCTCATCCTTGGCGCACTCGCCGGCCTCATTCTCGGCGTCGGCTTGGCGGTGCTTCTGGAAACGCTGCGTCCCACGTTGGTGGGTCGCGAAGCGATCGAGCGAGCGATCGGAGCGCCCGTGCTGGGCGTGACGCCTGAGGGCATGACCGAGGGCGGCGACGTCCTCGCTCTCAGCCTGCGTCTCCGCCGCGCGGCCGAGCGAGCCAGGGTGTCGACGGTTGTGCTCTGGAACGGGGAAGAGGACATGAGTGACGTCGCGCAGCGTCTGCGGGCGGCCAAACCCGCGGTCGTGCGAGCTGCGGGTCGGCCCTCGTTCAATGTGCGCACAGCGGTGCCTGGAGAGCCGCTCACGCAGCGATGCGGGCTGGTGGTCGTTGTGCCATCCACAGTGCCACTGCGCACGATCGAGAAGGCGGAAGAGCTGCACACCGGCGAGGGACCATTACTGCTCGGCGTCCTCATCAAGCCTCGGCGGCGGCGTTGGCCGCAGCGCCGGCAGCGCGCCGAGGCCAGGACCGAGAGATCTACCAAGCAACACCCGCGGCCCGAGGAGGCGGCCGAAGAGCAGCCCTCTGCGGTGTTGGTGTCATGACCGTCACCGCAGCCGCGCTGGCGCGATCGACCTCAATTCCCTTCTGCGTGGCCGATATCACGCCTGAGGCCCGAGCGGCTGCGGATCGTGTCCTGAGTGGAGGATGGGTGACCACGGGGCCGGAGGTCGCCGCATTCGAGGACGAGTTTGCAGCTTTCGTGGGTGCCCGTCATGCCGTCGCGGTATCGTCGTGCACCGCCGGGCTCCAATTGGCGCTGCGTGCGCTCGAACTCCCCGCCGGCGCCCGTGTGCTCACGCCGTCGATGACCTTCGCCGGTGCGGTGCATGCGATTCTCCAGGCCGGGTTGGAACCGGTCCTCGTCGATGTCGATCCGGAGACGCTGATGCCCGCACCGGAGCACGTTGCAGCGGCAGCGGAGCGCGGGCCGCGACCAAGCGCAATGGTGGTGCTGCACTACGCAGGAGCACCGGCCGACGTTGCCGCGCTGGCAGAGGCCGCCCGTCTGCCCATGGAGTTCGTCGTCGAGGACGCCGCACATGCGCTGTGGACGCGCGCTGGCGGGCGTGACGTCGGCACGCTTTCGGGAGCGACCTGTTTCAGCTTCTACGCGACCAAGAACCTACCGCTGGGCGAAGGCGGCATGGTCACGACCCAGGACGACCGAACCGCGTCGTACATCCGTCGCGCCCGGCTCCATGGCATGAGCAAGGACGCGTGGCGGAGATACCTTCCGGGTGGAACCTGGCGCTACGACATCGAGATCGCCGGCATCAAGGCGAACATGACGGATGTCACGGCCGCCATGGGCCGGGCCCAGCTCGCGCATCTCGCGACGTGGCAAAGCCGGCGCGAGCAGGTGGCTGCGCGCTATCAAGCCGCGCTTGCGGACCTTCCCGGCATCCGCATGCCGATCGAGTCCACCGGAGGCCGCCACGCCTGGCATCTTTTCGTCGTGCAGGTCGCGCGCGCCGATGCTGTCAGCCGTGACACCGTCGCAGCGGACCTAGAGGAACGTGGGATCGGGTGCTCCGTGCACTTCATCCCGGTGCATCACCTCCGTTACTTCCGAGAGGTGCTGGGCGATTACGCGGGATTGCTGCCCGGAACGGACGCGGCTGCGGATCGTGTGCTCTCCCTGCCGATGCACCCGCGCCTGAGCGACGCCGAGGTCGACTGTGTGTGCGAAGCACTCGCCGACGCGGTGGGAGCGCCGTGGTGATCGAGCTGCAGGGGTACGTCGAGCCGACTCCACGCGTTCGCGCGGCCACGCTACGCTCGCTGCTGATCGGCGCCGGCGAGGCCGGCCGAGCCATGGCCCAGGCCCTTCGGCGGGTCCCCGACTATGGACTGCTTCCGATAGGCTTCCTCGACGACAACCCTATACGGCGACAGGTTGCGTGCCTCCCAGTCCTGGGGAGCATCGGCGACATGGCTGCCGTGGCCGCGGCGAACAATGTGGATGTGGCATTGGTAACCATCCCCTCGCTGCCGCCGCGCCGAATTGCCGAGATCGCCGCGCGCGCACACGCTGTCGGACTCCTGGTCCGATTCCTGCCATCTTTCGGCGACGCACTCGAACGCGATGTGCGCCTCTCCGACCTGCGGAGCGTCCGCATCGACAGGCTGCTCGGCCGAGACGAGGTGCACGTCATCCGTTCGGCGTCGCGCTCGGTGATCGCCGGGCGCCGCGTCTTGGTGACCGGCGCCGGTGGGTCCATCGGTAGCGAACTGTGCCGCCAGATCGACCACTTCGAACCCGCCGCCCTTTACATGCTGGACCATGACGAGTCCAACCTGCACCGGCTCCAGCTCGAGCTGCGTGGCCACGGCCTGCTCGACACTGATGACATCATCATCGCGGACATTCGTGACCGCGGACGTCTGTGGCAGCTGTTCCACGAACTCAGGCCGGAGGTCGTCTTCCACGCCGCCGCGCACAAGCATCTTCCACTCCTGGAGCGCCATCCCTGCGAGGGTGTGAAATCCAATGTGGCCGGTACCCACCACGTCATGGAGTGCGCGGTTGCGACAGGGGTGGAGCGGGTCATTCTCATCTCGACCGACAAGGCGGCGGACCCCAGCTCGGTGTTGGGAGCGACCAAACGGCTTGCCGAGATGATTCTTCGCCATTACGCGGGGCGAGAGACGCTCATCGCGTCGGTTCGTTTCGGCAACGTGCTGGGCAGCCGCGGTTCACTCCTCTCGGTCCTCGAGTCTCAAATCGAGAGAGGTGAGATGGTCACGATCACCCACCCGGACGTGACGCGCTTTTTCATGACCGTCGAAGAGGCAGTCGGCCTGGTCCTGGAGGCGGCAGTGATGGCCACCACCGGGGAGGTCTTCGTGCTTGACATGGGGGAGCCCGTCCTGATCGTCGATCTGGTGCGCAACTACACCGCGCAGTTGCACGGCAACGCTGACGACGTGGTGATTCGCTTCACCGGGCTGCGGCCCGGCGAGAAGCTCGACGAGACCCTGATCAGCCAAGACGAGGAACGGACCCCGACGGCGCATCCCAAGATCTGGAACTCGCGAACGAGCACCGAGCTACCGGCGGACTTCGAGCGTTCGCTACAGCAACTCTATGCAGCCAGCACGGAGAACAACATTCGGGAGGTGCGCCGCCTGCTCGCGGCGCTGGTGCCGGGGTACCGGCCCACGCTCGGCGATTCGACTGCCGCGGTCGCTCCGTACCCGGACGACTGGTAGATGCACGCCGCCGTCAGCACCGCCGGCACGCGTGTCGGACTGGAATGCGAGCTGCCGTGGGTCACGCACCTGCTGGCCGAATGCTGCGGTGACACCCTCGACCTCGATCCCGCCACACCGGCAGATGCCGCGCAGATGCATATCCGCATCGAGAGCTCGCGCGATCCCTTTGATGTCTCTGGACTGACGCTGCTGTCGCGTTCCGCGTGGGCAGGCGCGGGCGCGCTCGTGATGCGCGATGTGTGCACGTCCGGCTTCGACCTTCGGCTCAGCATGAACGACGGGAATCCCGTGCTTGCCTACCGCTGGCGACCGCCCTACGCGACTCGGGCTGCGGCCACCGCGTTGCGAGCCCGCTTTCGTCTCCTGGCACGTGCCGCGTTGCTGCAGTACCCGGCCATGTGGTGGGCGTCGACACGCGGCGCTGCCCCGTTGCACGCGCCGGTTCTGAGCACCGATGGCTTCGCGCTGTTGCTGGCCGGTCCTGCGGGTGTCGGCAAGACCACGTTGCTGATGCGCGAGCTGCGCCACGGAGGAGCCGCCACGTCCGACAACCTCTGCGTCAGCGACGGCCGCCGCTGCTGGGGTGTGGTGGAACCCGCTCGCCTCGAGGGAGCCACCGGCAGGCGGATGACGCATGGGCGTCGTGAGATGCAGCTGCCCCAGCGCGTGGAGTGCTTGGTCCCTGACATCGTCATCGTGCTGCGGCGTAGCAGCACCGGGTCCATGGACGTCAGGCATTGCAGCACGGAGGAGGCGGCCCGATCGCTGGCGGGAGGGACGTACATGGCGGGAGAGTTGCGCCGCTACTGGGCGTTCGCGGCAACACTCGCGACCGCGACCGGACTCGGTCCCGTCCACCCGGCGGTCACCGAGACGTCTGTCACGCTCAGCCGGCGCCTCACCTGCCTGGAGGTCGGCCTCCCAGCGAACCGCGACTGGCGGGTCCACGAGGCGCTCGAGGCCGCGGAGAGCTCGACGTGCGCGTGACGCTCGATCCTCCTTCGCTCGTCATGCCGGTGACTCCGGGAAGCAGCGCACACGCCTGGAAGCCGTCGGTCTTCGAAAGCGACGACACGCCGGCAGATCCCGCGCTGCTGGAGCGCCTCGAGCGCAGCGTGCATGGCATGGATCTGGCGACGCCCCCGGTCGTCCTTCCTGACTTCCATCACAAGCGCAACGTTGAGATGCCGTCGAGCATCGCGATCGCCACACGGGAGACTGTCCGTCCGACGCTGACCAGCGCGGCTGTCAACTGCGGGATGGCGCTGATGGCCTTCGATGCCGAGCAACCTTCGGAGCGCGCCATCACCGAATTCTTCAGCAGGGTGCGGGAGCGATTGCCGTATCCCGCCAGCAATCAGCGCGACCTCACCGCCGACGAGGTCGCGCGCTGCGCCCTCGACGGCGCGCGCTTCGCCGCCGAAAGGTACGGGATCGACCCGGCCGACCTCGATCGCATGGAAGAAGGAGGCCGGCTCGACCTCGACGTCTACGGCGGCATCGCCCGTGCGCGGCGGCAGCTGCCATGGTTGCTCATCCAGCTGTCGCGTTTCCGCTTCGGCATCGTCGGTCCCAGCAATCACTTCATCGAGCTGCAGCGCGTCGAGGAGATCTACGAGCCCGCCACCGCGGAGAGGCTGGGGATCACCGCGGGTCAGCTCACGTTGCAGTACCACGGTGGGGGAGGAATCCTCACCGGTGCGATCGGGCGGCTCTTCGGACGGCGAGTCGACTACCCGCGCAAGCATCGCGCTGTGATGGCGATGCAGAAACCCCTGTACCACCTTGCGACGGCGGGTTCTGTGGCAGAGATGCGGACGCGGCTCGCTCTCTATTTCCGCGACGGGTGCCCTCCGGTGCCGCGCCACCACCCTGAGGGTGAGCGTCTGCTCCTCGCCAACGCACTGGCGATGAACTACGGCTTCGCGTTCCGCATGGCGACGTATGCCGCGCTCCGTGGCATCGCACGTGAGGTCCTGGGGACCAACGACGACCGCCTCATCGTCGACTCTCCACATGATTCGATGTACGAAGAGGATTTCCGGGGCGAGAGTGTCGTGGTGCACCGCCACAATTCGTCCCGAGCATTCCCTGCGTCGAAGATGGCGGGACACCCGGTGTTCGCCGTCACGGGCCAACCGGTGTTGCTGCCCGGTACCAACCGCACATCCTCCTTTCTCTGTGTCGCAGCCGAGGGCGCCGATGCCGCGCTGAACACCACCTGTCACGGCACCGGCACGATCATCGCCAGCTTCGAGAAGCGGGGACTCTCCGGTGTGGATCCACTCGGCCGGTCAACCATGAGATTCCGCTACGACACCGCGGATCCCGAGCGGACGCCGCAACTGGATGACCGTGGTGTCGGAGAGGGGCTCAACATCCTCGTGCGCAACGGCATCGTGCGTCCGGTGGCGCGGATGCGCCCGATCGCGGTGATGAGTTGAACACCGCCGCAGAGTGGGCAACGCGATATCAAGTCCTCTCGGCGCCCGACGCCACGGTCGTCGACGTGCCTCGTGGTCGCAGCGCCCGTCGCGCCGCCATCGCCGCTGCACGCGCGGTCCCGGCCGGGCGCGGAATTGTCCTGCGCGGGAGCACGTCCTCCGTGAAGGCGGTGGCGCGTGCCGCGCGCATCCGTATCGTGCGTGACTTGATCGCGCTGCCGTCGACTACGGCGCCCGCGTACCTCGTCGAGGACGACGCTGTGCCGCTGGCGCTTCTGTGCGCCGAGTTTCTCAGCGTCCCCCCGGGGTTGGTGCGGCTTGCGGGGCCCGCCGACGTGTTGCTCCGTGTCGGCGGGCTCGCGGCGCGCTCCAGACTGGCACGAGGTCTGCTCCGCTCGCGGATTGCGATCGGCTGGCGCGTATGAGCGCGGCGGTGGCGGCGGTGACCACATCCCGCAGCGACATTCTGGATTTTGTCAACGATCCGACCGTGCGTCTCGCGGTCCTCGGCGCATCGCGTGATCCGAACGGCAAGGTGACCGTGCTGGTGCTGCCGCACACCGTCGGGCGACCGCGCCTCGCAATCAAGGTGCCGACAACCGACGCCGGCGCGGCGGCGGTGACGCGGGAGCGGCGGATGCTCGAGGCGCTGCATCGCCTGAACTCGAGCGTGATCGAGTCCACAGCACCGTTCCCCGCCGAGTCGCTCACGGCCGGCGGGCGCGAGGCGATGGTGCTCACGCTCCTCCCGGGCACGCCGTTGACGACGCTCTACCACCGCTGGGGGCACACTCGGTCGCCGCGCCGCGTGGCGCGCGACCTGGGCGCGGTCGGCGAGTGGCTGGCGCGCCTGCACCACGAGACGGCCGATGGGGACGCGCACGTCGACATGGACGGCGGCACAGCGCGCCGCCTGGCGCAACGCTTCGCTCAAGACCCGGAGCTGGCGGCGGTCGTTGTGCGGGTGGAGCGTGCCTGCGCGGTGCTGCAGCGTCACCGCTCGCCTCGTACCGTGGTGCACGGCGATCTCTGGTGCGGCAACGTCCTGGTGCGCGATGGAGCGGTGACCGGCGTCGTCGACTGGGAGGAGGCGGAACTTCGCGGCGAGCCGCTGCGCGACCTCGCCAGATTTGCGCTCACCTACGCGCTCTACCTCGACCGACATACCCACCCGGGCGCGCTGGTGGCCGGCCATCCCGGCCTCCATGCCAACGCCTGGGGCTGCGGCATCGATTACCTGTTGTACGGCAATGGGTGGATCTGCGATCTGCTGCGCGCGTTCCTCCGTCTCGGCATGCGCCGCCTCGGCGTGCCGGGGGATCTCTGGCGCGAGGCCGTGGTCGCGGGCGTCGCCGAGGTGGCCGCGCGAGCCGACGACGAGGACTTCGCACGCGCCCACCTCAGGGTGCTGGCGCGCCTGGCGACCGGGACTCGACCCGAGGTGCGTTGAGTGATGGAGATCGCTGCCGCACCTCGTGCCGTGCTTTCGCGGCGGAGCGCAACTCGGGATGCGCTGCTCCCCTGGCGCGGACTGGCCGTCGTCAGCACCTGCGCCGCGGTCGCCTTCCTGCCATTCCTGCAGCCCTCGGGGCCTGGCAACATTGGCCCGGTCGACTGCCTCGTCGCTCTCGCGATCACTGCGACGTTCTGCTGGGCCGTCGTCGAGCGCATGTCGATCCATATACCGTACGCACTGCCGGTCGGCGTGATGGCGCTCGCCGGGGTGGTCGCCTCGCTCTTCAGCATCTATCCGGCGACAGGCCTGATCGCAGTGCTGCAGGACCTGTTTCTGCTCGCCTGGGCAGCCTCAGTGGTGACGTTGTGCCGCACTCCCAGAGAACTGTCGCCGGTGCTGCGCACCTGGGCCTACGCAAGCGTGGTGTGGGCAGGGCTCATGGTGCTGGGGGCGCTGACCCACATTGACGTGCTCTCGGGAATCACGGCGCGCGAGGGGAACCGCGCATCGATCACGTTCGGCGATCCGAACCTGGCGGCCGGCTATTTCGCCTCGAGCCTCATGGTCGTGTGGGCCTCGGCGACACCACGGCACCGGGTTGCGCGGGGCGCAGCCGTTGCGGTCCTGATCACAGCGATCGTTTTCACTGGCTCGAACGGGTTCTCGCTCGCCACGCTGGCAGCGTGTACGGTGGCCTTGATCATCGGGATGGCCAGACGGCGAGGTCTGTTCTCTGCAGTCGCGCTGACGTGTGGCGTTGTGCTCGTCGCGGGGGTCGTCGCCACCCAGGTGAACATCAATGCAGTCGTCAACGATGCAGCGGCGAGTGCCCCGCTGCTGCGTGACTATGTGGGTCGCTTCACGCAGAGCACAGCCGGGCGCGACACGTTGCTCCACGAGACCCTCGCGCTGGTCGAACACGGCGGACTCATCGGCATTGGACCGGGAGCGACTAAGCCGACCCTGCAAGCGCAACAGTCAGACGTGGCGTTCGAAGCGCACAGCGACTTCACTGCGTCCATTGCAGAACGCGGGCTGCTCGGGGGCGTCGGACTGCTCCTCCTGATTCTCGTGATCGCGTTCCACACGCGCAGGTTTCTGGGGCCGCTCCAGTCAGGCTATGCCGCGGTGGTGCGCCATCCAGGCGCACTGGTCGGCGCGCTGGTCGCCTTCGCCATCGCAGCGAACATCTATGAGCTGCTCCACTTCAACTACGTGTGGACGCTGCTGGCGATCGTGGCGGCGGTGAGTATGTGGGGGAGGCAAGCCATCACATGAAGCTCGCCGCTGCTCGCCAGTCCCTGATTCGTGAAGGTGGCCCCCGATTGGTGCTGAGCAACCTTGGCGCCCGGATTGGCGCGTTGCTGGCCATGGGGCTCGCCACGTTGCTGGTGGCGCGTATCGCCGGGCCGGTGTGGGTGGGGGCGCTCGCGCTCCTCCGGGTGCTGCCGCCACTCGCGGGTTTCCTTGGCACCGGAGGTCTGCCCCTCGCCGCGCCGTACTTCCTCGGCGGATCGCGCGCCGAGGAGCCCAACCTGCGTCCTACGCTGCTTGCGCTGAGTGCCGGTGGATCACTCCTCGGCGCCGCGGTCTGGGTGGCGATCACGCCGGTCATCGGGCCGCTGCTCCTGCCTGAGCTCGGGCTCGGGATGGTCGCGTTCGCCGGCGTTCTGGTGCTCAGCCAGATGGCGGTGTCGAGCTTCAAGTCATTCTGCCAAGGCGACAACGATCTTCCTGGCAGCAACCTCATCATTGTTCTCGAGGAATTGATGTTCCTGCCAGCGCTTGCGGTGCTGTGGGTGATCGGATTCCGCACCGGCCCGCTCATTGTGCTCGCGCTGCTCGCGTCGCGCCTCCTCACCGCGACGATCGGAGGCGAGCGGCTGCGCAGGCGCGGCTTCTTTCGGAGTGGCGGTCGTGTCGACCTCAGTCTGGCCCGACAGGTGTGGCTGTATGCCATTCGTGGTCAGGTCGGCAACGTCATGCTGCTGGTGAACCTGCGACTCGACTTCGTGATCGTCGACCTGGTGGCGGGACCAGCGGCGCTGGGCATCTACGCGGTGGCGTCGAAATACGCGGAATTGCTCCGGCAGCCGTCCGACGCGGTGCTCTGGGTTGCGTATCCACGCTTTGCGCGCGGCGGCGGCGCCGCTCCCGTGGCGGCGGCGCGCGCCACCATGCGCCGCGCAGGGCTTGCAGTCGCCGCGGGCGCAATCCCCCTCGCGGTGCTGTCCCCTCTGGTGATCCCGGTCCTGTTCGGCGCCCCCTTCGCTCCGGCGGTGCTGCCCGCGTGCATCCTCCTCATCGGCCTGGCGGGCGAAGGTGTCGCGGCGGTCGCCATTGCGTACCTCTACGGCCACGGTATGCCGGGCATCGCGTCGACCGGGGTCGGCCTCGGGGTCGTCGTCACCGTGGTCCTCGACCTTCTGTTGATCCCGAAGATGGGCATCGTGGGGGCAGCGGTCGCATCGACAGCGGCATACATCAGCACCACGCTTGCCTGCCTCGCGTTCTTCCTTAGAAAGAGCCGGCCGGCGGCCCTGACGGCGAAGCGCATCGGCACCCAAAAGGGTTCGGCGTGAGACGAGCGATGCTGCCGGCCCCGCGCGGCCGGATACGGGTGGCACAGGTGGTGACCCGGTTCATCGCGGGCACTGGCGGTGTGGCCCTGCGCGGCGCGGAAGGTCTCGACCGGACGCGCTTCGAGCCGGTGATCCTGACGGCACCCGGCGGCCCGCTCATCGAGCGCGCCCAGGCCGAAGGCATCGAGGTGTTGACGCTGCGCCACATGCGCCCGGAGATTGCTCCGCACGACGATGTGGCCGGGATACGCGAGCTCCGCAGTCTCTTCGAGGTGGGCCGGTTCGACGTGGTGCACACGCACAGCGCCAAGGCTGGCGCGCTGGGCCGCATCGCCGCGCGCCAGGCAGAGGTGCCCGTCGTGGTGCACACGTTCCATGGGTTTCCCTTTCACGGCTTTCAATCTCCGTTGCGGCGGTCCGCGTACATCGCCGTCGAGCGGCGCCTCGGCCGCATCACCGACCGCTTCGTCGCGGTGAGCGCGATGGTGGGCGCCGATGCGGTGCGTCTCGGCATTGCGCCCGCCGAGCGAGTTCGGGTCATCCCTGTCTCGATCGCCGATCGCTCGGTGCGTCGCGAGCCGGCCAGCCGGCAGCGCGCGCGCCAACTGCTCGGCATCTCCGAGCGTACGGCACTCATCGGCACCGTGGGACGCATCGACCATCAGAAAGCGCCATTTGACTTCCTGGAGGTGCTCAACAGGCTCCGCCATTCCGGTGTTCACGCGGTGTGGATCGGGGACGGGCCGATGCGCCAGGAGGTCGAGTCGCGCTGCCACAGGCTGGGACTCGATGGCCATATGCACTTCCTTGGCGAGCGAGATGACGTGCCGGTCCTCCTGCCCGCGCTTGACATCTTCGTGATGACCAGCCTCTACGAGGGCCTGCCCTGCGCGGTCGTCGAGGCGATGCAGTGCGGCCTGCCCGTGGTGGCGACAGCCGTCAACGGTGTCCCCGAGGTGATCGTCACGGGCGAGACCGGTCTGCTGGCCCCGGCAGGGCGTCCGGCTGCGTGCGCCACCGCCGTGCGCTATCTGCTCGAGCATCCAGCCGAAGCCACCCACATGGCCGAAAATGGCAGGCGCTGGGTGGCCGGGCGGTTCGGCGCGCGCGACGCCGCAATCGCCTTGAGCGGGCTGTACGAAGAGGCGCTCGGCGTACGTCATCCCGAGTTGCAATTGCTGCCCGAGGCGTCGTGAGCGCACAGCAATCGTGCGGTGTCGCCGAGTCGTGTACTGGCGTGGGGGCCCCACGCCGCGCCCTCGACATCGCGGTGTCGCTGATCGTCCTTGCCGCGATGCTGCCGGTGTTGCTCGTGATCGCTATCGCGATCCGGCTGACCAGCCGGGGACCGATCATCTTCCACCAGGAGCGCGTCGGCGAGGGCGGTTCCACATTCACCCTCCACAAATTCCGCACCATGATCGCGGGCTCGATCGGTCCGGAGTTCACGGTGCCGCATGACTCCCGGATCACTCGTGTGGGCAGGGTGCTTCGCGCTGGGCATCTTGACGAGTTGCCCCAGTTCGCCAACGTGTTGCGAGGCGAGATGACCCTGGTGGGCCCTCGTCCGGAGACGCCAGGGCTCGCCGCCCGATACCCGCCCGAATTACGTCAGGTGCTGGCATACCGGCCCGGCATGACCGGACCGTGCCAGGTGTTCATGGGGCGGCCATCGCCACCGCCCGGCGTGGACGCCGAGGAGTTCTACCTCGCCGAGCTGGTGCCGCGCCGCGTGGCCCTCGACATGCAGTTCCTGCAGCGCTCAACCTTGCGGGCGACGGCTGCACTCTTGGTGGTCACGCTTGCGGTGGTCGCCGGGCTTCGCAAGGCCAAGCCGGCGCGACTAGCGGATCTCGCGTAACACGCAGAAGGGCTCCGCGGCGACCCGCCCGATGCGACTGCCCCAGAACGCCGCGCGTTCGCGCAGGGCGCGCTCGGACCGCGGGTGCGGATACTCGCGCAATTCGCTCTCGTAGCAGGCCATGGCGCGCACTTTGGCGTCGAGCGTCTCGGTGATGTCGACATAGTGGTTGGGAGCAAATGCCGATCCTGTGAGTGGCCAGGCCCACTCTGTGGACGACGGCGTCTCGAAGACCAGGAAATTGCGCACGAAGGGTGCTCGGTACGGCCGGCAGGCGGTCCACGCAGCGCGGGCGACAACGCCATGATCGCTGTTGACGTCTTCGGGAAAGTGCGTGTACACGGTGTCAGGGCGCAGTTCCTCGACCACCGCCTCGAACCGCTGGGTCAACTCGATCAGCGGGAGCGTCTCCAGCCGCTGATCCGGCAGGCCCTCGAGACGCAACGCCGCGAAGCCGATTTCTATTGACGCGCACCGCGCCTGCGCCTGGAGCTTCGCAACCATGTCGTCGCCATAACGGCTCCCCGCGCCCTCGGATACCACCACCGCGTGGACCTCGTCACCGGCAAGCGCATGCCGGGCAAGCGTGCCGCCCGCGCCGAGGATCTCGTCGTCCGGGTGCGCCGCGAGGACGAGTACTACCATCGGCTCGAGATCACGGGTGCCGGGCCTGCGCCGAGTGCCCAGCGCGCGGTCAGCTCGTCGACCGGGTCGAACGCCGCTCCAGGCGCCAGACCGGCGTGCTCGAACCAGCGATGCGCCGGCTGTGGCGACGCGCCTGCGTCGGATACCGCCGTGACGAGCAGGCTGCCGTCACGGGTCCCCACCCGCATCCCCTGGGCATCGCACGACATGATGGATCCCGGGACCCCGGCGGGCTCGTCGGGACCAGGGACCGCGGAGCACCAGAGCATCACTTTGCGCTCACGCACGTGGCTGAACGCTCCCGGGTACGGCAACGTCAACGCCCGGATCCAGTTGTGCACGTCGCGAGCTGGGCGATCCCACGCGGTGATGCCCATCGCCGGAGTCCGCTTGCGCAATGGCTCGGCATCGCCGGCCGTCTGGGGCATACGGATCGCCGCGCCGGCGAGCAGCGCGGTCAGGTGGGTGCGCAGCATCTCGGCGCCTGCAGCCCCCACCTTTGCGTAGACGTCGGCGCAGGTGTCGTCGTCCTCGATGCCGACCACGCGCTGATCCACGATGTCACCCATGTCGGCTTCCGGCGTGAGCATGAACATGGTGTTGCCGGTGCGCGTCTCGCCGCGCAGGATGGCCCAGTTCACGGGGGCACGGCCGCGATGCCGTGGCAGCAACGAGGCGTGAAATCCGATGCAACCGCGTGGTGGGATGGACAGCAACTGTTTCCCGAGGAGGCGGGTCCAGCCAACCACCACCACGAGATCCGGATGCAGTCGCTGGATGTGCGCGACAATCGACGGAGCGTTGATGTCCTCCGCATGTATGACCGGGACTCGGTGTCGCTGCGCAAGCGGCGCCAGGTCGACAAAGCCGGAACTCGACCCGGCCCTGGCCGCGGGAAGCGTGAACACGGCGTCGACCTCGGCGTCGCTCTCGAGCAACGCCGACAATGCCGGCGCCGCTTCGTGCACCGCCCCGATGAAGACGACCCGCCCAGGCGTTCGCATCACTCGTTGTGCGCCGCAAAGATGGACTGCAGATCGCGAGATGCGGACAGCGACTGGTCACCGTGTTGCTGGCCCCAGCTGTATGCGTAGTCGAAGAGGGGCGCGGGGAGAACGCTCGCCCACAGAGCCAGGATCTGCTGCTCCTGCCCAGGTGTCGGCAGCCTCCACGTCGCGCCGCCGCGCCAGTTGCCGCCGCCGAACGCCTGGAACACCGGCACCAGCGCGCTTTGCGGCCAGCCCACCGCCTCTGCCGCCTGCACGTACCGGGCTATCTCGGCGTAATCGGGCGAGGGTAGATTGGAACGAACGGGGTAGGGGTCGAGGCCGATCAGGTCGAGGCCGGAGGTTCCCGGCATATACGAATTGGCAAACGTGGGAGAGTTCGAGGCGCCGCGGTTCTCCAGGAGCGCGAATGTCCTGGCCCCGGGCATGTACCTGTGAATCCAGTCGCACTCCGCCTTCAGGTTCGCCTGCAGGCATGTGCTCGGGTCGGGCTCGTCCATCATGTAGAAGCCGAAGGTCCTGGATTTGCCGATGAACGGCGCCACCTTCGCATGGAAGGTGCTGTCGGCCCCGCCACAATATCCAAGCCAGACGAGCCCGAGCACCCCGGTGGGAAGGCCGTTGAGCTGAGTCACCGAGCTGACGTCGGCCAGGTTGAAGCCAAGTGAGCCGGGGAGATACTGCCCTGACTGGCCGAAGTTGCCGTTGGCCGTGTAGTGCCATCGCGTCACGACGCTGATTGCCGCGCTCGGCGTGCTCGTGCTCACTGCCGGCTCCGTCGCACCGGTGGCCGGCGGCGACACCGGCTCGGATGCGATGGGTGGGGCGACGTGACCAGCGCCGACACGCAGGAGTACGCCCGCGCCCGCGCCCATCACGGTCACCGCCGCAGCGGCGATAGCGACCGTAAACCGTGTCCTCATCCTGCCTCCGTGCTGACGGCTCAGGCTACGTCACCACGGGTCTCGCGCGCCATCGGCGATGACGTAGGTATGCCTACGTCGACTGCAGGTTGTCGGTGCGCGTCGCACGTTGCAGTGTTGTCGCGACAGCGACGGCCGTGTGGTTGGGAGATGATGTTCAGCAAAGACCCGGCGCTCGAGTTTCGTGGCTGCTCCAAGGATCAGGAACACTGGTTGGGTCGTCGCAAGGCGTTGCTGCATCGTCGCCACCTCCTTGCTCGGGCGCACGAGGGGGGGTTGCCCTGCTGCTGGGGGTCGTGTCGATCTGGCTCGCCGCTCTTGCGGTCTTCGTGGTACTCGATTGACAACCGCCCAGCAGCCACAGGTCGCGGCTGGGCGCATCGTGCGCCGGCTCCGCTACACGGTCGCGGCGCTCCTCGCGGCCGGCAGCGGCATGGTGATCGTGCCGCAAATGGCTGATGCCGCCTCCATCTCGTGCAGCACCTCGAGCCTGATTTCGGCGATCACCACAGCTAACGGCACGTCCGGCGGCGGCACGGTCACCCTGCCCAGCGGCTGCACGTTCACCCTGAGCGCAGCCGACAACGCCACCGACGGCGGCACCGGGCTGCCGGTGATCACGGGCACGGTGACCATCACGGGCAACGGCGCGACGATCGCGCGCTCCGCGGTGAGCGGAACCCCAGCCTTCCGCATCTTCGACGTCGCTCCTTCGGGCGTCTTGACGCTCGATTCGGTGATGCTGAGCAATGGTCTGGCGAACGACGGCGTGCACGGTGGCGGCGCCGTCAACAGCCACGGGACGCTCGTCGTCAGCGGGAGCACGTTCACCGGCAACCAGTCGCCTGCGACGAGCGGCACGTCGGGAGGCGCGATTGACAACAGCGGGCAGGTGACCATCATCGCGAGCACCTTCTCCGGCAACCTGGCGATGGAGGGCGCAGGTGTGTTCAACGAGAACACCGCGACCATCACGAAGACGACGTTCATCAATAACACCGCGACCATCTACGGTGGGGGCGGCATCGTAGGCGCCGCCGGTACCACAACCGTGACGGCGAGCACGTTCGTCGGTAACACCGGTCCGGGCGGTGGTGCCATCGACAACGACACGACCTTGATCGTGTCGAACAGCACCTTCTACAACAACACCGGCGGGAGCAACGGCGGCGGCGCAATCCAGAACTTTGGAACAGCCACCATCAGCGACTCGACGCTGTCCGGCAACATCTCTCAGTACGGCGCCAACATTCATAATTACGGCACGTCCACCGTCACGATCAGCGCGAGCATCGTGGCCAACGGGGTCAGCGGCAGCAACTGCAGCGGGTCGCCAATCGCTGACGGCGGGTACAACCTCGACAGCGGCTCGTCCTGCGGCTTCTCCACAGCCAATGCCTCGCTGAGCAACACCCAGCCTCAGTTGGACGCGCTGGCGTCGAACGGCGGCCCCACGCAGACCATGGCGCTGCCGGCTGCAAGCCCCGCGGTGGATGCCATCCCCGCGAGCGTGAGCGGCTGCATTGGGGGCACCGACCAGCGCGGGGACGCGCGGCCACAGGGTCCGGGGTGCGACGTCGGCGCGTACGAGCTGATCGTGACCAGCGGCGACACCCAGTCGCCGACCCAGCCGACCGGACTCTCCGCGCCCTCGGTGACCGCCCACGCCGTGACGCTGACGTGGAATCCATCCACCGACAACGTCGGGGTCGTGGGCTACGCCGTGTACCGCAACGGCAGCGCCGTGGGCAGCACCGGCGGCGCCAACGCGACTCAGTTCACCGACGGCACCGCCGCCCCGTCGACTCTGTACTCGTACGCCGTCGACGCGTTCGACGGCAGCGGCAATCACTCAACCCGCTCCGCACCGATATCGGTCACCACGCCGGCTCCCTCGGGGATCCAGGCTGTGCAGGGTGGAGCGGTCACGACGGCGACCGCCGTGACCCAGACCACGATCCCTCTCACCGGCGCCGTGAACGCCGGCGACCTCCTGCTGGGTTGGTTCGGCCAGTTCGACTCCACCGGGCTCGTGCAGGTCTCGGACAACGTCAACGGCGCCTGGACCCGCAGCACGTCGACAACCTTCTCGAGCGGAGGCGGCGACATCGCGCTCTACTACGTGCAGAACGCGGCCGCCGCGCCGTTTGGAGTGACCGTGGCCATCGCTGCTTCGAACGCGACGTTTTTGCAGGGTGTGGCGAGCGACTACAGCGGCGTGGCCAGCACCGGCGCTCTTGACCAGGTGAACGCCGCCAGCGGCGTTGGGACGTCGGTCGACTCGGGAGCAACCGCCGCGGTCTCGGCAGGCGAACTCGTGGTCGGCGGCATCCTCACCGGCGGCCTGCCGGGAAGCGTCACCCCTGGAGCATCACAAGGGCAGGCATTGACCATGCGCGCCCAAAGCGCGTCTGGGTCAGCCGACCTCGAGGACGTGCTTGCAAGTGCCGCCGGGACCCAGGACGCCGGCGCTACCTTGGGCGCGGCTACCGACTGGTACGCGGTCACGGCGGTATTCCATCAATTCCACGCCGTGCCCGCAGCCACGATCAGCGCCGCGCCGGCGCCGAGCACCGGTACCGTCGGCGCGGCGGGGACCTTCGCTGACACGGCCACGGTGACCGGGGTGGGCGGGGTGACCCCGACCGGGACGGTGCAGTTCACTCTCTACAAGGGATCGACCTGCTCGGGCACTGCGCTGCTGAGCAGTAGGCAGATCGTGCTGGTACCGGGCACGGCGCCGGCGGCATCGGCCACGTACTCGGCGAGCTGGACGCCGGCGACGGCGGGCAGCTACTACTGGCACGCCACCTTCACCTCCGGGGACAGCAACTACACCAACTCGACGACCAGTTGCGCGGACGCCGGCGAGCTGGTGACAGTGACCAATGGCCTGGCGGTGAGCCAGATCACGCCGACCGCGGCCACCTGCCAACAATTCGCGAGCGGCACCGCCGCCGGCCTGTCGTCGGTGACGTACGCCACCAAGGGAACGACCATCACCTCGGAGAATCCGGGCGCCTTCTTCTACTGGGTCAGGATCGCGGTTTCCACCGCAGGGTCTCAGTCCTTCACGATCACCCAGGCCACCACGTACGCTCCGACCACTGGCACCCGCTACTTCACTCTGCCATCTTCTGGCAGCGTCGCATATGGCCCGAGCTGCACAACCCTGGCCACGCAATTGAACGGAGGCACCGCCACCAATCCCACCGTGACGATCAGCTTCAGCGCCGCGGCCGCCGGAACCTACTTCATCAGACTCAAGTACTCGACTTCGAGCGTCGTAGGCAGCGGTCCCGCGTTCACGTCAAGAAGCGCGGGCTCCTACACGTACGCGTTCCAGACGACCGGTCTGAGCAGCTCGACATCAACGCTGGTGCTCCAGCACCGGTAGTCAAACGCGTTGGGTAGTGGCGGGGGTGGCTGCAGGTTGATGACGAAGAGTGGGATGGCGTTTCGGCGGTGAGTTGGTGGCCGAGTGTGGTGCCGGCACTGCTTGCCGGAGCGTTCGCTATCGGTGCTGCCAGCTTTGCGTATGGGTTGTCGCTACGGCGAGCTCGGGCGGAACTGGATGACCGTATCAAGGGACAGCGGCTGACCGCATTTGAAGCCGCAGCGGCAGCCGAAGCGCAGTACCGGCTCGAGACGGAGAAGGCGTTCCACGCAGGGGTCGGGCCAGCCTCGGGCCAGGTCATCGAAACGGTGCACGATCTTACGGATAGATTTTCGGCACTCTTAAACACCACCACGGCCGATCCTGCACAGATGTGCTCGGACTGGCATTACCGGCAGACGCTGATCTGGCTGATGATCCGGCCGTTGGCGTGGATCGAGGTGCTGAGAAGACGGCGGAGCCGGTTGGATCAGACGCTCAATACCGCCGTCGTGAGAAACCACCATCGGTTTCTCACGGCGTGCCACTTCTACGAGTGGAGTTTCAGCAGCTTGCGCATTTTCGACGGCATCGACTACGACCCCAGCAAGGAGAACGCGCATCTCTTCTACAGTACCGTACAACTGGCGGCCGAAGCTTCGGTTGTTAATGAAGATGGCTCCCAGCGCTGCATGTCGTATGCGGAGTTCTTGGCCAAGTTTGGAGAATTTCGCTATACGTGGCTCGGGGCTTTTGATGATCTACTCAGCGGCACGGCCGATGAATCGGATATTGCTGATCTTCGCCGCGTCCGCTTACTGACGGTGTATGTCGCGTGTTGTTCGCTCCGCAGGCATTTCCCGATTCCGTTCAGACCTCCGCCCGAGGCGCCGGTCATCGTCAACCTGCGGTGGGTGCGCAATCCGGTACTCCGCGACAGAGTGCAGGAACAGCTGACGGCATGGCTAGAGTTCTACGAGAGCCGGATCCGTAGCGACCCCAGATCGCCGGAGTAACAACTGGAAACCTACACGGGGTTTGCGGATCGGCGATACGCGCGGGCTCACCTGGGCGGATGTGGACTTCGAGCGGAACGTCGTTCGTGTCCACCACGAGCCGCCGCGCTACGGGGAGGATGCCCCCTCAAGACCGACGCCGCGCACCGTGAAGTGCTCCTCGCTCCGGCGATCGTCCGGCTGCTCCGCGAACACGTCTCGCCGTTCAAGAGCGCCGATCACTTCGTGTTTCACCACGCGGACGGGTCGCGGGCGCAATTACCGCCATGTCGATGACGTCTTCCGGTTGGCGGTCGAACGCGCCGGCTCGAGAGGGCAGGGACGGCTTTCCCTCAACAGCCTTCGGCATGGATACGCCGGCATGCTCATCACTAAGCCGCTCCATGTCGTGTTCCTGAGTCGCCAGCTCGGCCACGCCAAGGCCAACTTGCGCGGCAAGCGCTCGAGGCGAGCTACACCGCCCTGCGCGAAGTGAGCCGCTGCTTCACGCGATGTGCGTGTCGGCGTCAACTCAACCACCATGTGTGCAGGTTGTACGCTCGCACACACGAGCGTCCTGTTACCTGACGCTGGATGTTTGGCGATCGTGGTCTCGAAAATGCCGTTCGCGTGGGAACTCCACTGTCGTCCCGTACCCCAACGGAGACCCGACGCCGGTGCCTTCGCCTGCCTCGTGTGCAATCAGCGACGTCACCGCGGGTTCAGGTAACCAGAGCGTCGGAGCAGCGTCCATTCTGAGCGCTCGGGTGATGCCAACGCTGATGCCAATTGGGAGTCGGAACCCGTCGGTTGCTGTCGGTCCGACGGGCCGGGGCGTATTCAGGAGACGGTCCCAGACGTGGCCAGTCAGGCTCCGTACGCTTTCTGGAAATGCGGTTGGGGGGGGAAACCCGCCACGAGGGTTCGAATCCCTCTCGCTCCGTGTTGCCCTTGGCAGATATGGCTTTGGACCACTCACATTGCAAAATATCGCGTCCAAGCCGACTCACAAGTGGCTCGTCTGATGCCAATGTCGATGCCGATCACCGGGCAAGGGCGCGTGCGCGTTGGCGAACCGACGACGCCGGCCTGAGTCCGATTATCCCAGGCGATCACGGACCTGCATGACCGATGCCGGCTCGGTTGGCCACGAGAATCGATCGTGGCGCAGGCGAGTACTCGTAAATGTCGCCAGAGTGAGACAGAGTAAACGGCCGCCCGTCGCGGCCTCGCGGTGGAACGATACGCGCTGCCGACGCGCAGGTGGATCCGATTCGGACCGCCAGTGGACCGAACCTGTTTGCCCACGTGGAAGTTGTTCGGCCCACGTGTCGTCCACGCCAGTCGCATCGATTCCTCACTTCCCATATGCCATCGTCGGCATTGACCGGACGCCGGCAACTATTCGACTCCCGAGCCAGTCCCATCCGGTCACTGCGCTGAAGGGTCCAACGCATGAGTGCCCCGTGGCTAGGGTAGGCTACTGGCGGGCAACCGCCACGTAGTCAGTCGCCGTGGTCGTCACCTGATCCATGAGGGGGCGGAGTTCCGTGCTTTGGTGACTTCCCGTGCTTTGGTGACTTCCCATGTGGCGGTGGTTTCTCGGCCTTGAGGGTGGGGGTGCTCGGTGGGCGGGGGTGCGGGGTTTCCCGCACGCGGTGATGTTGTATGAGTCGCGGTCAGCCATTCGGGATGCTGCGTCAGCCTTGGCGCTCGTAGGCTCCGAGATCGCACCCCGAACCCTGAGGCCGCGACACGCCGCGCTGGTCGGTGCTGCCAGAGCATCCACTCACCGTCGCGGGGATGGCATCCACGGCGGGGCTCGCTGCCGGCAGCGCCATCGTCTGCGTGGGACCCCCGTTCGACGCGAGCGCCTTGAGCAGAGGTTGTGTGTTGCTCAGCGAATGATTGGCAGCGGAGAAGCCGCAGGACACGCCGGTGTCCAGGTTGTACCCGTTGTCGGTGATTGCCCCGGATCCGCTGCAATTGGAGCTGGTCACCCCATTTGCGATGATGCTCTGCGTCACCGTGGTTATGACACTCGTTCCCGAGGGAACATAGGTGTGGAGGTTTGCACCGCCGCCTGGCCCGCCGTTTCCGCTCAGGGTCGTCTGCGCGATTGTAATCGCACCGTAGTTCTGAATACCCCCGCCACCGTTGCCCTTCTGCGTATTGTTGTCGAGCGTGCTGTTGGTCAAGGTCATCGTTCCGCCGTTGGCGATCCCGCCACCCTCCAGAGCCGTGTTGCCGACGAACGTGTCCGCCGTCAGTGCGTCGTTGCCGCCGGGCTGATTCTCGACACCGCCACCTCCATACTTTGTGGCGGTGTTGTTGCTGAAGGTGGACTGCGAGATGTTCAGGAACGCCCCCGCTTGCGTGGCTTCATTTTCCACCGCCCCGCCTTCCTCTGCGCGGTTGCTGATGAACGTGCTCTTCGAGATTGTCGCCTGACCGCCATCATGGTTGTCGATCGCACCGCCACCTGCGCTGCCCGGAATCAGATCGACGTTGTTGACGAAGGTCACATGGGTGACCGTCAGTCGGCGGCGGTTCATGATGGCCCCTCCGCCATGGCCCTCGGTCGTCACCGGTGCAACTCCGTTGCTCAGTGTCAGCGAATTGAGCGTGAGGTTCCCCCCAGGCGCTACGTTGTCGACAAGAAAGAATCTGAAGTTTGGGGCGCCCGAGGCGCGTTTGATCGTGGCGCCGTTGCCGTTGATGGTCACATTGTTGGTGATAACCGGCAGCCCGTTGTCGCCCTGGACGGTGTTGTTGGCGGCGGTCAGCGTGAATGTGCATCCAGTGGGAAGGGTGACCGTGCCACCGCCGACCGTAGTGTTGGCTGTAGTGATCGCCGAAATCAGGCTCGTATTGTTACAGGAGATGGCGGCGGCGTGAGCCACCTGTGGTGTGATCAATACCGCGCTGCCCGCCGCCACCAGGGCGGCGAGGATGTAGCGGGACCGGCGCGCGGTGCGCACGACCGTGACAGGTGACCGCACCACGGATTCCAACGTGGGACGACAAACACGACAAGCGCGGCCAGCCAGAGCGACACCACCAGCGTCAGCAGGGCTGCCACCCACTCGTGCGTCTTGTCCGAGAACGCGGCGACGGCGGAGCACCGCCTTACGACGACCCAGGCGGTGTTCATCATCCTTGGACCAGCTGCAAAACGCGAGCCACATGTCAGGCGCCGAGTCCCTGCCGAACATTGCTTTCCCACCGCTTCGCCTTGGACTTCTCGCGGACAAGACTGCCACGCGGGACACGCGCCAACAACCTGCCGTCGGCGTAGGCTTTCCTACGTAATCGGCAATGGCGCGCGGGCGCCGGGGTGGCGTAGCCTGAGCCGTCATCACGGAGGCACTATGGGGACACCGGTCGCCTCGAACCCTTGGTTCGTCTGTTGGGGGAGTTGACCAAGGCAGACGGCTACGTCCAGGGCGGCGGCTGCACTGTCACGACGAGGCTGACTGCCGAAGCGTGGGTTCATGCGCCGCACGGCTAGTGAAGCGCGATCCCGAAGGCGACAGTCAGCTCCGTGAAGTCGGTGGGGATGTCGGAGCCGCGCCAATGGCTGCGTGGACGCAGGAAGAGCTCACGAAGATCGGCGCAGCAGAAGAACTGAGGATCGCGTCCGTTCGACGCGACGGCACACTTCGAAGGCCCGTCGTCTGGGGAAGCGGATCGGGTGAGCCGATCATTGCCCGCCTCAGCGTGCAGTTAGCGCACAAGAGCCGAGCGGCCGCGCGTGGCGGGAGGATGATGCTTCCATGTCATCGCGCTCGCGTTGGGGGATTAGTCCGCGACGGAGCATCGAGGCTGAATGCACGCGTCGGGGGAAGGCCGCAGTGGTTGCGGGGTGCATCGCCCTCTTGGATGGGGACACGCGCGACCGTAGGCTTATCGTCGCCCTGGGAGGGCCGCCTGCGCAGCAGATGCTGATCGGCAACTCGCGCGCTGACCTTCTGCTCTGGCTGCGGGTTTGGGCGGTCAGGGGCTTACTGTGGGCCTGGGACGAGTCGGCGCTCGACGCGCTCAGCGCCGCCCTAGACGACGACGCCTGGCGAGTCCGGGAGATGGCCGCTAAGGTGGTCGCTCGCCACCTACTCGGCGACCTCTTGAGCAGCGTCGCGAACCTGCGCAACGACCCTGTGGCTCGAGTGCGGCAGGCAGCCGGGCGGTCGGTCGCTCGGCTCACCCTCGCTAGAGCCTGATTTGCCACCTCTAGTAAACGACCCACGGCACATCCGCCTCGCTCAGGCCAGCATCCGGGAATGATGCTCCTATGCCTTGTCAAGCACTAATGCGCGTCAACGCCGGGGCCGTCGCCAGGAGCGCGGAACACTTCGCGTGCGACGTAGCGCTTGAGGCAACGCACGATGTCGCGCTTCGCCATTCCCTCTGCGGTGCGGCGGGCGACGTAGACCTTGGTCCGCTGATCACAGGTGAGGCGCACCATGACGATGCGCCAGAGTGCGTTGTTGGCGATGCGATCGCCACCGCGGTTGAGGCGATGTCGGTTGGTCTTCCCGGACGAGGCGGGCACCGGTGACACGCCGCACAAGCTGGCGAACGCGGCGTCGGAACGGAGGCGCTCAGGATCGTCGCCGGCGGCCACCAGGAGCGCCCCAGCGACGTCCGGACCAACGCCGGTGAGATCGCATAGCGCGGGTGCGGCTTCCATGGTCAGGCGGTCCAGCACAACGAGCTCCGCGGTCAGCCCCTGATGACGGATCGCCAGCGAGCGGAGCGCCAGCTTGCTTGCTGCGCTCGGTGTCGTGACGGTTCCCGGCCGCGCAGCTGCGGTGACGGCGACCAGCTTGTCGAGGGGAAGATGACGAAGCTGATGTCGGTGCGAGTCGGGAGCGGTGACTACCAACGCATGCATCTGATTCCCCACCTGGGTTCGCATTTTGAGTGCGGAGCGACGTGCGACCCGGAGGGTGCGGATCATGCCGACCCGGTCGTGGTCACGCTTGGCGACGCAGAGCGGCCCACCAGCTAGTACCGATCGCGCTGCCGCTTCGGCGTCGATGGGATCTGACTTGCCATGTCCGCGACGGGCTCGACGATCCGGCCGATTGATCTCGATGACCTCGCAGCCCGCGTCGACGAGGAAAGCAGATCGATCCGCCACCACGCCACTCCTCGACACGTTTCGTCAGGAGAGCCGAGGATGCAGTGAGGCACGCGCGGCTGGGAACTCCGCCCCAGATACTCGACACGAACATGATCAGACAGGCGATGACTGCGAGCGCTGCCGCGTCGCGAAAGACGTAGCAGCCGGCGGCGACGGTTACGGGCTGCGGGGCGCTGCCAGGACTTGGAAACGCCCACGACGGGAGCACCCGCCGGCCACCGTCACCGATCTCGAACCGTGCTAGGAGTTGCACCCCGAGGGGAGGCGACCAGGCAAAGGAAAGCGGTTGGTCGGCACCGAATCCCCATCAGATGAATACCGACCGACGCGCCCAGGATCACCAACGTCACGATGACCAGCCGGGCGTCGTTCCCACTGGTCGACTGGGAAGTCGTTCTGCAAGCCTAGAATCGCTCCATGAGCGACGGATACAGGATTGGTGCGTCCGCGCTGAGTGCCTGGGAATCGGCTCTCCCGCGAAAACTGGGGCCGTTTGGTCGACTCAAGAAAGCGCTCATGAGAACGCGCCCTCGGCGACATCGTCGGTGGGCTCGCGGAGGGATCCGTGGCGACAACCCCGGTGAGGGAGCCGCGGTTCCTGCGCGTCCGAAACGCCCTGCGCCAACTCTGCTTGCAGCGGCGGAAGTCGAGCTACGAACTGACCCGAGCTAATCTGGAATAACCAATTGACCAGCATCGCTCGCTGGGTGAGTGGTCCGTAGCGCGCGAGTCACNNTGGATGGTGACCGAAGCGCTCGGCGCGTAGCCGCTGAAGAAGCATTCGCCCGACGTGAGCCGCCCCCTACTGAGCGCGACTCCGGCCATGGTCGCGGCCTCCGGTTGAGTCAGCAGTGCGCACGGGTCAATGGCGACTGGCGCTCGTCGGCGACGAGCCTGTGCCGCCGACCGTCGGCAAGATCACACCCGACGGGTTCGATCCGCCACAACCGTCCAATGCACCGATCGCGACTATCGCCAGCAGCGAGCTCCGTGACCAACCCAGCGGATTGGCGATCCTATTTGGCACCTCGACCCTGGGGACCCTGACTGCGCGCTCGGGCCTGGTCGTAGTGGGTCTGGCACCAGGGAACCGTCTGAGTCGGTCCGAAGGGCCGAAGATAGCTTGGCGCTGCCATGTGCCACGTCGCATGTACGGCGGGTGCCCCGCAGACTCGACAGCCGCGCCGCAACGTCGCAGGGCGGTCGTGGGCGATCCAGATCAGGTAGCGGAAATAGCGCACCCGGCTGAAGAGGGCGACGGCAACCAATACCGCTGCGAGGATTCCCACGGCGACCATGTCCGGAGCCTACGGGCTCGCAGTCGGGCGTTCGGTGACGGCTGGGTATCGGTTTCCTTGCTGGGCGGCGGCTGTCGAGGACGGAGGACTTTCTGAGGCAGGTCACATCGAAGCGGCCGTCGTACAGTAGCGACGCGCCATCGGGAAGCATGCCAGTTGACCGAAGAACCTGCGACACCGAGCCGGTGGAGGGCCGTGCGCTGGCTTGACGATTGCGCGTCGGGCCTCCCAGGGTGATCCGGAAGCACCCCAGGCTTGCGGTGGCGTTGTGCCTACTGCTGGTCGGCGCCGCTGCCGCGCTCATCGTGCTCTGGCCGCGACCGGGAACTACCGGTTTCACTGGAGTTGCGGTCACCGTTCCGGCTTGCCCCGGCGACGTGAAAGGCTGCCGGCTCTTTATCGCACGTGCACCCGATGCCAGCTCGGCTGGCCACGACGACTGGTCGGGAGCGAGCACCACCCTGAACATGCCGTTGCCACCCGGGCGCTACACGATCTCCGCCGAGGGGTGCACCGGTGACCAGATCGGGAATCGAGCAATCTCGGTGATGTCGGGCTTCCACACCGCGATCGACCTGGGCGCATCCTGGGAGCTCCCCGGCTTCCTCGGACGAGCCTGCCCTGGGTTCAGCCAGTCAAGCGCTACGGCTGGTTAGCGGGACGCGCTATGGCCAGTCAGGAGCGAGCAACAGATTCGTCAGGCGCTCGAGTCGGTTGTCGTCGAGACCGATGCCGCGCAGCAGCGACGCGACACCGCCGTGCTCCGAATCGACACATGCCATCGTCTGCACCATGGTCTCCCGGCGCACCGTGAAGAGCCGCTCTGCACGCATCTGGTCCATGCCGCGTTCGAGCGCAGTGACCCGGTCTCGAGCCAGCATGTCGGCGAGCTGCACACCGCTGACTGCATAGTCGTCGGCGATGGCGCCGATGCTGACTCCCGCGAGGCGCAGAACGAGACCCACCACCACGCCGGTGCGGTCCTTGCCGGCGTGACAGTGCACGAGCACCGGCGCTGCGGGCGCGTCGGCCACGGCGCTCATCGCGGCCGCGACGCCGGTCCGGCGCTCGCGGAGCCACCAGCAATAGACCTCCGCGGCGGTGGAGAGATGATCGGGGTAGTCCTCATCGTCGGTGAAGATGGGCGCGTGCGACGTGTGCACGCCGGCTTCGACAAGCGGGCTCGGACGCTGCTCGCGCTCTGACGCTGTCCGCAGGTCGACCACCGTGCCGATGCCCAGGTCCAGCGCTGCGCGCAATCCTGACTCGCTGAGCGTGTGCGGCGATTCACTGCGCAACAAGCGACCCGCCCGGGTTGTCGCACCCGACGCGGTCGAAAGGCCGCCGAGGTCGCGCAGATTGATCAGGCCGTCGATCGCGAGCGCGCCGGACTGCTGGGAGAGCACGCACTCACCCTACCAGCGAGGTGGCTAACGACGCGCTATCCCGTCCCCGCCTCGGTCCTACTGGGCGCTCGAACGTGACAACGGCGGCTGCCCGGGCGTCGCCGGCAGCGACAGTTGTTCAGGCCTGCATCAGTCCACCTGGCAGTTCACCGACATCTTCAGCCCCTTCACGCACAGGTAACCAGATGCCGCGTGGCAGCTAGCCGACGTTCGCGACCGCGGCGTGGGCAGCCGCCGACATCTCGGGATTGAGGCGATAGAAGCTCTTTGGCCACCGGCACGCGGAGGTGGCGAAGCGCGTCGATATCGCCGCCACGGCGATCTTCAATGAGATGACGGTCGATGCGTTCAGCGACCTCGACCTGTCCTACACGCCGCCCCTCGGGAGCCCGTGGGACGCGATGCAGATCGGGGCCCAGGCGTGGGTGGGTGCGATCTGTCACCGAGACCCGAACCGGCTGACCCGCACCGCGCCCTGAGCTCAAGGAGAGGTCAGAGGTGCTCGTGCCGGTGGTGCGGCGGTGGCGGTGGGCGTTCGTGTTTCGGTGGGTGTTCGTGTTCGGGTGGATGTCCGTGCTTCGGGGGCGGTATCGAATCGATGCCCGGCGTCTCGTCCGGCCAGACCAGCATCACCGCGCAGGGCGCGTGGTCGACCACGAAGCGGGTGGCATGCGCCAGGCTCTTTGGTCCGAGACGCGAGTGATCGCCGTCACGCGCGACCACAAGGACATCGACGCCTTCAGCCACGGCGCTCACCACCTCGCGCTCGACCCGCCCGCGCCGGCTGATCAGCTCGGCGTCCGCGTGGCCGAGACGGTCCGCCGCCGCGGCGAGCAACTCGGCTCCCTCGTCTGCGGCGATATCGTCATAGCGGCGGTTCGGCCTGCGCCCTGGGAACCCACGACCGAACAGGCCGACAGACGCTGCATCGGCGGCCTCGGCGACATCCGAGGGCGTCACGTGCAGCAGCGCGAACTCCGAATCGGCGGGAAAGTGCTCGACGGCCGCGTCAACGCATCCTTCCCAGGTTCCCTCGACGACCCAGACGACGATACGCATGGCCGTCATTAACCCACCAACCGCAGCGAAATCCACAGCGCGAGGGTCGCCGTGATCAGCACGGGCGGCACGGTGATGGCCCCCAGGCGCAGGAACTCCGAGATCGGCAGCTCCTCGCCGCGCCGGATGAGGACGCGCCGCCAGAGCAGCGTCGCGAGCGACCCGACGTAGGTCAGGTTGGGTCCTGTATTGACCCCGATGAGCACCGCAAGCACTGGTCCGGCGCCGGCGCCCGACACCGCTGGGAGCAGGAGCAGGGCCGCAGGAAGGTTGTTGATGACGTTTGCGAGCACGGCCGCGACCACCGCAATGACCAGCAGCGAACCGAGTCCCGATCCGCCCGGCACCAGGTGGGTCACGACCGAGCCGAGGCCGTGCAGTGAGATTGCCTTGACGATGAGTCCAAGCGCCAGCACGAAGGCGAGAAAGGGAACGTCGACCGACACCACCAGCTCCCGCAGTGTGATGCGCCGGCTCGCGACCGCCGGCACCGCCAGGACCAGCGCGCCACCGAGAGCGGCAAACGCGGGGCTGACGTTGAAGGCCGAGGTGACGAAGAAGCCGGCGAGCGTCAGGGCCACCACCGTCGTCGCGAACACTGGAACCGGAAGTCGCCTCACGCCCCGGGTCTCGCCACGGCCGACGAGATCTGCGGCGAAGAAACGACGGAGTACCAGCCATTCGACACCGATCGCCGCGAGCCAGGGGAGTGCCATGGTCGCCCCGAAGCGCGCGAAGGAGAGCCCGCTCGCGGCGAAAGCCAGCAGGTTGGTGAGGTTCGAGACCGGGAGCAGCAACGATGCCGAGTTCGCGAGGTGGGTGCACGCGTACACGTGCGGTTTGGCTCGGAGGCGGAGCCGTGCGACGGTCGCGAACACCACCGGGGTGAGCAGGACCACGGTGGCGTCGAGGCTGAGGACAGCAGTGACCACGCTGGCCGCTGCGAAGACGAGGGCCAGCAATGAGACCGGTCTCCCGCGCGATCCCGCCGCCATCCACGAGCCGGCTGCCTCGAAGAGGCCGTAGCGATCGCAGAGGTTGGCGAGGACGAGCACCGCCGCGAGAAAGCCGATGGTCGGGCCGAGACCGCCCGCCTCGGTACCGGCCTGGCCCAAGGGCAGGATCCCGAGGACCAGCAGGAGGCACGCTGCCGGAACGGCGACCACAGCTTCCGGCACTCCTCGCGGGCGAACGATGGCGCACGCCAGCGTTGCGACCAGGAGCAGGACAGCCAGGGTCTCTGCAATCGGACTCGGCACGTCGAGCGACAGGGTACGGCCTCGGTACGGTCACGCGGATTCGATGTTCCCGGGGTCGCCCGGCTCCCGGCTCGACATCTCTATAGTCCCGATTCGTGGCGAGCGAGGACGGCGTCGTACGCGTGGCAATCGTGCAGCACCCACCGGTGCTGCTGGACCGGGCCGCGACGCTCGCCGCCGCGGTGACCGACCTCCACACGGCCGCCGAAGCCGGGGCGAAGCTGGCGGTCTTCCCCGAGACCTTCATCCCCGGCTATCCGGCCTGGATCTGGCGGCTGCGCCCGGGAGGTGACTTCGACCTCACCGGCGAGATCTATCAGCGATTGCTCGAGAACAGTGTCGATCTCGCCGCCGACGGCCTGAAGCCGCTGCGGGAGGCAGCCGCGGACCTGCATCTCGTCGTGGTGTGCGGGCTGCATGAGCGGGATGGCGAGTTCGGCCGTTCCACGCTGTACAACACCGCGGTCACGATCGGGTCCGACGGCACCATCCTCAACCGCCATCGCAAGCTGGTGCCGACCAATCCCGAGCGCATGGTCTGGGGGCAGGGCGACGCGAGTGGACTGCGGGTCACGGACACCGCGGTCGGACGAGTCGGCGCACTCATCTGCTGGGAAAACTACATGCCGCTGGCGCGCTATGCCCTGTACGCCGACGGAGTCGAGGTGTACGTCGCCTCCACGTGGGATGACGGCGACACATGGATCTCGACCATGCGACACATCGCAGCTGAGGGCCGATGCTGGGTGCTCGGTTCCGGATGCGCGCTGCGCGCCTCGGACGTGCCGTCGTCCTTTCCCGGGCGCGACTTGCTGTTTCCCGACCCCGCCGAGTGGATCAACCCGGGAGACTCGGTCGTGGTCGCGCCGGGCGGGGACATCGTCGCCGGGCCACTGCACGAGGAGTTCGGACTGCTGATGGCCGACATCGAGCCCGGCCGCGCGGCAGCATCTCGACGCACGCTCGACGTCACCGGCCATTACAGCCGCCCGGACGTCTTCCAGCTCTCGGTCGACCGCACGGCGCGCGAACCGGTGACCTACCAGCACGGCTGATCGGACGCCACGTCGCCGCGCGCGAAACCTCCGTGGCGTCTTCACACGTGGTTCACACCTTGGCCGGAGAGTGGTGCGCATACCGTTCACCCTCCACAAGGAGAATCGACATGTACCGTGCAGGACGCACCGCCTGGGGACTGGTGGCAATCGGGGCAGCCACCGCGGTCGGCATCACCACACACAATCCCGGCTTCATCGCCATCACCTTCCTCGGCACGCTGGTGCTGCCCCGGGTGCTGGGCCTGACTCCGCGGCGTTGGAACCGGCGCGGTTTTGGACCAAACGCCTTCGGCACTCATGGCAAGGACTGGGGTGGCGGCTGCGCCGGCGCCCACAAGGCATCGGATTCCGAGACATCCACGCCCGCGGCGCAATCGGTCTGATGATCGACGGGGCGGCGTCTGTTCGCCGCCCCGCGTCGCCCCCTACGATGAATTCGCCATGACCAGTGTGCTCATCGTCGACGACGAACCGGCGATCGTGCGCCTGGTACGTGACTATCTCGAGCGCGCGGGGTTCGAGGTGACCACTGCGAGCAACGGCGAGGAGGCGCTGCAGGTGTTCGCGCGAAGCCGCCCGGACCTGGTGATCCTCGACCTGACCCTGCCGCGCATGGACGGCCTCGACGTCGCGCGCGCGATGCGGCGAGCGGGCGACGTGCCCATCATCATGCTCACCGCGCGAACCGAGGAGGCGGACCGGGTGGCCGGCCTCGAGCTGGGAGCGGATGACTACGTCACCAAGCCTTTCAGCGCCCGGGAGATCGTCGCCCGGGTGCGGGCGGTGCTTCGGCGGGCGCAGGCCGCCGCGATGCAGGATGACATCGTTCGTGTCGGCGACTCGGTCGTGCTCGACGCCCCACGCATGCAGGTGCAGGTCGAGGGCCGCGACGTACTGCTGACCGCGACCGAGTTTCAGTTGCTGTTGCACATGGCGCGCCAGCCGGGGCGGGTCTTCACTCGCGCTCAACTGCTGGACGCAGTTCACGGGGTCGCCGTCGAGTCCTATGAGCGCGCCATCGATGCGCACGTCAAGAACATCCGCCGGAAGATCGAACCCGATCCCCGCTCACCGCGACACCTGCAAACGGTCTTCGGGGTCGGCTACCGCCTCGTGGACGGCGACGCATGAGGCAGGGGCCGCCGTGGGGAAGAGGCGGTGGTGGCCGCCCGCCTTGGTGGCCGGAGGGCGAGACCGGCCCGTGGGGCGGAGGCCCGAACTGGCGGCTTCATGGCAGACGCGTCGCGCGGCGCATCGGCTGCTTCATGGGTCTCGCCCTGCTCGTGTTTCTCAGTGCGATCTTCGGGGTGGTCTGGCTGCTCCTCAGCGCCTTCGGAGTGGTCAGCTCGGCGCCCTTCGACACGGCGGTGGCGGTGACGGCGCTGGTGCTCGGCGGTGTCGCCGTCGGCGTCGCGATCCTGGTGCTCCGCCGCCTGGCGGCACCGGTCGGAGCGCTCGTCGAAGGTGCCCATCGCATCGAAGCAGGCGACCTCTCGGCGCGGGTACCCGTGCGCGGACCGTCGGATCTTCGTTCGCTGGCGCGTGCCATGAACGAGATGAGCGGTCGCCTGGAGGCGGAGGAGACTCGGCGCCGGTCGGTGCTCGCCGACATCGCCCACGAGTTGCGTACGCCGCTCTCCATCATCCGCGGTCAGGCTGAGGCCATCACGGACGGGATCTACCCGGCCGACGCCGAGCACATGGCGCCGATCGTGAGCGCGACCGAGGCCCTGGAGATGCTGGTCAACGACCTCAGCACGCTCACGCTTGCGGAGAGCGGCGCGCTGCGCCTCCACCGCGAACCCATCGACGTCGCTGTCCTCGTCAACGAGACGCTCGATGCTTTCGGCGCCGAGGCGAGGGCAGCCGGCGTGAAGCTCACCGAACATGTCGACATCAATATTCCGGCCATCGATGCCGACCCTGGAAGGATGCGTGGAGTTCTAGGCAACCTCGTCAGCAACGCGCTGGCGCACGCGCGGGCAGGTGGCACCATTCGCGTGGAGGGCGTCGCAGCCGGCGGGTGGGTGCTGCTCACGGTCCGCGACGACGGATCGGGGATTCCTGCCGAGCTGCTGCCGCGTGTCTTCGATCGCTTCGTGAAAGGACCGTCGTCCACCGGGTCAGGGCTCGGGCTCGCCATTGTTCGAGATGTGGTGGAGGCACACGGCGGTTCGGTCAGCGCGACCAGCACGCAGGCGGACGGCACCGCGATCGTCATCAAAGTCCCGGCGGTACCAGCGCGGTGATGTGGTACAGGTAGCGCCGAAATGAGCACGCAGCACGTCGCCGCCGACTTTGCGAGCTGGCTGGCACGGTGGGACGCGCAGCAGCAGCGCCACATCCCGGACCGTGAGGAACGGTTCACCGCCATGGTCGATGCGGTGGCGGCATTCGCCGGACCCGAGCCGCGGGTGCTGGACCTCGGGTGCGGTCCCGGATCACTGAGCGCTCGCGTCCTTGATCGCCTGCCTGGCGCCAGCGTCGTGGCCATCGACGCCGACCCGGTGCTCCTCGCCATCGGCCGAGGCGCCCTCGGAGCGCGAACGAACCTGCAGTTCGTCGACGCCGATCTTCGCGCGGACTGGGTGAGTGCGCTGCCCTCACCCGGACCCTACGACGCCGCGGTCTCCACCACGGCGCTGCACTGGCTCGGACTGGAGCAACTGCTCGTCCTCTATCAGACCCTCGCCGGCGTGCTCCGCCCGGGTGCCGTCTTCCTCGACGGCGACCGGCTCGACTTCGATCACGATCAGCGGGCGATCGCCGAGGGCGCACGCCAGGTGCGCCCGGAGTGGCCGGACGCCCCTGAGGGCGCCGAGGACTACGACGCATGGTGGGCGGCGGCGGTGGCGGAGCCCGCGCTCGCCGAGCAGGTCGTCGAGCGCGCCCAACGGTGGCACGCGCATCCGCACGAGGACGAGGCGCACAGCTACGAGTTCCACCGCTCGGCGCTCTTCTCGTCGGGGTTCGTCGAGGTGGGAACGGTGTGGCAACACCTCGCGAATCGGGTTCTGGTGGCGATCCGCTGAGGGATTCCGGGCCGGCAGAGGTCGCCTGATCGCTGTACTCTCGGGGCACCTATGGGGTTGAACGGGTCGCTGTAGCGTGTCCGCACAGACACCAGACGAGACGCCTGTCGTGCTCGAGGTCACCGGGATCGACGTGCACTTCGAAGGCGTCATCGCCCTCGACGGCGTGTCGCTGACCGTCCGCGCCAACCAGATCGTCGGCGTGATCGGCCCCAACGGCGCAGGCAAGACGACGCTGTTCAACGCGGTCTCGAGATTCGTGACACCCGCGGCTGGGACGATCACCTACCACGGGCACTCCCTGCTCGATCTGCCCACCTGGCGGCTGGCACACCTGGGCATCGCGCGGACGCTCCAGGGTCTCGGGCTCTGGCCGACACTCACCGTGCTCGAGAACGTGATCGCCGGGGCCCCGTCGCGCACGCCGCTGGCCGCGGACATGCTGGCGTTTCCGAGCGCCGACCGGCGAACCCGTACGCTTCGCGAGGAAGCGATGGCCAACCTGGTCGAGCTCGGGGTTGCGGATCGTGCCGGCGCGTATCCGGGCGCGCTGCCCCACGGTGTCCAGAAGCGGGTGATCATCGCGCGTGCGCTGATGGCTCGACCGTCGTTGCTGCTCCTCGACGAACCCGCGAGCGGGCTCTCCGCGACTGATGTGAACCAGCTGATCGAATTGCTCGGCTCGCTGCGATCTCGGATGGCGATCGCGCTTGTCGAGCACCACGTCGACATGGTGATGGCGGTGAGCGACACCATCACCGTCCTCAACCTCGGGCAGGTGATCGCGTCGGGACCACCCGAGGCGATCCGGGCCAACAGCGAGGTGGCCAACGCATATCTTGGGCAGACGGTCGCGCATGCTTGAGATCACCGACCTCACGGTCGCGTACGGCGGCGTCATCGCGCTCGACAGCGTGACGCTGTCAGTTCCGGAGGGGAGCATCACCGCAGTGCTCGGGGCCAACGGCGCGGGCAAGACGACGCTGGTCCGGACCATCTCCGGGCTGGTCAAGCCCCGGCAGGGGTCGGTGATGCTCGGCGACCACCAACTGGTCGGACGATCTCCCGAGGCAATCGCTCGTCTCGGTGTCGGCCACGTCCCCGAAGGGCACGGCATCGTTAGCGAGCTGACCGTCGACGAGAATCTCCGGCTCGGTGGCCTCTGGCGCCGCGACCGCGCCGACCAACGCGTCGCCATTGACGAGGCGTACGAATTGTTTCCTCCGCTGCGGGTGCGGCGAAGCGTGTCGGCCTCGAGCTTGAGCGGGGGAGAGCGGCAGATGCTCTCGATCGGCAGGGCGATGGTCGCCCGCCCGACGGCGCTGCTGCTCGACGAGCCGTCGCTCGGGCTTGCCGGTGCTCTACTCGCACAGATCATGCAACGGCTCTCCGCGCTGGTGGTCGAGCGGAGGCTGAGCGTGCTGCTCATCGAGCAGAACGCGCGGTCCGCGCTGTCCGTGGCCGACCAGGCCGTTGTGCTGTCGTTGGGAAGGGTTGAGATGAGTGACACCGCGGAGCGCCTCGCCGGCGACGACGCACTCCGCCATGCCTACCTGGGCTTCTGATCGTGCGCCTCTTCGTGATCTACACCCTCGACGGGATCACCAACGGGATGGTGTATGCGGCGATCGCGCTGGCGCTGGTGATGATCTGGCGCGCGACCCGGATCATCAACTATGCGCAGGGCGCGATGGCGATGTTCACGACCTACATCGCGCTGACCGTGATCCGGCACGGCGCCCCGTACTGGATGGGATTCGTGGTCGCACTCGCGGCCGGGATGGTGATCGGCGCGGTCACCGAACGCGTCCTGGTGCGGCCGGTGGAGTCGCGGCCGCCCCTCAACGCGGTGATCCTCAGCCTCGGCGTGCTGATCCTGCTCGAGGCCATCGCGCCGATGCTCTTCGGCGGTCAGACGCAGTCGTTTCCGGTGCCGGTGTCGAACATCGACATCGTGGTCGGCACGACCTCACTCCCGGTCTCGCCGTTCGCCCTGTTCACCGTCGGCGCCGTCCTGGTTGCGATGCTCCTGCTCTTTCTTGTCTTCCAGCGCACCACACTCGGGCTGCGTATGCGCGCCGCCGCATTCAACCCCGAGATCGCGCGCCTCCTGGGTATTCGCGTCGGCAGGATGCTCACCCTGGGTTGGGGTTTGGCAGCATTGCTGGGCGCACTCGCCGGCATGCTCGCCGCGCCGTCGGTGTACCTCTATCCCAGCAACATGGATGAAGTGCTGGTCTTCGGTTTCACGGGCGCCATCATCGGCGGACTCGAGAGCCCCGTCGGTGCCGTGGCCGGCGCGGTGGGAGTGGGGCTCGCGCTCAGTTATGTCAGCGGGTACGTCGGCGCGGATCTCGCGCCCCTGGGTGGGTTCGTGATCCTGATCGTGGTGCTGATGCTGCGTCCGCAGGGACTGTTCAGCTTCGGGCGGCAGCGGCAGGTATGAGCAGAATGCTGCGTGGCTCGACGCTTGTACGCCATGGCCTGGTGTTCCTTGGTCTGACGGTGGTGCTCCTGTTGCTCACATCGTTCGTGTTCGATGCGTACACGAACTACAACGTGACCGAAGTGGCCATCCTGGCCATCTCAGCAGCCGGCCTCACCGTCCTCACTGGGATCAACGGTCAGGTCTCACTCGGGCATGGCGCGCTGATGATGATCGGCGCATACACGACATCTGTGCTGCTCACGTGGCATCCCGACCTGCCACTCATCCTCATGCTGGTTGCATCGATCGCGACCACAGGAATCGCCGGTGCCATCGTCGGGATCGCCGGGGCGCGGCTTCGCGGACCGTATCTCGCAGGCGCAACCCTGGCGCTCGCGGTCGCGCTGCCGCAGGTACCGTCACACTTTGCGAGCATCTTCGGCGGCAACCAGGGACTGAGCGTCCCGACACCCACGCCGCCGCCCTTCCTGGGTGCGAACTTCACGCAGGAGGAGTGGCTTGCATGGATCGCGCTCGCCGCCGGGGTGATCACCTTCTTCGTTCTCGCGAACCTCGTGCGCGGCGCGACCGGCAGACGCTTTCGCATGGTGCGCGACAACGAGGTGGCAGCCCGGCTTGCGGGCGTCGATGTCGCGCGCACACAGATACTGGCGTACGTCATCAGTGCCGCATGCGCCGGGCTCGCGGGGTCGCTGTTCGCCTACTGGGTGACGCGAACGTCGCCGAGCGGGTTCACGCTCAACCTCTCCCTGTCGCTGCTCACCGCAATCGTGATCGGCGGGCTCGGCAGCCTCGTGGGTGCGGTGGTCGGCTCGTTCATACTCGTGTATCTACCGGTGTGGACCGGCGGTTTTGCCAGCAGCCTGAATCTTTCGAGCAACGTGGCCAACAATGTGCCCCTCGCCATTTACGGGATCGTTCTCATCGTCGCGATCCTGGTGTTCCCCCGCGGGATCGCGGGAGGGTTCGCATCGATCCTTCGCGGCGCCACGCGGGTACTTGGCCCGAGCCGCCGCAGCCCCGCGCTGCCCACCGCACCGGAGACGCCTTCTCAATGAGACCAGCAAACATCGGTGTCCACACATACAAGGAGCACACGCATGCGACCAGAGATCAGTAGATCGAGGACCTGGGCGGTGGCCGCCGTCGGTGGGGCGGCGGCGCTGCTGACCGCCGCCTGCGGCAGCTCCAGCTCCAATGCGAACACAGCGTCGGCTCCGGGGGTGACCTCGACCACGGTGACCATCGGCAGCACCCAGCCGCTCACCGGCCCCGCCGCACCGGGATACTCGGAGATCGCACCCGCGGCCAACGCGTACTTCAAGTATGTGAACGCCCACGGCGGGGTCTTCGGTCGGAAGATCACCTACACATACCTCGACGACCAGTACAACCCGACTAGCACAACGTCGCAGACGCGTCAGCTCGTCCTGCAGGACAAGGTCTTCGCAATGTTCCAGGCGCTGGGGACGCCAACCCACCTGGCGGTGGTGAACTACCTCAACTCAGAGAAGGTGCCCGACCTGTTCGTCGCCTCGGGCTGCAACTGCTGGAACAACCCATCCCAGTACCCGCAGACCTTCGGCTGGCAGCCGAACTACACCATCGAAGGCAAGATCCTCGGGCAGTACATCGTGCAGAACTTCGCGAGCAAGAAGGTGGGCTTCTTCCTGCAGGGACCCAACGACGAGTTCGGCACCGACGGTTTCCAGGGAGTCAACGACGCGCTGCAGGGCAAGGGATTGAATGTCCTCTCCACACCGGCGTACTACACGCCGACGGCCGCGGGCGCGCAGGCGGTGGGCGCCGCCATAGCGTCACTGCAGGCACAGGGCGTGCAGGTGATCGTGAGCTTCTCGGTCCCGCTGTTCACCGCGATCGCTGAGGCGAGTGCCGCCGGGCTCAACTACCACCCGCAGTTCGTGGTGAGCAACGTCGGATCGGATCCGCCGACACTCTCAGCGATCCTCACCGGGGGAGCGCTCGGCAAGAAGCTCCCCGCGGGCCTGATCGCGGGCACGATCAGCGATACCTACCTACCCCTGCTGACTGACGCGGCCAACCCCTGGGTGACCCTCTTCCAGAGCATCAAGGCCACGTACGCGTCGTCACTGCCGTGGGACGGCAACGTCGAATACGGCATGGCGGAGGCATTCACGTTCGTGCAGGCGTTGAAGGCCGCCGGGCAGAACCCGACCCGCGCTAGCATCGTTGCCGCGGTGCAGAACAGCCACTGGACCGATGGCCCAGGACTGACGCCCTATGCGTATTCTTCGAGTGATCACAACGGGTTCACCGGCGTGCAGATGGTCACCGTCGGTCTGACTGGTTCGCTGACCACACTCGGCCCCGTCCAGACCACCGACGACACGCCGACCGGGGCGATCGCTGCCTTCACCGGCACAGCATCCGCGCCACCGACGAGCGGCATCCCCAGCGACTGACAGCGGATGGGACCGCGAGGCGTGACTCGCGGTCCCGTTCCTTCTCGGCGCGGTCTTGCCTCTTCCGAGGGCGAGGCCGGCGACCGCGCCGGCAGCGCATGTGATACTCCGCCGGATGCGAGTCCTGGGTCGCGCCCTGCTCGGACGACCGCTGCGCAGTTCCGCGCAGCAGCACGAACGCCTGTCCAAGACCGCAGCAATCGGCGCGTTTGGGCTCGACGCCCTCTCCTCGGTGGCCTACGGACCCGACGAGATTCTCTACGTGCTGCTGCTCGCGGGCTCGGCGGGCGTCGCCTTCGACATCCCGATTGCCGCGGCGATCGCTCTGCTGCTCGCAGTGGTCGCTTTCTCGTACCGGCAGACCGTTCACGCCTATCCGAATGGCGGTGGATCGTTCACCGTGGCGAGCCGGAACCTCGGTCGCACCGCCGGACTGGTCGCGGCAGGTGCGCTGATGGTCGACTACCTGACCACGGTCGCTGTTTCGGTGACCGCCGGGGTCGCGGCACTCGTTGCCTTCGCACCCGGCCTCGACCGGTACCGCATGGCCATCGACGTGGCGGCGATTCTCGCGCTCATGGTGATCAACCTCCGGGGCGTGCGTGAAGCGGGAGCAGCGTTCATTCTCCCCACGTACGTATTCGTGCTCTCGCTGGCGGCGTTGCTCCTGGTGGCGGCGTTCCGCATCGCGACCGGCAATCCGCCCCATCAACTGCACGCGATACCGAATCCCACCGAGAGCGTGACCATCTTCCTCGTCCTTCGCGCATTCGCGGGTGGGTGCACGGCGATGACCGGCGTGGAGGCGATCGCCAACGGCGT
>PNBE01000163.1:0-2102 GCA_003135895.1 Candidatus Dormiibacterota bacterium
TGACCCTGTCCTCCATGAGAGGACAAACTCACAGAACTCCTGAGAGAGGACGTTTTCTCAGAACGACCACACCTCCCTCCAAAGGGTAGTGGGTCAGTTTGAATCTGGGGGCCGGGCAGCTCTTGCCGACGGTCGGGGAAATGTACGGCCCGATCGCTGAGAAGGAGGTGGCTCACCCGGCCCTCGCCATCAGCATAGGCCGATTGGCGAGACTTAATTTGGGGCCGACTCGCTTGGGTCGCCAGGATGAGTGACCCTATCCGGGTAGATTCGCGCACGCGTCCGTGAGTAGCTCGTTCACTCCACCTTCGCGCCGCCCAGCGTGGATGAAACGGCAAAAGGAAAGATCCTGATCCTCACCGACTTTCGAAGAGGGCAATCCTTCGAGGTCTGTGACGACTTCGACGACGCCGAGGAAGCGGGTGTTCCCGCTGACGTCTTAGCGGTAGCGGCGAAGAGGGCCGACATCGAGCGCGCCGAGCTCCTCGACATCTGAAGGAAGCCATATCTGCCGGGATCACCGCCCGCGAGGCTCGCGTCAGCCAAGAGCTAGGGCCAGGGGGTTCGTGCTTCAGAACGATACACCAGCTGTGACCCGGGAAGAAGACGGTGGGTGGAGGTCGCAAGCTGCGCTACATCGGGCAGCGACGCAACGAGATGTGGATGCTGCTCACGGTGAGCGCGTACAACCTGGTGCGGATGGCCAACCTGGAGCCGGTGGCGGGGTGAAATCCCTGGCCCGAGCACGAGGATCGGGCCGAACCGCTCGACCGAAGGTGCTCGCGGAGCCTCCATGCTCCACGATCTTCGAGGTTTCCGTTCTCAGCCGAGCCCGACCGGGTCGTTCTTCATCACCCTGCTAGGGGCACGGGGCGGTCGTTACCAGGTGGTAGTTAGGCCACCCGAAGGTGCTTATTGCCGCTCGTCGTTTCCCGTAACGGCACGAGAGATTCTTGAGAGGTTGCTGGACGTTGACTGCCACCCATGAGTGTGACGATCGCTGCGGGCTCGCCTGTCGTCGAACGCTACTGCGCCATCGGTCCCCACGCCGTGCGCATGGCGTCGTGCAGCATCGACGGCACGACGTGGCCGTAGAGGTCCATCGTCGTCTGAATGCTCGCATGCCCGAGGCATTCCGCGACAACCTTCGCGTGGATCCCGCGCGCCAGCATTCTCGTCGCGGCGGAGTGGCGGAGATCGTGGAATCGCATGTGCGGCAGCCCCGCGCGGGCGAGGATGCGACGCAGGGCGCCGTTCACGGTGGCGGCGCGCATGAAGTCGCCGAAGGGACCCGCGAACACCAGACCGCGATCGACCCACTCCGCACCGACAGCGAGGCGATGCTCATCCTGCCGGAGACGATGTTCGCGAAGCGTGGTGACCGCTTGCGGCGGGAGGGCAACACGACGCGTACGCTTGGACTTCGGCGAGGTGATCGCTAAGTCGGCGCGGCGCACCCCTGTAAGCGAGCCGACGACCTCCAACTCGGCACCTACCAAATCGACGTGCTGCCATCGCAAGGCAAGCAACTCGCCCTGCCGCATCCCTGTACAAAGCGCGACCGCGAACAACGCCTCCAACGGTTCGCCGCCGAGGGCCTGGAGGAACCGCTCGGGCTCGTCGTGATGGAGGACGCGAAACTCGACGCGATCCCGGCCTGGCCCATCGACGGCCGCCGCGACGTTGCGAGGGACTATGCCCTGGCGCTCGGCAACGCGGAGGGCGCGATGTAGCAGCCGATGGAGATGATTGACGGTTGTACGGCTAAGCCCGCTGGCGAGCTTCCGAGAGTAGAGGCCGGCCAGGTCTGCGGGCGTGAGCCTTGAGAGCAGGCGGCGGGCGAGCGCTTCGGTAAGGACGTGCTTCTCAACGTACTTGGTGTAGAACCGCACGGTGGCCGGCTTCACGTCGGTGTTTGGCAGGTTATCCAACCAACCGGTGAGGTACGCGCCAAGGGTGAGCTGTTGATCGGGGACGCCGAAGCCGTCCTCAACCGAGCGGCGGGCAGCGTGGAGCTTTTGCTCGGCCTCGCGGTAGGTCCTCGCGTACAGGCTGCGCGTTCGGCCGGTCGTGTCGACAACGCGTGCGACCCATCGTCCGTC
>PNBE01000163.1:2199-21197 GCA_003135895.1 Candidatus Dormiibacterota bacterium
GTTAGAGCAGGGGGCTCATAACCCCACGGTCCCAGGTTCGAATCCTGGCCCGCCCACCACGAGGAAGCTGAAAGGATCCTGCTCAGGATGCTCGGCCGTTGCAACGCGGCATCCGCCGCGCGAGCACAGCGCTCACCATGCCGCCGCCAACCAGCAGGAGTGGCCACGGCGAGACAGCGCCTGCACCGGTGTCAGGCACCGGCGCCGCGACAGCCTTTAATCCTCCGACGGCTGATGGAGGATTCCCCGAGGTCCCGGTGACAGTCCCTTCGGATGGCGGGGGAAGCGGCGTCTCAGCAATCAGCACGCCGATGTCGACCGTGTCTCCTCCGACCGCCACACAGACACTCGAGCCACACCCGATGCCCAAGAACCACTCCCCTGACAGGGCGGGGTCCGGGCCCGCGACCGTCCAGCCGGTCGACGCCGTGTAGCGTTCAACCAGCGACCAGCCCCACCCCGCGCCGACGAAGTAGTCGCTGTGGCCCACGGCCCAACATTCAGACGAGCTGTCACAGGTCACGCCGTAGAGGTAGTTCTCGCCCGACGGGGCGCCCAGTGGATCAGGGCTTGACACTGCGTCCCATGTCGCACCGTCGTAGTGCTCGATGAGGCTCTGCGTCGCGCTGTCGTAGCTTGTGCCGTGCATTCCAACGGCCCAGCAATCGCTGCTGCTGACGCACGTCACTCCCTGGAGGCCGCTTGCCGGTCCCGAGGGGCTCAGTTTCGCATCGATAACCCAGGCGGCTCCGTCGTAATGCTCGACGAGCGGCGTGTCCGACTGGGCACCGCCGACAGCCCAGCAGTCGTGCGCGCCGGGACACGCGATCCCGTTCAGGATGTTGGACACGCTGTTGCCGGAGTTCGGACTGCCCACGATCGTCCATGCTGTGCCGTCGTACTGCTCGATGAGCGTCTGAGAGGAGTTGTCCGCGAGCTGGTACGAGCCCACCGCCCAGCAGTGCGTGAGGTCAGCGCAACTCACACCGAAGAGTTCAGGCTCTGTCCCGTCGGGATTCGGACTGGGCTGGTAGGCCCATGCACCGTTGGCGTATCTCTCGATCAGGGTCGTGCCGTTGTCACCAACCCCCACCGCCCAGCAATCGCCGGCGTCCACACACGTGATCGCGTTCAACCTATTGAACGTGTTCACTGAGGCGGGACCCTGGACGGTCGCCACAGTCCAGCCGTCGCCGGAGTTGCTCATGATGAGCGGCGGCGTCGGGTGGGCGATGTCGGCCTCGGCAGAACCGACTGCCCAGCAGGTCGTGCCGGTACAGGTCGTCGCATCAAGCAGGCCGGGCGTGTCTCCAGCGGCCCCGACGACGCCCGCGACGATGGCCCACTGGCTCGCCGCGGAGACACCACCGGCCAGCGAGATCGCGAACGCGGCCGCAACAGCGACGGCAATGCCGAACCTTCCTGCCCGCTCCCTCATCGCTTGACCAGTCTACGCGTGACGTGCTTGGGGGGTAACGGCTTGCTAAGGGCTGGCTAAGGTTCGAGGACGCCGGCTCGATGACGGGCTAGTTGTCATTGGGTGACGCTTTCGGTACGATTGGGCACATGAGTGGGGGAGCGGTCAGTCAGTCCATTGACGTTCGCGTTGATGGTGGCCGGGCGCAGCGCGTCGCCAGCCTCTTTTCGAGGCAGACGACCATCGCCGCGTTCGTCGCTGTGATCGCACTGACCTTCCACGTGACCGGAGCGACTGGACCGGAGGCGGCCACCGCCAACCAATCAGTGTTCGTTCTCGCGATCCTCATCGCCCAGGTCACCATGCCGCACCGGCACCTTCGCGCCCTGCTCAGCGCTCCGTCGCACACCACTCGCTTGGTCGCCGACGCGGAGAGCGCCACAACCTGGCAGCGGCGGAGAGATGACCCTCAGAGGGTTCGCTTCTGCGGGTACACGGTCTCACCGCGGACCAGCATCGCGATGAACTGGTTGATGCGCCGTTCGCGGGTCGCCGGCTGCTTGGCGTCACTGATACGGAAGAGGATCGCGTAGCGGTTCTGGCTGGTCAGGATGTCGAACATCCCCTGCGCGCGCGGCTGGGCGTGCAACGCCGCGGCCAGGTCGGGCGGCACCTCGCTGGAAGCCGGACCTCCGTAGGCGGCCTCCCACCTTCCGTCAGCCTGGGCGCGCTCGACCTCAGCCTCGCCGGCCGGGTACATCCGGCCAGCGGCGCGCAGGCTGCTGACGATCCCGACATTGCGCGCCGACCATCGGCTCCGCGCGCGCCGGGGCGTGAAGCGCTGGCGATAGGTCGCCTCGTCGCGTAGCGCCGTCTGGCCGTCGATCCAGCCGTGACACAGCGCCTCGTCAAGGGCCTGCGCGTATGTGAGGCTCGTGGGCTCGGTGGCGCCCTTCTTGGCGAGCACGAGCCAGACGCCGGTGGCATCGCCGTGGTTCCTGGCGAGCCAGCTTCGCCACGCGGCGGCGTTGTGGACGATCAGCTCGGGGATGTCGGCTGCCACGCCGCTCAGCGTCGCAGATGGCGCCGGAGGAGCGCGACCTCGAACGGTACGATGGCCGCGCTCATGACTGGGTTTTGGTAGCCGATCCGTGTCCTGCGACTGGCTGTTCGTCGACGGGTCGAGCCTCATCTTCCGCGCCTTCTATGGTGTGCCGAAGACCGTCAGATCGCCGGACGGCAAGCTGATCAATGCCGCACGCGGCTTCCTCGAAACTCTCACCAGGCTGCTCGGCACCCGGGAGCCGCACCACATCGCCGTGGCGAGCGACGCCGACTGGCGCCCGGACTGGCGCGTCGCGTTGATCCCCGGCTACAAAGCCCAGCGCGTGGCGGAACCGATCCCACCCGCGCTGATCCCGCAGATGCCGGTCATCGACGCCTTCCTGGCCGCGATCGGGATCGACGAGCTCGGGGTGCCCGGGTACGAAGCGGAGGACGTGATCGCCACATGGACGGCGAAGGCGAACGGCAGCGTCGAGATTGTCAGTGGCGACCGGGACCTGTTCGCCCTCGTCGAGGACAGGCGTGTCACCGTGCTCTACCCGGAAAAGGGCGGTCTGGCGGTCGTCGATGAAGCCGAGGTCACCCGGCGATACGGGATCCCGGGACGCCGTTATGCGGACTTCGCGATGCTCCGCGGCGATCCGTCGGACGGGTTGCCGGGTTTGAAGGGCGTGGGAGCCGTCGCCGCCGCCTCGATGATCCGGCAGCACGGTGGCGTGCCGGCGATCCTTGAGGCGCGCCGGCTCAGTGAGCACGACCAGGAGTACCTCACCCGGGCCATGCAGGTCGTTCCGCCGGTGCCGGACCTGCCCATTGAGCCGCCGGAGGGACGCCGGGATCGCTACCCGGCCGACCCGGAGGGGCTCAACATCCTGATGGCGGAATATGGGCTCCAGGCCGCGTCGAGCCGCCTTGTCGAGGCGCTCAACAAGCACCTTCGCGAATCCTGAGATGACACGCCTGCGCACGGATCGCGTGCTCCAGATCGGCATCGTCGTCGCGGTGCTGAGTCCGCCGCTGCTCACGCTCATCCTGGCGCGCTTCTCACCCTCCGAGGCTCGTGCCTACGTCTTCCTCTATCTCGGCATCGTCGCGTCGCTGGGCCTGCTGACGGGGCTGATTCCTGCACTGGTCGCCGCTGCGCTGTCGTCGGTGCTCGCCGACTACTTCTTTCTCCCGCCCGTCGACACCCTCAGCCTCGCCAGCCCGAGCGACGTTCTCTACCTCGTCATATACTTCGCCACCGCCGGCGCCGTCGGGAGTGTCGGCGCCCTGAGGCGCCGATCGATCAACGAGGCGCGAGCACTCTCCCGAACCCTCGGCGCTGCCAACAGCGAACTGGAACGCCTCTATCGAGAGCAGGCAGCCTCAGCGCGGACTGCGGTCCGGCTGGCACAGACTCAGCAGCAGATCTCAGCGCTGCGGGATGCGGACAGGATCCGCCGCGAACTCCTCCAGAATGTCAGCCACGAGCTGCGCACTCCGCTTGCGAGCATCCTCACGGGTGCGACTGTGCTGATCGGCCGGAGCGACATCACTCGCCCGGTGCGCGACGGGCTCACCGGCATCGTCACTCAGTCGCGCAGGCTCGATCGGCTGGTCGGGGACATGCTCGACCTCGCTCGCATCGAAGGGCACGCCCTCGAGCTGCGTCTCGAGCCGGCGGATGTCGGCACGGCGGCGGAGGCGGCCGCGTCGCGGCTGAGACAGACGCATCCCACGCGCGTCGTGCGGGTCACCACCGAGCCGGGATCCCTCGAGGCTGTGGCTGACTGGGACCGGCTCGGGCAGGTCCTGGACAACCTGCTGGTCAATGCGAACCGCTACGCCCCGCCGGCGTCTCCGATCGACATCCACGTCGCACCCGGTGCTCGGGGCACCATCGTGACCCGGGTGATCGACCACGGCCCCGGCGTCTCCGCGGAGATGCGCGACCGCATCTTCGAGCGTTTCGTCCGAGACGAGCAGCCAGGCGCCGAGGGCACCGGCCTGGGACTTTCGATCGTCCGTGGGATCGTCGAGGCGCACGCCGGGCGGGTCTGGCTGGACGACCCGGAGAGCGGGGGCGGAGCCGTTTTCGCGTTCACCCTTCCCGCAGTTCCGCCGGAGCATTCGCAGGTCGAGACGTTAGTCTCCGACCCGGCGACCGCAGCGCGGGAGAGCTGAAACCGGCCGCCCGGGGGGCTCGAGGGCTGTGCCGGCGGGCTCAGGCCGCCGCGTCCTCGTGCGGGTTCGGGAGCACGTGGACGTCAACGTCAGTGAGCAGCTCGATCAACTTACGCAGCGTGCCACGACGTCCCCGGCCGCGGGTAACCACGATCTCGGTGGCGAGAATCTTGCGGGCGTAGTGAGTCAGAGCGGTGGCAGCGTCGCGTTCGTACAGCGTGACGAACGTGCCGTCCGCCTGATGCGTCAAAGCGGCGTACGCGCCGAGCAATTGCATCTCCTGCTCGGAACGCTTGCGATCTCGGACGGTGACCGCCGTCATCTTGCCGTCCAGCCGAGCCGCCAGGGCCGCCGTGCCGGCGATGACGTCCTCCATACCGGGACGCGGTGGGACGCAGAGCATGACCCTCGGTTTGACCTCCCAGGGTGCCTCGATTCCGCGGTCGCGCATGTACGCCACCAGCCGGCGGTCGGTGTGCTCCGCGAGAATCCGGAACGCAAGCTCTCGCAACGATGCGAGGACCTCCGGACGGAACGCGCGAGCGCGAGCCTGGGCCGCCTCGCTCGCGGGCACGATCTCACCGCGGCGAAGCCGTTCATCGAGCAGTGACGGGGTGATGTCGACGATCTCGAGCTCGGTGACCTGGTCGAGAAATTCGTCGTCGACGACGTGCTCCGGTCGATCGCCGAGCATCGCGCCCATGCCTTCGACCGTGCTGCGGAGATCGGTGAGGTGGAGGGTTGCAATCAGCATCATCCCGGCGCGAAGCAACCGGGGGACCGACTCGGTGATTGGCCGTCCTCGCGTGTCGACCCCGGCGAGGTCGTCGAGGCATGCAACCTCAGGGTTGCGGCGCATCAGTGCATCGACGTCGACGATCCCCTGCGGCGCCGGTGAGCTCGGCCCACCAAGAACCTCCAGGTCGCCGAGCGCGACCTCACATCTGTTCCGCCCGTCCGTCTTGACCGCGGCGACGACCACATCCGTTCCCCGTTGGCGGCGCCGGGTCGCCTCGTCGAGCATCGCCACGGTGGTGCCGCACCCGCGTGCGTAGCCGAGGTAGACGCGCAGTCCCGAACGGATCGCGCTGGCGTGCAAAGCGCGGAGCAACATGTCCGAGTCGGGACGATGATCCTGGGATGCAAGGGGAACGTCACGGCTTTCCGAGGCCGGACGCGCGACCACATGCAGGCTCACGTCCGGGAGCTCCGCGATCAACCTGTCGACCAGCCCTCGCCGCAGCCGCGCGCGCACTCCCGGATGGGCCGCCTCACCCACGACGATGTGCTGCACCGCAAGCTCCTGCGCGACGGAGATCACCGTGTCTGTCACCTTGCCCTCACGCTCGATGAAACCGCACTGGAGCAGCGCGGCGAGCTCCTTGGCTTTGGCTCTGCCACGGTCGGTTTCCTCATCGTGGCGGCCGAGCACCACGAGCACCGTGCAGAATCCGCCGAAGCGCCGTGCCAGGCGGCTCGCACGACGGATCAACGGACCGGTGCTCTGACGCCCGCTGACGGCGACGAGCACGGACTGCGGCGCAGGTCGAATCGCCCCCCGCGCGCGACCGACGGTTTGCGCCACCAGCCGCAGCGCGATCTCGCGCAGCGCCGCGAGGTTCCCCGGACGGAAGAAGTTGGCGAGTGCTGTATCGATCTTCTCGGGTGCGTAGATGTTGCCGTGGCGCATGCGTTTGCGCAACGCCTCGGGAGAGATGTCGATGAACTGGATCTCGTCGGCATTGTCCAGAACGCGATCGGGGAGGGTCTCGCGGACGGGGATGCCGGTGATGTGCTCGGCGAGGTCCTTGACCGACTCCAGGTGTTGCACGTTGACGGTGGTCACCACGTCGATACCGGCGTCGAGGATCTCCTCCACGTCCTCATAGCGCTTTTCGTGGCGTACGCCGGGGACATTGGTGTGGGCGAGCTCGTCCACGAGCACAACCTGCGGGTGGCGCACGAGCACGGCATCGAGATCCATCTCCTCCATGATCTTGCCGCGGTACTCGACCTGCAGTCGGGGGATGACTTCGAGGCTCCCGATCGCCTGTTCGGTCAGCTTGCGGCCGTGGGTCTCGACGAAGCCGACGACGATGTCCTCCCCCTGGGAGCGGCGGTCGTGGGCCTCGCGAAGCATCGCGAAGGTCTTGCCGCTTCCCGGCGTGGCGCCCAGAAACACTCGCAGGTGGCCGCGTCCGACTCGCGCCGTCGGGACCGGCGCCGTGCCGGCCGCGATTGTGTCGGTCATCCCTCTAATGATGCTCGCGAATCGCCCCCGGTAAACGCCTCAGCCGGCGAGGCTGGACTGCTGTGCGTCGAGTGCCAGATTGAGCTGGAGAACGTTGACCACCGGCTCCCCGAAGACCCACAGGATGCGTCCCTGTAGCTGGGATTCAACCAGCGCCCGTACCTTGGTGGGATCGAGTCCGCGGGCGGTCGCAACCATGTTCACCTGGGCGAGCGCCGCAGCCTCGCTGATGTTCGGGTCGAAGCCGGTGAAGTCGGAGGTGACCAGGTCGATCGGGATCGGCGCGGAGACGCCGGCCGCCTCGTATGCCGCGACCGCCGCCGTGGTGGTCTCCTTGAGCAACGGGTTCGACGGACCCAGGTTGCTGCCCGCGGAGTTGGCTGCGTTGCACGGTTCCAACGCGCCCGTATTTGCGTTGTAGTTGTAGGAGAGCCGTCCCTGGAAGTACTTCGTGTTGATGGTGATCTTCAGGCTGCCGTCCGAGGCGAGCTTCTCCTGCGGGCAACTCTGGCCGATCATCGTGGACCCGACGACCTTGCCGTTCACGGTGACGAGACTGCCGTTGGCGTTGCCGTTGAAAGCCGCTTGCGAAATACCTGTGATGACGAAGGTGTACACGATCACCATCGCGGCGAGGGCTAAGGTGAGGCGGAGGCCGATGACCAGCTCCTTGGGCCAGCTACGTGGATTCATGACATCTAGACCAGGTGTACCGCGTTGATGATCACATCGATGACCTTGATTCCGATGAATGGCGCGATGATCCCACCGACGCCGTAGATGAGCAGGTTGCGGCGCAGCAGCGAGCTGGCGCCGACCGCCCGGAAGCGCACGCCGCGCAGCGCGAGGGGAACCAGCGCGATGATGATCAGCGCGTTGAAGATGACGGCGCTGAGGATGGCGCTGTGTGCCGATTGCAGGTGCATGACGTTCAGCACGGCGAGGGGCTTGAGCGCCACGTAGGCGGTGAACATTGCCGGGATGATCGCGAAGTATTTGGCGACATCGTTGGCGATGCTGAAGGTGGTCAGAGCGCCGCGCGTGATCAGCATCTGCTTGCCCGTCTCGACGATCTCTATCAGCTTGGTCGGATCGCTGTCGAGGTCGACGAGGTTGCCGGCTTCCTTGGCAGCCTGAGTTCCGCTGTTCATGGCAACGCCAACGTCAGCTTGCGCAAGCGCCGGCGCGTCGTTGGTGCCGTCGCCGGTCATCGCCACGAGCTTCCCGCCCGCCTGCTCCTGGCGGATCAGGTCGAGCTTGTTCTCCGGCGTCGCCTCGGCGAGGAAATCGTCGACACCCGCCTCGGCGGCGATGGCAGCAGCAGTGAGCGGGTTGTCTCCCGTGATCATCACGGTGCGCAGACCCATCCTGCGCAGCTCGGCAAACCGTTCCGCGATGCCCGGTTTCACGATGTCCTTCAGGTGGATGGTGCCGAGGACCACGTGGTTCTGCGCGACGAGCAGCGGCGTGCCTCCACTGCGGGCGATGACCTCGACCTGCTCGGTCACGCCCTGGGGCACGACACCATCGCCGGTCTTGCCCTGTCCACACCACTTCGCGACGGCATCGCCCGCACCCTTGCGGATGCTGTCCTTGGCGTTGTCGACACCGCTCATGCGCGTTTCTGCCGTGAATGGCACGAAAGTCCACTCGGCATCTCCCTCATCCTCCGGCGCGCCGAACCGCCGCGCCAGGGCCACGATCGAGCGTCCCTCCGGGGTCTCATCGGCGCGGCTGGCCAGGTCGGCAGCGCGGACCAGTTGTTCCATTGCCACGCCCGGCGCCGGCAGGAACTCGGTCGCCTGGCGATTGCCGAGTGTGATCGTGCCGGTCTTGTCGAGCAGGAGCGTGTCGACGTCACCGGCCGCTTCGACCGCGCGGCCGGACATTGCAAGGACGTTCTTCTGGAGGAGGCGGTCGATCCCGGCGATGCCGATGGCGCTGAGCAGACCACCGATCGTCGTCGGGATGAGGCAAACCAGCAACGCGACGAGCACGGTGACTTCGATGGAGGCGCCCGAGAAGACGGCATACGGCTGCAGCGTCACCACCGCGATGAGGAAGATGAGGGTCAGGCTCGCCAGCAGAATGTTGAGCGCGATCTCGTTGGGAGTCTTCTGCCGCGAGGCGCTCTCCACAAGCGAGATCATGCGGTCGAGGAAGGTCTCGCCCGGGTTCTGGGTGATCTCGATGACGATGCGGTCGCTGAGCACCCGGGTTCCGCCGGTGACCGCGCTCCGGTCGCCGCCCGCCTCGCGAATGACCGGCGCGGATTCGCCGGTGATCGCCGACTCGTCGACGCTGGCGATTCCTTCGATGATGGTGCCGTCACTCGGGATCACGTCGCCCGCCTCACAGACAACGATGTCGCCCTTCCGCAGGTCGGGGGCGGGAGCCGGGACTTCCTTGCCGCCGAGGCCGCCCTGCAGCTTGCGGGCGATCGTCTCGGTGCGCGTCCGGCGAAGCGCCTGTGCCTGTGCCTTGCCGCGACCCTCGGCGATCGCCTCGGCGAAGTTTGCGAACAGCACCGTGAACCAGAGCCAGAGTGCGATCTGCCCGACGAAACTGGTGTCGACGGCATTCCCCACGATGTCCGCGATGAACACGTACGTAGTCATCAGCGCGCCGATCTCGACGACGAACATCACCGGGTTGCGCACCACGACGCGCGGGTCAAGCTTGACGAAGCTCTGACCGATTGCGGGGAAGAGCAACTCTGGGTCCGTGACGCTGCTGCGGCGGCGCCGGGGATGGTGAGCAGCTGCGAGGGCCATGTCAATGCACCGCTATGAGTTTGAAGTGCTCGAGAATCGGTCCGAGCGAGACTGCGGGGAAGAAGGTCAACGCGGCGACGACGAGAATGGTCCCGACGAGCAACGCGACGAAGAGCGGACCATCGGTGGGGAAGGTGCCCGCGCTGGCTGGGACGATCTTCTTCTTGACGAGGTTGCCGGCCATCGCCATCACCGGGATGATGAACAGGAAACGCCCCATCCACATGGCGCCCGACAGCATCAGGTTGTAGTAGAGCGTGTTGCCTGTCAAGCCGGCGAACGCGCTGCCGTTGTTGCCGGTCGTTGACGCGAACGCATACAGGATCTCAGTGAGCTGGTGCGGTGTTCCCTGCGTCGCGATCGGTCCTGCCTGCCCTCCCGCCGTGAGCACCGCGATGGCGGAGAACCCGAGGATCGACGCCGGCAGCACGAGGATCGCGATGGCTGCGTATTTGACATCGCGCGCCTCGATCTTCTTGCCCACGTATTCGGGTGTCCGCCCGACCATCAGTCCGGCGATGAACACCGCGACGATCGCGAAGACGACCATGCCGTAGAGGCCGGAACCAACACCTCCAGGGGTGATCTCACCAAGCTTGATGAGGACCAGCGGGATCAGCCCGCCGATCGCGGTCCAGCTATCGTGCGAGGAATCGACCGATCCGGTGCTCGTGCCAGTGGTAGCGGTGCCGAACTGTGCCGTCTGGATGGGCCCGAATCGAGCCTCCTTGCCTTCCATGCTGCCGCCGGCGGACTGCGCGGACGCCACCTGGGTCGCCCCGGTCCCAACCAGCGCGGGGTTGCCCTGCTGTTCCTGCCACGCGGCGACGCCGAAGGCGCCAATGAGGATGATCCCCATGACCGCTCCGAGCGCGATGCCCTGCTTCACGTTTCCCACCCATTTGCCGAACGTGATCACCAGGCCAAAAGGAATGAGCAGCACGGCGAAGATTTCGAGCGCGTTGGTGAATCCATTGGGGTTCTCGAACGGATGCGCACTGTTCGCATTGAAGAATCCGCCGCCATTGGTCCCCAGGTCCTTGATGGCCTCCTGGGAAGCTACAGGGCCCTGAGCTATTGTCTGGAGCCCGTTGGTGAGCGTGTGCACCACCGAGTAGCCACTGAAGTTCTGGATGGCCCCATTGGCCACCAGGATCAGCGCTACGAGGACGCTGATCGGCAGAAGCACGTAGAGAAAGCCGCGGACCGTGTCGACCCAGAAGTTCCCGAGTGTGTTCATTGTTCGGCGTGCGATCGCGCGAATGACCACGATGGCGATGGCCATGCCCATCGCGGCGCTGAGGAAGTTGTGCAGCACCAGGGCGACCATCTGCGAGAAGTAGCTCATCGTGGTCTCGCCCGTGTAGTTCTGCCAGTTGGTGTTGGTGGCAAAGCTCACCGCAGTGTTGAACGCGAGCGGTGCGGGCACACCGGGAAGGTTCTGCGGGTTGAGCGGCAGATGATCCTGGAAGCGGAGGATGAGGTAGGTGAAGGCCATGCTCATCACGGTCACCGCGAGGATCGAGACCAGGTAGGCGATCCACCCTTGCTCGTGTTCCTCGTCGACGCCGATGACCCGGTAGGTGAGGCGTTCGACGGGACGGAGCACGCGGCTGAGCCAGACGCGCTCGCCCTTGTAGACCTTGACCATGTAGCCGCCCAGGAACCACGCGGCAACCCCGACCGCGGCGTACGTAATCACCGCGGCGATGATGTCGAGGACCATCAGAAGCGCTCCGGGGCGACCAGTGCGACCAGCAGGTAGATCGCCGCGATCAGCGCGATGATCGCGGCCACGATGTACCCGGTAAGGTTACCCACCTCAGATCCTCCGGAGGCCGGCGATCATCAGGACTCCCGCGATGAGCATCCCGGCGAAACACAGCAGGGCGAGCAGATCGAGTGGCATTTGACGACAACCTTCGCAGCCAGACCGTCAACAAAGCGTCAACACGCTCCAGGGCATCGCACGGCGCGAGGCGTCAGGCTGGGACGGCCTCGACACCGAGCGCGGTTCCAGCCTGATCGGCGAGCGTTACCGCGGCAAGGAGCTGCTGCTGGGACACCCTGGTGCCGGCCTCCGCGAGTAGGACGAAGCGTCCCAGTCGATGATGTTGGTTCTCGACGCCAAGGCTGATCGGTTTGCCGGGCAGTCCCAACGTGTCGAAACCCCACCAGATCCGCCCCCAGCTGACGTCGCCGTTGCGCTCGATCATCGGCCCGACGGCGTCGGGAAACGAGGTGTCGAACCAGCAACTCCGCAAGCCGAGGATGTCCTGCAGCTCGGCGGCCACGGCTGCGACAACGTCGTGCGGATCAGCGCCGACGGCGAGCATCTCGGCGACCGCCTGGATTCGCGACAGGTTGTCGCTCGATTGCGAGATTCGCCTGCGATGCGCCCGGTTGCGCGCCGAAAGCTGCCCGACGATCAGCCCGCCGACCAGGAGCAAGACCGTGGTCTCGACGTCTCCGGGGTTAGAGATGGACACCGAGCCGTAGGGCTGGGTGTAGAAGCCGTCGAAACTCAATGCCGCTGAGACCGCCGCGACCGCCGCCGGAAGGCGACTCCCGATCGCCGCCACCGCCGAGACGAGGACCGCCAGCCCCAGCGCGACTGTAGCGGATGGAATCTGACCGCGCAGTGGCAGGAGGCTCAACGCTAGCGCAACGGGTGCGGCGATCGCGATGACCACGAACGCGATCGGCTGGAGCCGCGTCCCGATCGCCAGTGCGCGAGTCCAGACGCTGACCTCCGTGGGTTCGGGGGCCCTTGGCAACTGGATCGGCGCAACTTCTGGTGCCATCAAGATCCAATGATCTCAGTCTGACCGTCAACAAGGTGTCAACGAGCAGGGCCGAATCGATATCCCTGGCGGCCGACCGTCACCACCACCTCGGGATGGGTCGGGTCGTCCTCGAGCTTGACGCGCAGGCGCTGGGCGAAGGTCCGGAGATAGTTGCGCTCGTCCGCGTACTGGGGCCCCCAAACGCGCTGGAGCAGGGTGCGGTGGTCGATGGTCACCCCGGCGTTCCGGGCCAGCTCGGCGATGAGCAGCCACTCGGTCGGGGACAGCCGCACTTCCTGTCCCTTGCGGGTCACCGCCCGCGCGCCGAGGTCGACGCGCACATCTCCCTGCATGACGATCCCGCCCGCGCTATCCGGGGGACGGATGCGGCGCAGCACCGCGCGAACCCGGGCAAGCAGTTCGTCTGCGCCGAAGGGCTTGGCGAGGTAATCGTCAGCTCCGAGGTCGAGGGCGCGAACCTTGTCGGTCTCCTCACCCCTGGCGCTTATCACGATGACCGCCGGGCGATGGTGGTTGTCCATCTGCTCGAGGATCTGCCAGCCGTCGACGAAGGGGAGGCCGATGTCGAGCAGGACGATGTCGATCGTGCCCGTGGCGTGGAGCATCTGCGACGCGGTGATCCCATGGGCGGCGAGCGAGGTCGCGTAGCCGGCCGAGTTGAGCGCTCCAGCGAGGATTTCGCGGAGCGCCGTGTCGTCCTCGACGACGAGGATGTGCGCGCGTCGTTCGTCCGTCAACAGGATCCCGGACCGGCCGGGGTCGCGCCCGGCACCACGGTGATCGTCTCCCTGAACGTCGCGGGGGGGTTGAACGACTGGTGGCTTGGGGAGACCAGCTCGACCTCGATCGTATGCCGGCCGGCCGCAAGATCCACGGGCACGTGCCAGACGTCGACGGTGGGTGCCTGAACGCCGTCCAGGATGACCGCAAGGTAGTACTGCGAGGACGTCGCCGGAACCAGCCTGCCGGCTGCCGTCACCCCGCACACGGTGAGCGTCAGCGGCGCGCCGACCTCAACTCCGGGTGCAGGTGACACGACGCGTACAGCGTACGGGGCGGGCACGAGCAGCGCGGGGCTGAACACCCAACTCGCGGCCAGGCCGCAGGCGCCGCAGATGGCGGCGACACCTCCCGCGATGCGCAGCGCACTTCGCCGCACCACGAATACCAGGAGGCCGCCACCGAAGATCAGCAGTGCCAGGGCCCATTGGAGGGGCAGTGGGAGGCTGCTGACGATGTGCGCGATCACGGTCAGCCTGGTTCAGGCCGGCGCGACGGTGAAGAAGATCGTCGGTGTGACATCCCGGGGTGCGAACGGAAAGTGATCCTGGGCGACGAACTCGGCGTACATCGTGTACTCGAGCCCCGGCTTCACCGTGATCGGTTGCGACAGGGTGTAGCTCATGAGGATGAGCTGATTGTTGAGGTAGAGGTGCACGTGACCCTTGGTGGGGGTGATGTCGCCGGTCGTCACTGTCGTGACCATGCCGCCGGTGATCGACACTTTGACGACCAGCGTCGTCCCGTGGACGACCTCGCTGTTGGTGGGGGCGAGCAGCGAAATCTTCACAGGCGTCGACGGTCGATGGCCGAGACCGCCGGATGGGGTGGGGTATGGCGTGGGGGCCGCCGTTGCCGAGCTCGACGGGTCTCCGCCGGGCGCGGCCGAACCGCAGGCGGCCACACACACCAGCAGCGCGGTCAGGAGGACAAGCAATGGACGCCGCATAGTTCAGTTCCCTGCCCGCGCAATTATGAGCACGGCCTGGGATCTGGAGCCCTACCCGACGGGCGCCGGCTCAGGCCTCCCTGGCGTCAGCGCAGACGGTAGGTGGCCGGTCGCTCGTCGGTGACCGTCACCTTTGGAGCATTTCGCTCGAGGATGCGACGGACCTGCTGGGGGGTGAAGCTGCCACCGAGCCGCTTCCGGATCGCCGCCACGGCGAGGGGCCGCGTGGATTCCTTGAGCACCGCCAGCACCTTGTCGTCGGGAGTGCTCCGCGTGGTCGTGTGCTTGCCGTTCGAGGCGGCCGCCGGTGCCGGCGTCCTTGGCTCGGGCGCGCTCTCGGGGACGTGCCTCGGCTGCTCCACGACCGCCGGCGCCGCTTCGCTGCGTGCCGGAAGGTCGATCCGGGCCGGCCGTGTCGAGCCCTCGCCGTGCAGGCGGGTCCACATCGCGGGTAGGTCGTCGAGAACCTGACGCACGAAGGCTGCCGACCCACTCACCTCGATCTCGCGATCGCCGTCACGCAGTCGCAGGGAGTGCGACATAGGTGCGGCCGGGACCTCTACTCGCGGCGCTGGGCGGAAGGGCGGCCTCGAGTCATTGTTGAAGTTGGGTCGAGGGCCCGAGAACTGCCGGGGGCCGGAGAACTGGGGACGGTCCGAGGAAGGACGTCCCTGATAGGGGCGGTCGTCAGGCATTGGTCTCCTGGTTGTCTGAAGGTTCGTCGTGGTTGTGGCCGTGGCTCCGGCTGCTGCGCGGCGTGGGCTCGGCGACCACCGGGGTGCCGACCACGTCGGCGGCGGGGTCGGGCTCAGCCTTGGATGCCTTGGTCAGGTCGGTGATCTCGACATGGCGGCCATCGTCGTCGGGCAGCGTGATCTGCGGAAGGTCGTCATCGTCCGACGGCGGCGGGCCGAAGAGGCGCTCCTGGATCTTGGTGCGCAGCGGCGACTGGATGAGCGCGAAGACTCCGCCGACGACTGCAGCGCCAATCAGGAGGTTGCGCACGCGATGTGTCTTCTTCTTCGGACGGATTGCTGTGCTCAGTTTGTCTGACACATCCGCAATCCGTCCACGTGCGGCATTGCCCGCCGCGCTGACCCGGGCGTCTCCGGCGAGATGTTCGGCAGTATCCGCCAGCGTACCTGCGGCGGTTTGCAATACCTGGCTCAATCCTTCCGCGCCACGCTGCACTGTGGGGAGCGCCGCGCTTCCCGCGCCGCGCGCAAGCGTGACCGCGTGATCGGCAAGCTCACTGATCGTATCGGCCGCGCGACCGCGATCAAGCACGGCGGCTCTGGAACGTCGACTCCGCATGCTGCAACAACCTCCGTTCTCACCTGCCACCTATGGCGCCAAGCGATTGAAATGGCACCAAAAGATTGATTCTACGTTGGTTGCACGTTTCAACGCTCCGCCCAACGCTCCGCACACGTCGCGCCGGCGACGATCAGGCGGCGGAGGAAAGCGGTGGTGCGATGTCGCGGAGACTGATCGGCGCCGCCTCTCGAGCGAGCGCGGTGTCCAGGGGTGCGTCGAGGAACCACCTGATGCGTGCCGCCGCCACCGGTCCCACCAGCCTGGCAAGCTCGGGCTCGGAGGCGCTGTAAATGGCCCGCAAGGAGGGGAACGACCGGATCAGCTTCACGAACGCGGCGGGCTCGAGCCCGTCGACTGCGGCGAGATGGCTGACGCGACGGCGTGCGAGCGAGCCTGCCTGATCGGCGTCGAGCGGGAGCTGGAGCTCGATCGTGCGGATGGGCATGGGTCCGAGTCTACCGAACGGATGTTCGACTTGTCAAATTGACCTGATCGTGAGTACGCTTGCGGTGATGCCTCTGTACGAATACCGCTGCAACGACTGCTCGGCCGTGTTCGAGTTGCTCCGCCCGATGGCCGATCGTGAAGTTGCCGCCGTCTGCCCGAGCTGCGAGAGCCGGGCCAGCATGCCGCTGATCAGCCGGGTGGCAGTGCATGCAGGCTCCGGGCCCGGCGAGTCCCCATCGATGGGCGGTGGTGGCGGCGGCTGCTGCGGCGGCAGTTGCGGCTGCGGCGCCAACTGACAGAGGCTTCAGCCGGCTCCCACCACCGGGATCGCAGCCTCGCGGGGAGTGACCATTCCGGTCAGGTCCAATTCCGTCTGCAGGACTGAGGCGAGGAACACCCGCCGGTGCGCAGGGTGGGGACCGTACTCCCGGATCGCCGCGCGATGCTCGGGGGCGCCATATCCCTTGTTGCTCGCCCAGTTGTAGTGGGGTGCCTCGTCGTGCATGCGGGTCATGAGCGCGTCGCGATGGACCTTGGCGATGATCGACGCAGCCGAGACCGCCGGCACCTTGCGATCGCCGGCGACGAGTGAGTGGAGGGGGCGCGACACCGGGATCCGCAGGTTGCCGTCGCAGCAGTAGCCGTCGGCGTCGACGGCATCGACGAGCCTCCTGAAGATCTCGATATTCGCCCACCCGAGGCCGCGCGCATTGATGTCGTCAACGCTCACCTCTGCGACCGCCCAGGCGACCGCCCGCTCCCGGAGCACAGCCCCGACCAGCTCGCGCTGTTTTGCGGTCAGCAGTTTGCTGTCCCGCAGCAGCGGGTGCCGGAAGCGCTGCGGCAGCACCACAGCGGCCGCGACCAGCGGGCCGGCGTAGGCGCCGCGGCCGACCTCGTCCATGCCGCACAGGCGGAAAGCGCGCCAATCGCTGACCGCGAAGGTGGTTCGGATGTAGTCGGGAACGCGGAACCGCGGCATCGGCTGGCGAGAGTGTAGCCCTCGGGTTTGCTACGGTGACGGGGCAACGTCCACCCCTGGGAGGCAGATCGTGTGAACGAGGTGCGCTGGACCGACGTCGCTCCTCGCGATGGACTCCAGAACATCGCCGACACCATCAGCACCGAAGCGAAGATCCGGCTCGTTCGCGGGCTGCTCGAAGCAGGCGTGCCGCGTGTCGAAGCGACGTCGTTCGTTTCTCCGAGCTGGGTCCCGCAGCTGGCAGACGCGCCCGCGGTGCTCGCCGGACTCCAACCGGATCTCGCGCGACTGCGCGTGCTGATTCCCAACCTCCGCGGACTCGAGCTGGCGCTCGCGCATGGCGTGCGCAACGTGCTCGTGACCATCGCGGCGACCGACTCATTCAACCGCCGCAACGTCAATCGCAGTATGAACGAGTCGCTCGATGAGATCTCGAATATCGTCGAGCTCGCCGGCGAGCGGGGGTGCAGCGTCGACGCTGCCGTTTCGGTGAGTTTCGGCTGCCCGTTCGAGGGAACCGTCGCGCCCGGGCGAGTCGTCGAACTGTGCGCGGATCTCGCCACACGCGGTGTGTCGGAGATCGGGATTGCTGACACGATCGGCGTGGCAACTCCTGTGGACGTCACCGCCATGTGTGGGCTCGCGGCGGCAGCAGTACCGATCGAACGTCTGTCACTGCACGTGCACGACACTCGTGGGCTTGGCGTTGCCAATGTGATCGCCGCATTCGGTGCGGGGATTCGACGCTTCGACGGATCGGTTGGTGGCGTTGGTGGTTGTCCCTTCGCGCCGCGCTCAACCGGCAACGTCTGCACCGAGGACGCGCTCCAGGCGCTGCATGCGCTGGGTGCCGTCACCGGCATCGATCTAACTGCGATGTGCCAGGTCGCCGAGGCGCTCGCGTCCGACCTGCGCCGCGACCTTCCCGGCAAGCTCTACCGCGCGGGTGTCTGGAGTCGCTCGCCGCAGGAAGTGGTGGTGGAGACGAGCGTTGGCTGATGCCGTCGAGGAGCGCCTGGAACGGGCGCGCGGCGGTGGCCCCCAGCGGCACCGAGACAAACTGGCCGGACAGCACAAGCTGATGCCGCGCGAGCGGATCGCGCGCCTGTTCGACGCTGACACAGATTTCGTCGAGGACGGGCTGCTTGCCGGCACCGAGGATCCCGAGCTCGCGGCTGAGGGAGTTGTCACCGGCATCGGCGTCATGCACGGCAGGACCTGCGCGGTGATGGCCAACGACCCCACCGTCAAAGCCGGGTCCTGGGGTCCGCGCACCGTCGAGAAGATCATCCGGATCCAGGAGACCGCGGAGCGGCTGCAGATCCCGCTTGTGTACCTCGTCGACTCAGCCGGCGCGCGTATCACCGAACAGGTGGCGATGTTCCCGGGGCGCCGCCACGCAGGCCACATATTCCATATGCAGGTTCGGCTTTCGGGCCAGGTGCCGCAGGTGTGCGTGCTCTTCGGACCGAGCGCCGCAGGCGGCGCCTATATCCCGGCGTTCTGCGATGTCGTGATCATGGTGGAGGGCAATGCGTCGATGTACCTGGGCTCGCCACGCATGGCTGAGGTCGTGGTCGGCGAGAAGGTGACCCTCGAGGAGATGGGTGGTGCGCGCATGCACTGCACGGTGAGCGGCTGCGGCGATGTGCTGGTCGCCGATGAGGACGCCGGCATCGTCGCGGCGCGGCGCTATCTCGAGTATCTGCCCCAGTCGTGGCACGACGCGCCACCGGTTGCGCCTTCGCTCGCTGTCGAGGCCGGATGCGAGGACATCACCGATGTGATCCCGCCGGAGGCGTCGAAGGGATACGACGTGATGGCGTTCATACGCGGGATCATCGATGACGCCTCATTCTTCGAGATCAAGCGCCTCTTCGCTCGCGAGATCGTCTGCGGCTTCGCACGGATCGACGGTCACTCCGTCGGTATCCTCGCGTCCCAGCCTCGCTTCAAAGGTGGCGTGCTGTTCGTGGACTCCGCGGACAAGGCGACGCGTTTCATCACCTGCTGCGACGCGTTCAACGTCCCTCTGCTGTTCCT
>PNBE01000010.1 GCA_003135895.1 Candidatus Dormiibacterota bacterium
GAGGCACCCGGTTCGTCAGGTCGAGCGCCGTCCCCTCCTTGATCCGCCTGGCGCCAGCGAGGTTCACGAACACGCGAGCCCAGGAGACATGAAGCTTGCAGCTTTGTTTCTAGAATTTGGCGCGACCGCCGCTCGGCAACCCATCGCCACCCCGGGCCGGCTCCGAATTGTGCCTCAAGATCGGGCCCGGAAACGGCAGGTGCCCGCTGAAACGCCGGATTGGCCGCGCCGGATCGCACCCCAGTGGTGCGATCCGGGAGGGCTCACCTACCTTTCTGAATCCGGAGATCAGGTGAGCGGGATTCTCTGCGTTGTTATCAGGCGGTATGGACGCCGGGTTGGCGCGAGTCAAGGTCCGGATCCGCGCTCTTTGCGGTGAACTTGTGCCCCTCAGTATCGTCCTCGTCGGCCTTTGCCGCGGTATGGACGCCGGGTTGGCGCGAGTCAAGGTCCGGATCCGCGCTCTTCGCGATGAACCTGTGGCCCTCGGCATCCTCATCCTCGGTATTGGCTGTGCGGACTCCCGGCGCATCCTGGTCGTTCGGCTCTTCTGTGCCCATCGATGTTCTCCTTGTGGCGGTCTGGCCCGCCGCTGCTGGTGTTGACGTGATCCTGTCACAACCCATCGACGCTGTCAGTCGCGTAGCTGACAGTGCGCTTGTCGGCAATCTGACAGAGGGCGGCGGCACATGCGTTCGGGCGAGTCGTGACCGCGTCAGTCGGCTAGTCGGCTAGCTCCTGCAGCAGCTCTGGCTTCAGGATCACGATGCGACGTCCGTCTAGGTCGAGATACCCAAGCCGCTCGAAGGAGTTCAGGACCTGATTGACGCTCTGGCGAGAGCCGCCGACCATGTTGGCGAGATCAGTCTGGGTGAGGTGGAGATCAAGCGTCCAGCCGCCTGCCTCACTGATTCCGCGCTCCTGCGACAAGCTGAGGAGCAGCTTGGCCACGCGGCCGTGGAGATCGAGGAACACGAGATCCGCGGCCTGATCTGTCAGCCGTCGCACCATTGATCCCAGGGACCGCAGCAGACCGTCTGCAAGTTCCGACGAACTGCTTAACGCCTCGAGTAACGCTGTTCTGCTGACGGTCAACAGTGTCGATGCCTCGACTGCCGCAGCGGACGCAGATCTCAGGCCGCCATCGATCATGGGTAACTCACCAAAGACCTGTGACGGTCGAAGGGTGACCAACAGCATTTCGTCTCCGTCGGGCGACGACCGGTATACCTTCACGAGGCCCGACACAACGACGCACAGCGTGTCGCCGGGATCCTCCTCGCGGAAGATGACCTCGCCGCGGCCGAATGAACGCGGCACCGCCCTCACGGCGAGCCGCTGTACCGCTTCGACCGGCATCGATCCGAAAAGTGGTGTGTTCTGCAGTAGTGCGGCGTCGTCTCTAGTCACTCTTGCATCCCCTAACTGTGTGCGCAGATGGACAGTCTATTAGTAGGTAAGCGCCTGAGTCGACCAGTGCACGCTCTACCGGATCTACGGCGACGAAATCGTCAGTGCCCTGACGGCAGTGACTATGTCACCCGCGTCACTGGGAAGCGCGGAGATCCGATTGGAGTGCACGCACCATCGCTCTCGAAGACGTTTGGCGATGGCAGTCCCGAGGATCAGGCGGCTCACTGAGGTCAGCAAAGTGCTGTACCGTGCCGGTTCGATATGGCAGATGAAGGGAGAGCGGGGGATGTCCTGGCAGCCCTATCACAGCTTGCCGCCGACCTCGGGCCTGTGCTCCGGCCTCGTGGCGACGACGAGTTTCTCCAGGCAGTCGTCGAAACCGCCCGCATGGTGTTCGACGCCGCCGCGTGCTCGATCGCTTTGCTCGACGACAGCGATGAGGAGCTCGAATTCCGCGTCGCTGCGGGAACGGGCGCCGACGCGACGATAGGGATACGGATACCGGTCGACCGCGGTATCGCCGGCTGGGCGGTCATGGCCGGTCAGGCGATCGCCATCGACGACGTCCGCCAGGATCCGCGTTTCGCCGCCGACGTCGCCACGATCACCGGGTTCATGCCGCGCTCGATCATGGCCATGCCGTTGGAGACCGAGCGGCGCGGATTCGGTGTCATCGAGGTTCTCGATCGGAGGCAGGGTGGGGGCACAGGCGACGATGACATGGAATTGCTCGCGCTCTTCGCGCGCCAGGCAACGCTCGCCGTCGAGACCTCGCACGTCTTCTCCAGCCTCGCCCGCGCACTGTTCCAAGCCGTTGCGCTGGCGTCTCCCGACAAGCCGCTTCGGAGCGCACTGGAGCAGCGGGCTGCTGCGGTTCCCCGAGCCGAGGCCGAGCTGACGGAACTTGCGCGGCTCTTTTACGATCTGGGTGTGCTGGGGCCCGATGAGCGGGTCGTTGCTGCCCGCATTACAGAGGACTTCCTCGCATACGCACGCAAGCGACGCCGTTGAAGCCGGCGTGGTCGTGGCAGTTCGGCCCGGCGACGCTGCAGCCGGTTTGTGGCGTCGCTGCCGACAGCGATCACCCATTCATGGGCCTGGGACGGCAGCAACGGGGCGGGCGTCAAGGTGGCGGTAATCGACAGCGGCATCGATGCGTCATACCCCGGGGGCCGCTCGCGGGCGGGGCGGTGGTCGTCGCAGACGACACAGCTCCGCGAGGCGCTCGGGTCGTCGAGAGCGCGCACGAGGATCTGTTTGGGCAGGGCACGGCCTGCGCCGCGATCACTCGCCAGTCCGCTCCGGATGCGGAGCTCTACAGCGTTCGAGTCCTCGGTGAACGGCTGACCGGAAGGGGCATCGTCCTCGCCGGGGGCATGCGCCGGGCCCTTACATGCGGGATGCAGGTGCTGAACATGAGCCTCAGTACGTAACGCATCGACTACTACGGGCTGTTCACGAAACCGTCGACGAAGCGTGTTTCCGGCGCGATGGTCATCTGCGGGTCTAACGTTCGCGCACCCAGCTATCCATCTCAGAATGCCTCGGTGTTTTCAGTAGCCGCCCATGAGGGGACCACACATCGCCGGGGTCATCGCCCGCATTCTGGGCAAGCATCCGGAGTTGCCGCCGTTTCAGATGAAAACGATGTTGATGACGTAGGCAGACAACGCACGATGACGGCGTCACTAACCGTTGCTGTTCGTAGGTGCCTGCGCAGCACGTTTGAGTGGCAGCCGGAGCCGCGTAGCCATCCACCTCACACTGGCCGTCGCCGCGACCCAGTGATGCGAGTCGGCGGGTTGATCCACGCGCACCCAGTCGTCCTCGGGTGTCAGTCACGCATACGACATCTGCGCTGTCAGGTTGTGGACTTTCGCCTCCGCGATATTCGTGCCGTCCAGAAGACAACGCATTGCTCGCGTCAGTCGCGCTCGCAATGCCCCCTTGCGCTTGTCGGCAACCTGACAGACAATGGCGCCGGTTTCGTTGAGGATGTTTCCTTGTGAGAAAGGTCGCGTGAAAACGACGTTCCGCCGCTGGCTACCCGCAGTGGCGTTCAACCACGCCGCGCCGCTTGTGGCCAGATCGCCCTCGCGAGCGCGCCACGGCACATCGCTCATGACCGGCCCCACTGACGACGACCGCGAAGGAACCTTGTGAACTTGCGTGAGCGGATGAGAGCCTTGCGTGAGACTTGGAGCCTCACCGGCTATGACCTCGACGCGGGCGTGGGCATTGCTGAGGGCGACCCGACCCTTGGGCGCGTCGGCTTCGAGGCGCGTTTTGACTATCGCGCGACGAGAACGGTTGTCAACCTTGCTTCGCGACGTGCTCGCAGGCGCTGGGGAAGCAGATCCTGCTCTCGCCGCGCGCGTACGCGAACGTCAGCGGTGTCGTTGACATTGAGCCCGTCGGCCCCTGCAGCTCAAGGGATCCCACGACCCCGTGCAGGCGTACAACGTGACGCGCCTCGAGGTTTAGACATGTCATCCGTAACAACACGCCACAGCAGCTGGGAGTAAAGTGTCAGACAAGAAAGCGTTGGTTGAAATGCTGAATCGCAATCGCCTCTTCGACGGGTTCACCAAGAAGGACGTGCTGGCGCTCATCGATTGTTCCAAGGAAGTAGAGCATCGCGCGGGCGAGTGGATCGTCATCGAGGGACGTACAGGCGTTGGTTTCCATCTTGTGCTTGACGGCACGGCGACCGTGAGTACGAACGGCCGTAAACTCCGCACGCTCGGTCCGGGCGAGACGTTCGGGGATATCGCGGTCATCGATGGTGGGCCGAGGAGCGCATCGGTGAAAGCAGAGTCGCAACTTCGCACGCTATCGCTGCCGCCTTGGGAGTTCAAGCCCCTCATAATGGAACATCCACAGCTCGCATATAAGCTGCTGATCAAGCTGTGCGCGCTGCTCCGCGAGGCCGAGAAGCGGCCACCGGTCTGAAGGCTGAAGCGCGGCGGGCGTCCTTACGGCGCGGGGCACTTCGGGATGGTGCACGTTTGAGGTGCTCGCGGCGATCGAGACACCCGTTGTTGTGGGGACCGGTGCCGCCCACCTTCGCCCATCGCCACGCCCTGAAGGAGAAGCCGGCTTGAGAACGCCGAGGGCGTCGGGAGGGTCGGCAAGCTCCTACGCCGCAGGCGGCTGAGAGCTACGTAACGGCAAAGCGAAGTACCTGGAGGGTATCGCTTCCCGGATTGTCGATCGCTAATTCCTTCCCGGACTGAGCGAAGGCCGCCTCACCACGGCCGAGCTGCTGGGTCTCGCCACCAACCTGGACCGAGGCGGAGCCCGTGACAACGATGATCATCTCCGGTCCCAGCACGTCGCGAGCGTCATATCGGGCACCTGAAGGTACGGTGATCGCGCTGAGTGTCTCGATATACGGGGCCGCCGGCACGGGGTTCACGTCGGGTGAATTAAGGACAACTCTGCCATAGGGTACCGGCATCGGCCGGGGGCGCTCCGACGCAGAACGGACAGCGATGAAGTAATAGTCATTCGCCGTCGCGCCAGTCAGTACCAAAGCACCTCCGGCAACGAGCGAGAGCGACAGCACCGCGATGATCACGCGTCGAAAACCGCCGCGCAGCCACGTCGCGGCGCAGAGAAGGATGGTGACGACGATCAGGCCGACGGCGATGGCGCCGGCGACGATTCGTCCATCGACATTGTTCTGCGTGATGGCCGGCACGAGCGCTGGAATGAAAGCCGCGTCGCCAGGACTGACCGACCTCGTTGGAGCTGAAGGAGACGAGATGGTGGCGGTGCCGTGCAGCGTGTACACGAAGACGGGCACGTGGCCATGCGGCCCATAGGCTGCACCGGGGAGCTGGCGGAACTCGAGGATGTTGAGGAAGACCGTGGCCGCGGGCAGGTTGGTTAGCTGACTTTGAGCCAGCGTCTGTACGGTGACACCGGAGAGCGTCGAGTTCGTCGCGTGTACTTGCGCCGCCGGCGAGCACCCCACCGTTAACGAGAGGCCCGCAACTATGGCTGCGACCGAGCAACGCCGCATCATCGTGCCGCAGCCCCGATAGGGGCAATGTCGCGCCGTTGCTGTGCGCTCCCCGTCGCGCCGAGGATTGCGCCGAAGAGCACCCAGGCGATCAAGGCTGCCACCGAGGCAAGGGGGCCAAGGCTGTACATCATCACCGTCGCCTGCATCGGATCCGCTTGTGGAATTACTGGGACATTGACGATGACGGACGGAGGCTTCTCAATGATCCCGATGAGGGGCATGATGACAATGCCGGCGAAGAGCCACAGTGCGGCACCGTAGATCACGCCGGTTCGTATACTCACCCGCACGAGGTGCGCCGTCTCGAGGATGAAGAACACGGCGATTGCGCCAACGAGGGCCGCGATCATGATGATCCAGCCGACCCAAAAGCTGGGGTCGATCGTCCCGAAGATCGCCCGGTTGACCATGGCGGCTGTCCCGACCGTAGGGAATCCGAGCGCAGGGCAGATGGTCATCCAACTCAGCCATGTGAGTAGTGCTGCAACGGCCCCAAGAGGCCTCTCCATCTCGGCGTGATTGTGGATAGCTCTGTCGACGATGTCAAGCCAGGGCCGCCTGTGATACCGATGGATGACCGCTGGCGCGGCATCCTTCGCGGCGAGACCCCCATGGCGATGATGCCTCGCCTCGGCCGACGGCTCTTTGCGCTCGTCCCCAGTCCCTGGCGCTGCAAGTTCTGCAACGCCCCATTCCGCGGCCCCTACGCGGGTACGTTTCGTCGCGTCGGCTACGCGCCATCGCGCAAGAACCCGAACATCTGCGCTCGCTGCATCGAATCCGCACCTGAAGGTGGCGCGGTCGTACCGATCAGTGTGCTCTTCGCGGACGTCCGCGGCTACACGTCTCTCACCGAGCGGACATCGAGTGTTGAGGTGACCGTACTGCTCAACCGTTTCTATGCGGCTGCGTCGCGCGCCCTGCTCGCCAACGAGGCTGTCCTCGGCCAGATCGCCGGTGACGAGGTCATGGCGTTGTTCGTCCCTGGGCTGGCAGGACCAGGGTATCCGCGCAAGGCCGTGGACGCTGCGCGTTCGCTCCTTCATGCAATGGGCTACGGAACACCGGAGGGCAACTGGCTCGATGTCGGTGTCGGCATCTGTTCCGGCGAGGAGTATGTCGGCAACGTCGGCGGCGGCGGGTTCAAGGATTTCACCGCTCTCGGCGACGTGACGAACACCGCTGCTCGTCTTCAAGCGCAAACGAAAGGCGGCGAGGTCTTGCTGTGCGCAGCCACGCACGCTGCGGCATTCGATGCCTGTGCTGGCGCAGAACTCCGGCAGCTCTCGCTGAAGGGAAAGGCAGAGCCGGTTGCCGGATACCTGATCCGCGTCTCCTAGACCAAACCGCTGGTTACCGTTCGCAATAACGAGGCAATTGCCTGGTTCTTGGGAACACCCGATCTGCCTCGCACATCCGGCTGGTTGACACTGATTCGCGCTCTCCCGATCATCGTCATCAACTAAGCCAGTCTCTCGCAATAGAGTCGCCGGCGCTTGCTGATCGACAATACCTCCCGAGTTCATTTTCGGTATTCGGCGGTCACCCCGAGCTATTGCCAGCGAAGCGATACGACGCTGGCCTCACCGGATACGCCCTTGAGAGCGATGCTGCGGGGTACCGAGAGCTCGTACTGATCGCCTAGCGGCGCAACCGTGTCGTGGCTCACCAGGATTTCGTCGCCATCGGCGTGTGCCGCGACTCGCGCCGAAACATTCACCCCTTTTCCGCGATATCCGTCGCTGGTGCGTGTGGCAATCGCGGCGTAGAGTCGAATCCGCACGCGGGGTGCGAAGCCATGGCTACGACGGTGTTGGTCCAACGTGCGCTGGTTCATGCGTGCGCAGCGGCGACCCGTCACAACTCCTGCGGACTCAAATGTCACCGGCGGCTGACGTTCCGCGAGCGCCCCCGAGCCTAGCGTCGCGGCCCCCGCGCGGGCTCTTCACCACCGCGGTCGTAGGCCCGCCGCCAGCGTCACCTTCAGCACGTCGCGCGCGCTCTTCGAGTGCGTGCTGCAGGCCGCCGGACAGGGCCGAGCGAGAAGGCACGCCGGGCCGGCGACTTCCGGATCGATGCCCACGCCCGGAACTCGAGCGGGATGCGTCATCCTTGCCAAAACGGACAGTGACGCCGGGAATGGCCGACCGGAGCCTCATTCGGCGCCGCCGCTGTATCGCGATCTTCCTGTCGCACGGCCGACCAGCAGAGAATACCGACCATGCATTCCAGGGCCAGCCGCTCTGGCCGGCGACTGGCAACCGTGCTCTTCACCGACATCGTGTCGTCGACCGAGTTGGCAGCCAGAATCGGCGACCGCCAGTGGCGGGACTTGCTGGCCACATATCGCGCCATGGTGAGGGGAGCGCTTCGCAGGACACGGGGTCGCGAAATCGATGACGCCGGCGATGGCTTCTTCGCCGTGTTCGATCATCCGGCTGATGCGATTGCCTGCGCCCGCACGCTCTCCGAGGAGGTGCGGACCAAGGGCCTCGAGGTCCGTTCCGGCATTCACATGGGCGAGGTTGAGAATACGGGCGCCAAGCTGGGAGGCATCGCCGTACACATCGGAGCCCGCGTCTGCGCACAGGCCGGTGCTGGGGAGGTGCTGGTCAGCAGCACGATCCGCGACGTCGTCAGAGGCTCCGAGTACGGGTTCATCGACCTCGGAGCTCGCCCGCTCAAAGGGGTGCCAGGAGAGATACAGCTCTTCAGAGTGACCTGGCCCGAGGGTCGGCCCACGATCGAAAGCAGGCGAAATCGTCGTCGCTATCTCATCGTTGGAGCCTCGGGCCTGGCCGTTGTGGTCGCGGCGCTCCTGGTGCTCGTTCTTCGGCACCCCAGCGTCGCGGCGCGGCCGGTTTCGCAGATCGTCACCCTGGCCGGCACCGGTGTCAGCGGTGACGGACCGGACGGGAAGCAAGCCACGGC
>PNBE01000073.1 GCA_003135895.1 Candidatus Dormiibacterota bacterium
ACCGCTCCGGCATCCCTCCGCGCTGGGCTCAGGTCAGTCTAAGCGGCGACCGCTTCCCCGGTGACACCGCTGTGCGGCCCTCCGCCGGATCCTGGGCTCACTCGTTGCATTGACGAGGCGGCTGCAGAGGGTGACCATGGCTGACGTGGTCACGCTCGTCGTCTTCGTCGGTTGCATCCTCGCGTTCCTGGGCCTGCTCTTCTGGTACGGCCTCAGAGGGGAGCCGAACCAGGACCCAGCGATCGGGACCAATCGACCCTACCCAGATGGGGTCGGGCCCACCGGTGCAGGCGCGGAGGTTCCGCCGTATCTCCCGACGTTCACAGTCAGCGAGGCAGAAACATTCCGTCGCAACGCCGATCGCCGTCTGACCCGCCTGTTTCGCCGACCGCGTGTCCAGGCTCGAAGCTGGATGGACGAGCCCGGGGCGCTCGAGGCCGCAGGTCTGGTCGATGCTCCACCTCCGGCGACCGAGTCAGAGGTCGTTCCCGCAGTGCCCCCGCGGCGGCACCGGCGTAGCAAGCACCGCTAGGCGGAGGCCGGCCTCATCCCCTCGAGTTGATCGGCGTGCTCCTCGAGGTGGCCGACCAGGAACATCTCGACCAGCTCGTCAACGGTCATCGGCCCGCGCGTCGGGTGCTGTCCGCGGATCTCCCACTGGTCGGGTTGCATGGCAGCGAGGAAACCACGGAGAGCGGCGATCTCGCCGCGGGTGTCCGCCCACAGCACCGACACGGGCTCATGTCGATCACGCTCTATGGCCCCAACGCGCTCCGGGTCGCCCTTGGTCCGCCCGAACGGCACGGGCTCGCCGGACGGCTGGCCACGCAGCACCGGCCCGGCCTGAATGATCCAGTACGGGATGAATTCCGAGAGATGCGCCCAGACCTGGCCGCGGTCCCATCGATCGCCGCTTTCGGGATCCGCACCGGTCAGCGCGCCGTGGGGCGGCTCGGTCGCTGCCGCAGCGGCGAGCCTGGCCTCGACGGCGTCCAGACGTGCGAGGTAGCCGTCGGCTGTGCTCATCGCAACGGCCGCAATGCCGCACCCGCAACCACACGATTGCGGAGTTTCCCCAACCGTTCGACGCTCAGCTCGACCTCGTCACCCGGCTGCAGCCAGGGGTATCGATCGATGCCGTGCACCATGGACAGTTCGAGGATACAACCCGTGCCGCACGTCCCCGAACCGATCACGTCTCCCGGCTCGACCCGAGTGCCGCGCGATGCATACGCCAGCATCTCGCCGAAGCTCCAGAAGATGTCCGCAAGCGACGCGCGCGAGTACTCGACGCCGTTGACGCTTGCGGTCATCTCGAGGTCATAGCTCTTGTTGCGTCGCGTGTCCTCGAGCTCATCCGGCGTGACCAACACCGGTCCGACCGATGTCGCAAAGTCCTTGCCCTTCACCGGGCCCATGCTCAGCTTCATCTCCCGTCGCTGGATGTCACGAGCACTCCAGTCGTTCATCACGCAATAACCGGCAATGTTGCGCTCCGCCTCCTCGGGATCGAGGTCTGCGCCACCCATGCCGACCACCGCCGCAACCTCGAGCTCGTAGTCCATCTCCGCACCACCCGGCGGAATCGCGACGTCAACGTCAGGGCCGCAGATGGCGTAGGGATTGCTGAAGTAGAAGACGGGCAACTCATACCACTCAGGGTCCATCTCGAGGCCGCGTCGCTGGCGCGCCGTGCGCACGTGCTGCTCGAACGCATAGAAATCGCGAACCGTCGGAGGCGTTGGGATCGGCGCCTGGACCTGCACGGCGTCGAGCTCGAACACGTCAGCCGGATCCCTGCGGAGGGCCTCGCCCTCCGCCGCGAGCCGCGTCCCATCATCACCGAGCAGGCTGAGCAGGGTGGTGCCCGGCGCCGACGCGTGGATACGTCCGTCGACCAGGATGCCGGTGCGCTCGGCAGGGTGCTTCGAGTGGCTGAACGTCACCCAGCGCATTGACGCCGTCGCCTTCGCGTGCGCAGAGCAAGCACGCCGCCCGCAGCAATAGCCAGGGAGGCGACGGCGATCAAGAGAGCGATGCCACCAAAGCTCTGCGTCGGGGCCGCGGTCACGCCGGCCAGGACACCGAGACTCGCCGCGGCCACACCAGCGCTGTCCTCCGCACTGGATGGGTTCGGGATGCGTACGTGGTGTATCGGGAACCACGGCATGGCGTGCGCCATCGGCACCGGGTTGGCGAGGACGGGGTGGTGGGTCGCCGGCACAACGTGGCGTACGCCGACAGGCGGCGTCGTGGCATGCGCGACGCGCTCGATAACGATGGCCATGCTGCCGTAGATGGTGAAGGTTCGGGCGAACTGCGCCATGGTCGCGCCGTTATACCCGCCGGTCAGCGGGTCGCTGAACTCGAGCGTCCCGGCCGTCGTGTTCACGCCCATGAGCACCACGACATGGCCGGCCTCGGTCCACGGCACCGTCCGGCCGTCCCACCCTGTCCAGGTGCGGCCGGTCTGTGACGAGTAGTTGACCGTCGTCCAGACCAGGACCGGGTGCCCGGCCTCGACCGCGGCATACAGCGCCTGCGGATTCCAGCCAGTGAGCTGCGACGCCACGGGGACGCCCAGGGCTTCCGCGGCGTGAGCGACAACCGGCGCGTAGGCACCCCAGCCCGCGTACGTGGCCCAGTGCGGATTGCTGCCCGGCTCCGAACCCATGACGTGGCCGACGAAAGCGGTGTACGGGTCGCCCCACTGCGCCGGGAGGCCGTCGGCGCCGAGCACCGGGGCGCGCGTGTCGGTGGGGAAGTGGCCCTGCACGTACTGCTGGGTTGTATGCACGCCAACCGACGCCAGCGCGATGGTCAGCGACGATGCCTCGCAGTCAAGTGGCATCTGCATGCGCTGGGTTCCGACGGGCAGCCGGAACATCGCCGCCTCGGCCGTGACCGGGACAGCGGCCAGTGCGACGGCGCCCATCCCGAGGGCGACGATTGCGGCGGTCCCCCTCCGTGCATGGACCACGGCCCTACTCTACGAGGGGACAGATTGCATATGGTCGCGAGCCGGACACGACATATACTGGCCCCGGCCTGGGGAGGTGGCTGAGAGGCTGAAAGCGCCCGCCTGCTAAGCGGGTGAGGGATCTTAAGTCCCTCCGGGGGTTCGAATCCCCCCCTTCCCGCCAGGCC
>PNBE01000190.1 GCA_003135895.1 Candidatus Dormiibacterota bacterium
ACGAATTCCATGTTGTGCTCGACGATCAGGAAGGTCAGGCCCTTCGCATGGAACTGGCGAATACGTTCGGTCATGAGATCGACCATGACATGGTTGACACCGGCGGTGGGCTCGTCCAGCAGCACCAGCCGAGGCTGACCCATGAGCACGGTCGCGAACTCCAGCAATTTCTGCTGGCCATAGGAAAGCTCGCCTGCCTTGGCTTCGGCAAGGCGGGTCAGCTTGAACTCTTCGAGAAGAGTCATCGCGTAATCCACAGTTGCCCGGTTGGCCTTCGACATCCCCCACACCGCCAGGCCGCGCTTCGGCGCGGCCACGAGAAGGTTGTCGAGAACATCAATCTCGGGCAGAACGCGGGCGCGTTGAAACGTCCTGCTCATGCCCCCGCGGTACATCGTGGTCGGATCGGGACGGGCAATCCGCTTCCCGTCGAAACGAATCGAACCAGTATCGCTCGCCAGATAGCCGCTGAGCATGTTGAGCACGGTGGTCTTGCCCGAGCCGTTGGGCCCGATCAAGCCCGTGATGCTCCCGCGCTCCACGCTGAACGAGCAGCCGTCGACCGCAACAATGCCGCCGAAGCGCTTGCTCAACCCGTCGATTTCCAGGAGCGGTCCGTCGACGTTCATCGTGCCACGACCGGACTGGGTGCGTCGCGCGGCGATTCCGACTCCGCAGTTGCCAGCTCTTCGACCACCTGCTTTCGGCGGCGACTGCGGCGGAGCGCTCGGTCGGCAAAGGTTGTCATCACGCCCCGTGGCAGGAACAGCATCACCACGATGAAGACGGCAGCGTATGCGATCAGGTACAGCTGACTGCCGCCGAGCGAATATGCAAAGTACTGCTGAGCAGGGGTGAGGATCAGGGCGCCGACGAATGGTCCCCAGAGAGTCCCGATGCCGCCGAGGTAGGCGACGAGGATGATGCCCATGGCGAGGAATTCGCCGTCGAAGGCAAACTGGGGATACACCGTCGACAGGTAGTAGGCCCACACCGCCCCAGCCATCGCGGAGAAGGCGGCGCAGCCAGCGAAGGCGGCGTACTTCGGGACCGATGTCGCCACGCCGAGGCCGCGGGCCTTGTCCTCGTCCTCACGTACGGCGAACATCATCAGGCCCAACCGGCTCCGTCGCACGTAGGCACAAGCCAGCAGCGTCACCGCAAAGACGACGAGCATCGCCCAGTAGAAGTACTCCTCGTACGTCCCTGGGGGGAAGGGCGCCTGGGGCACCTGAAGGCCGGGCGCTCCGCCCGTGACGTCGGTGAGGTTCAGCGCCATGTACTGCAGGATGATGACCAGTGAAATCGTGACGATGATGAAGGGCAGGCCGCGTGTCCTGAAGGCAATCCAACCGATCGGCAAGCTGATGATCGCCACAGCGATTCCGATGAGGGGGACCAGAGCGAAAGGCAGAAAGCCGTTGCCAATGCCGATGTGCTGAAACGTCAGGGCCAGCCCATAAGCACCGAGCCCGAAGAAGGCAACGCTGCCGAGCGACACATACCCTGTGTATCCGCCAATGAGGTTCCATGCCGAGCCGAGCACGGCATACATCAGGGTGAAGATGCCGATGTTGACGATCCAGCTCTCGGCGCCGCTGAACGGGAAAAGCGCGAGTAGGGCGATCACGCTCAGGCCGACAAGCAGTCCACGGTGAGCGCGTGCCTGACGCTTCAAATGGCGCCCCGGGTGCGCACACCAAAGAGTCCTTGGGGACGGGCGATGAGAACGATGATCAGCAGCACGTAAAACGGCACCGACGACCAGGCCGGCGAGAACTCAGCCTGGACCACTGACTCGGAGAGGGCCAGGATTACGGCGCCGGCGATGGCCCCCGCGTTGCTCCCGAGACCGCCGATGACGCAGATGGCCAGGAGTCGCCCGATCAGATCGTAGTGACTTGCCGGATCGAAGCTGCTGACGAGGCCAAACATCGCGCCGGCCGCGCCGGCAGTGGCAGCGCCGAGGCCGAAGGCGAGCGCGGCGGTCCTATCGGTGTTGACACCAAGAAGCTTCGCAGCCGACTCGCGCTGCGAGACGGCGCGCACCGACCGGCCGAACTTGGTCCGGGTGAGGAGCAGGTACATGCCAACCAGGATCGCCACCGAAAGCGCGAAGGCAAGCGCCCGCACCACGGGGATCTCGTATCCGGCGATCGTCCACGAGCTGTTCTGATACGTAGTGAGGATGCCGCGAAAGTCGGTGCCGAAGATGAAGCTGAGAATGCCCTCGAGGCCTATCGCCATCGCCCAGGTCATCAGCAGCGACAACCGGTGCGCGTCGTGCCGAATCGGCTTGAGCAGGAACGTCTGGAGTGTGAAACCGATGGCGAATAGCAGTGGTGTCGAAACGAGGATCGACAGGAACGGGTCGATATGCAGGTAGTTGAACAGCGTGAACGCGATGTAGGCACCGCACACGACGAACACCCCCTGCGCCATATTGATGATGCGCATGGTGCCGAATGTGAGGGTCAGCCCGCTGGTCATCAGTGCGTACAGGCCGCCCGTCAGGACCCCGAGGATGATCGCCTGGACGAGGAGATGCACGGGATATCTTCCCCCGCTACTCGACTATGGCCAGGTCGGCTTGGGGATGACCGGCGCCTGTTCGGCGATGCTCGGCGGGTAGACGATGGTGAGCTTGCCCCCGATCCACTCCTCGAGGAACTGGCTCCCCTTCGGAGCGCCGTACTGGTCGACACTGACGATGCCCACGACGGTCTGATAGCTGCCCTGGTGCAAGGTGGAGATGATCGTCTGGTTGTCTATCTTGCCGGTCTTGGCGGCGACCGCCTCGATCAGTTGGCCCACCGCGTAGGTCTGAGCCGAGGTCGAGTCGATCTGGCTCGCAGTGCCACCATACTTTGCGATGTAGGCCTGCACGAAGGCGCTGTTGCCGGGGATCGGAGCGCTATACGTCCACACGTCGGAGGTGAAGATGCCCTGGGTATTCTGTGCGCCGACGTTCTTGGGAAAGTCAACCGGGTTCTCGGGACCGTTCGTCATGAACAGGAACTTCGGGTTGAACTTCTGCTGAATCATCGCCTGCACCTGGGCCCAGCCGTCGGCATCCTGCGAGCCGCTCACCACCATATCGGGATTCGCGGACGCAACTTTCGCGATGACGCCGCCGAGACTGGTGGTCTCAGCCGGATAGGTTTGCGAGTAGACCGTCTTGATCCCCGCAGCTTCGAAACGGGCTTGCAGCGCAGCGGCCGCCGGCTGCGAGAACGGATCGTCAAGGGACGGGTATGCCGCCGTCTTCGGTCGCTGGTCTGCGGGTAGCGACAGGATGTAGTCGCCCCAGACCTGGGCCCCGTTGATAGCGGTCGCCGGTCCGGCGTCGATGAGATTGGGCAGATGCGCAGCGAATACGGACGGCCCGTTGCCTGCACCTTCCACGAATGCGTAGCCGTAGCGGTTGGCGACTTTCGCAGCCGCGAGCGTCAGCAGGCTCGAGTACGGTCCGAACACAAGATCGACCTTGTCACGGCTGATGAAGTTCTGATAGTTGGTGACGACCTGAGTCGGACTGCTGGCGTCATCCGCGAACGACAGCTGCACCTGGCGGCCGAGGATCCCGCCTTTCGCGTTGATCTGGCTGGCCCAAAGTTGGTATCCGAGCTGGGCAGCCTTGCCCGTGTTCGAGAAGTCGCCGGTCAGCGAGACGGAGATGCCGATCGTGAGTGGCCCCTTGGTCGTGCTGCTGCTCGAGGTCGGTGCTGGCGTGCCGCACGCGGCCACTCCGACACAGAGCCCGATAGCCAGTGTCCACGAACGGAGCCGCATCCCTGTACTGAGCATTGTTTCCCCTTTTGCCGTACGTCGTGTGCGCCGGGCAGACACCCAGGCGCGACCAATCAGCGGGTGTCAGACGGCGGTTTGTGCTTCGTCCTTCAGGGCATCGAGCACCATGTTCATCACCTTCTCGATGTGAGCCAGCATCTCCATCGACGCTCGCTGCGCCTCGTGCTCACGAATCGCGCCGGCGATGCTCACGTGCTGGCGAGCGCAATCGATCGAGTCGCCGGTGACCGGGACATCGCGACGGCGCAGGGCCCAGGTGAGGGAAAAGCTGTTCTCCACGAGCTGCGTGAGCAATGGGTTCGACGCCGCCCCCGCGACCCCGCGGTGGAAACGCGCGTCGAACTCGCGGAAACCCAGGGCATCACCAGCCTCCGCGCTGACCACCGACTGCTCTGCGACACGCTGCAGCGTGGCGACCTCGCGGCGTCCAGCCCGGGCTGCCGCCAGCCGGGCGGCGGTGAACTCATGGCCGCCCCGAACCTCGTAGGCGTGACGGATGCGATCTCGAGACGGCGTCACCACGCGGGTGCCGCTGGCCTCGCTCTCCACCAGTCCGACGGCCCCAAGCCGCAACAACGCCTCTCGCACAGGGGTCTTGCTCACTCCGAACTTCTCGGCCAGCGCAGCCTCGGACAGCCGAATACCAGGGGGCAGGGCCTTGGAAACGATCGCGTCCCTGATGGCGTCATAGACCTGCTCGGTGAGGCTATGGCGATGAAGGTCGATCGGCTCCAGCGTCGACGGAGCCTCGTGGATGACCATGATCTGTGGCACGAGCCGCAAGATACGATATTCCGCGTCTCAGATGCAATATCTCGTACATCACACCTTCCCGAGTCCCAAGTCACACTCGCCTTGCTCTCGGGCATGCCCTCAGGACGTCGCGAGCTAGCATCTCGGCCACGCCTGATGCCTGACCTCCCCACGCTGCCAAACTACCCGCTCACCCGAGGCATCGACTCCGACCTCATGAGTGAACCGCTCGCATTGGGATGAGCGCTATGAAATCTCGCGTTCTGGGACAGGGACTGGTCGTCTCCGCACAGGGGCTCGGCTGTATGGGGATGTCGGATGCGTACGGACCTGCCGATGACGCGGAGTCGATTGCCACCATCCATCGCGCGCTTGATCTCGGCGTCACCTTCATCGACACCGCCGACATGTACGGCCCATGGACCAATGAGCGCCTCGTTGGCAGTGCCATCGCGAAGCGGCGCGGCGAGGTGGTGTTGGCCACCAAGTTCGGCAACGTCCGCAACGAGAAGGGCGACTTCCTCGGCGTTCGCGGCGACCCGAAGTACGTTCGGGCGTGCTGCGACGCCTCCCTGCAACGCCTCGGCGTGGATGTGATCGACCTTTACTACCAGCACCGCGTCGACCGCAAGGTGCCGATCGAGGAGACGGTCGGGGCCATGGCCGAACTGGTACTCGCGGGTAAGGTTCGCCATCTCGGACTCTCCGAGGCCGCGCCCGATACCATCCGGCGCGCCCACGCCGTCCACCCGATCACCGCCCTCCAGACCGAGTACTCAGTGTGGAGTCGCGATCCCGAGCGTGAGCTTCTCGCCACCACCCGCGAACTTGGCATCGGCTTTGTGGCTTACAGCCCGCTCGGCCGCGGTTTCCTCACCGGACGTTTCCGCTCCTGGGAGTTCACGCCCGGCGACAATCGCGGCCGCTACCCAAGATTCCAACCAGAGAACATCGAGCGCAACCTGGTCATCGTCGACGCCGTGGAGGCGGTCGCACAACGCCATGGAGCGACCGCCGCTCAGGTTGCGCTCGCCTGGGTGGCGCGCCAGGGTGAGGACGTAGTGCCGATCCCGGGAACGAAACGCGTGCGCTACCTCGAAGAGAACGTCGCGTCCATCGACCTCTCGTTGGATGCCCAGGATGTGGCGGCGCTGGAGGCGGCTGCGCCCGTTGGCGCCACTGCGGGCGAGCGTTACGCGAGCATGGCTTCGATCGACGATTAGCGCAAGTATGCGGCGGACCCATACCAGCGTTGGTTATATTCCGGGACTCTGACCGACTCTGTTTCGCGGGCGGCGGATCCGGTGAGATCCGCGGCCATTGGCGCGATCCCCAGGTACGCGAGATCATCGCGAGCCGCTGGCCGGCCCCCGGGGCAGGGCGCCGGTGCTAACCCATCGGGAAGGAGGCGCGGAGCAAATAACCGCATTCTCAGCTCGGCCCTACGGTGTTGTGGACGGGGGATCGGGGTTTGAGTACCCTGGCTGATCGAGGGCTCAGGAGGTCTAGACGTTGCGACGACAGTGACGGAGCGCACCCTCTGTCCCATCCTAGTCGGCCGCGAGACCGAGCTGGCCACTGTGGAGGACGCATTGATCGACGCCGCGCGAGCGGATGGTCGCTTTGTGGTCATCGCCGGGGATGCCGGGATGGGAAAGACCCGGCTGACCAGCGAGGTCCAGGGGTGCGCCGCCAAGCTCGGCTTTACATCGCTCCGCGGGGGCTGTGCGCCGACGGACGTCGCGATCCCGTATTTGCCGCTGCTCGAGGCGGCCGGCAATCGGCTCGCACGCTCGGACCTCGTGCGTGTGCGCAAGTTGGTGGGACCGGCAGCCACCGACCTGGGTCGCCTCTTTCCGCAGATGGTGAGCGATCCCCGAGCCCTGGCATACAGCCCAGGAGGCGACGGCACGCTGCGCCTCTTCGAGTCCATCGTCATGCTCCTGTGCGCGCTGAGCGAAGGCGGTCCTTTACTGCTCATCGTCGAAGACCTGCAATGGTCCGATCCCGCAACGCGTGACCTGGTCGACTATCTCGCCCGCCGCGCCCCAAGCCTCCCCTTTCTCGTGCTCGCGACGTATCGCAGCGACGAGTTGCACCGCCGTCATCCGCTGCGTTCGACGGTGCAGGGATGGCGTCGAGGCGGCCTCGCCGACTTCGTTGAGCTGGCTCCGTTGAAACGCGCCGACGTTCGCGCCATGTCGCAGGCAATTCTCGACGACGAGGTGTCCGAGGAGTTTCGCGACTACATCTACGAACGCACGGAGGGCAGCCCACTCGCGCTCGAAGAAATGCTCCGTGAGGCGATCGATCGCGGCGACGTCTTCCGCTCTGAACACGGCTGGGATCGTAAGCCGCTCACGCAGCTCCGGATTCCACGGGCTGTTGCGGAGGTTGTCCTGTTGCGATTGGACCGACTCGATGAGCAGAAGGCATCGGTGCTCTATGCCGCGTCGGTGCTCGGAAGATCCTTCAGCTATAGCGTGTTGGCGGCCGTCACCGACCTGGGCAGCGCCGCAGTCCGCTCGGCGCTTGACGAATTGGTGAAGGACCAAATGCTCGAGGCCGACACGGACGCACGGGGGCGCTTCCGCTTCCGCCATGCGCTGATACAGGAAGCCGTGTACGACCAGATCCTGTCGCCGCATCGCGACGAGCTGCACCTTCGCGTGGCCGACGTTCTGCGCAACGCACAGGCGTCCGCGGTGGAGGTGGGAAGCCACCTTCTGCAGGGAGGGAGGATCGACGACGCCGTGCCGGTGCTCCTTGTAGCTGCAGACGAAGCAATGACGAGCTTCGCCGCACTGACTGCGGTCGAGGTCTACAGGCGCGTGCTGCCGCACATCAGTGACCCGGCGCTTCGAGGCCGTGTGCTGTGTCGACTCGGCGAGTCCTTGTGGCGCAGCAGTCAACCGTCTGCTGCTGAACGCTGCCTGCGCGAGGCGATCACTGTTCTCGTACGAAGCGATGACAAGGCGTTGGTGGCACGATGCAAGCACCTGCTCGGGGGATGCTTGCATGACCAGGGTCGCGATGTCGAAGAAGAGGCGGAGTACCTGGCTGCTCTGGCGATGCTAACGCCACTCGGTCCCGGCGAGGACCTCGCAATGGTGTATCTCAGGCTCTCGCGCCTACGATGGAGCCGCTGTGACGACGCGGGAACCATCGCCATGGCACGCCACGCCATCGCCGCGGCCGAGTCCGCCAACGCCGACGCGGTGCGCATCTGGGCGGGCGCGTACCTTGGTGCGGCAATGGCCGATCAAGACGCCACCGACGCGGGTCTACGGGTGCTGCAGCAAAGTTGCGATGAGGCGGAGGCGAGGCAGATGCACTGGATCGCGGCGGCAGCGCTGCGACTCGAGATGGATGTCCTCATCCGCGCTTTACGCCATGGCGAGGTACCAGCACTGCTCAGCAGACTTCGAAGGGTGCCCGGTATGTCTCCGGCCGATGAGGCGGTGGCCGGCTGCATCGAAGCGACCGTTGCGTTCGATCAAGGCGACGTGGCGAGGTGTGTCGTGCTCGTCGAGGGAGCGCAGAAGCTGGCTCGCCGCGCCGGTCAAGAGCACATCGCTGAGGGCGCGACCCTGCTGCGCGCAGCCGCTCACCTCGCAGCAGACGAGCTCGTCGCGGCACGCTCGTTGCTACCTCCAGTCGAGTCGGCGAGTCCCGCCATATTGGAATTGCTCCTTCCGCTAGCCGTGACGCTCGACATCGTGGAGGGCGACGCTGCAGCCGCCGCTGGGAAAGCGCACGCGGCGATCGCCAGCCTCAGCAGTACCGGCGTCGGCGCGGTGGTCTCTGACGCCGGCGTCCGCGCGTATGTCGCCGCGATGCGCATCGACGAAGCCGAGCAGCTTCTCTCCGGCGCACACAGCTTCGCGGGACCCGCGCGAGAGCCGTATCGGGAGCGCGCTGAGGGTGCGATCGCGCTACAGTCGGGGCGGGTCGACGAGGCGATCCGCATGCTCAAACACTCCTCCGCGACGTTCGGCCGCGCCAAATCCAGATGGGAGGAGCTGTGGACTCGCCTGCTGCTCGCACGCGCTCGTGCGGCCGCGGGGGAAATGGATGCAGCATCGGCAGAGCTCTCCAGCGCGTCTGCCGACGCCGGGCGTGCGGGCATCACGCTCATCGCGCGCATCGCCCGCGAGACCCATGTGGAGCTGCATCTTCCGGGGGCGCCGCATGCAGCCGCCGGTCTGATGCCCAGCGGGTCGGTAGCCACGAACTCACTCGCGTCACGTCGGCCAGGAGCGTCCGTAGCGGTTGTGGCAACCGCGGTGAGCGAAGTCCCCACCGATCGTTGGCGGGCGTGGGGAGAACGCGAGGCGCGGCGCCAGCAGGGTGCGATGATCGGCGCCCCGGGTGCACTCACAGCCGCCTTCGATGTTGCAGGCACGGACGATACGTGGACCAGAGCGCTTCGTTTCGCACTCGGACTCCGTTCCAAAGGGACGCTCCTGGACATGCCGGTCAGTGCAGGCGTTGCCGCCGCGGCCGCTGACGCGGCCTCATTGCTTTCGGCGGCCGAAACGAATGACATTCTCGCCAGTGCGGACATGTCCAGCCAGGCATGGACATGGCTCGATGCCCGGCAGCTAGTGGACAGCGAGCCAGCGCGACCTGGCGCGGTGCGGCTGCGCCGGCGAGTCAATGTTTTGCGCGCGGAGCTGACGCCTCTAACGAGTGTCTCCGAGCCGACTCGGGTGGAAACAAGCAATGAGTTCGTCCTCGAAGGAGACTTCTGGTCGGTGCGCTACGGTGAGACCACCGCACGCCTCAAGGACACCAAGGGACTCCACGACATCGCGCGGCTGATGGCGGCGGACGGAACCGAGATCGCCGCTGTGGATCTCATCGGAGCCCGCACGCCATCCGGCGGACACCTCACCAGCATCTCGGAGGGATTTGGAGTAGAGGGCGACGCGGGAGCCGTGCTCGACCCCGAAGCACGTGAGCAGTATCGGTCACGCCTGCGCGACCTCGAAGACGAACTGTCGGATGCGTCCGCGGCAAACGACCCGGTGCGAGCGGAGCGAGCCCGGGACGAACGCGCGTTTCTGCTCGCTGAGCTGCGTTCGTCCGTGGGGCTGCATGGCCGCACACGGCGGGCGATTGACCCGGCGGAGCGAGCCCGCAAGGCGGTGACCTGGAGGATCCGCGAGGCGATGACCCGCGCCGAGGATGCACATGAGGCATTTGGACGTCACCTGCGTCGATCGGTGCGCACCGGAACCTTCTGTGTCTATGACCCGCCGGAGCCCACGCGATGGACCCTCGTCAGTGGGACAGGTCGTCCAGGGGCTAGCCCGTCATACCCCAATCCCTGACCCACCGGTGGCACACCTCGCACTTGCAACACCTGCCCGGGTTGTACTCCCAAACGCCCAGGAATTCCGAAGCCTCTGCGCCGAGTGCTCCCGCGGCCGCCGCGCCAAGAGAACCCAATGCCTTCGTGCGTCCTCCAGGGTGGGGATGCCCCTTGAGCAACCTGCACCGTCCCGCGCAGTGCGGATTCGGGTTGATGCTCGTTGCGAGGTCGGCCGCGGTGCTATGGATGTTCGGGCACCGCAACGCGTCTGGCGGGATCGCACCCGCATCAGGGGAGCCGTTGGACATGGCATTTCCTCCGGCCCCCGATGATAGCGGGGTCCTCGCAGCCTTGTGTCAGAGCGTCGACCGAGAAACCGAGGTGTTTGGCGCGTGTGCCGCCTTGTCTTGTCGCCGAAACCACCAGGTGAACCGGCTGCGAGCACCGAGGCGCGTGCGAGTCGCCTCGCGCTCTTCGCGGGCGGCGGCCTTGGCTTGCTGGACCAGCCGGTGATGCTCCGCCTCCCGAAGTCGATCCGCCATTCGCTCCTTCGCCAACTCGTAAGTTATTGGGATCATCTGACTGCCTCCTTTGGGTCTAACCGGTTCTGCCGGCTTTCACCCATTCCGGCGCGAGGAACAGACTGGCGATGCGAGTTGCAACCTCGCGAGTTCGCGGGAGACACTGGTGGTCCACCGCTGCTGAGCCGGTAGCGGCGAACAACGACACACTGGAAGGGCTGATCAGAACCGGCGATACGCGTCATATGGCCTCGCAGGACGTGGCCGGGCGAACTGCAGCACCCATCGGTCGACCGCGATCCTTACCTGAAAGTCATCATCCGCTGCGGTTCCCATTCTCAGGTCTATCAGCGGATCGAGGCGCTCCTATATCGCTATCAGTCGCCGCCAAGGCAAGTGACTACGTGAAGGCCTTTGGTTCGACTCGCCGCAGCAGGCAAGGTTGCGGAGGATGCGTCGCGCCAGTTACTCCGCCTACACCGGCTCGAAGCGCGCAGTGAAGTGGCGCAGTGCGAGCGGCTCCTCGACGATCCGATATCCGGGAAGGTCTCGGGCGTGCGTCGCCACCTCCCCGCACACCGCGATGACGTAGTCGATGTGGCTCTGCGTGTANNGTGCGCCGCGGGATCGCCAGTCGGACCAGGTCCATATCCGCGGGCCGCTCTGAGCCGTCAGGTTGCCGACCAAACATCACGGTGCCGATCTCACAGCTGCGGATCCCGCCCGTCTCGTAGAGGGCAACCGCCAAGGCCTGACCTGGATATTGCAGGGGATTGATCTGCGGCAGCAACCGGCGCGCGTCGATGTATATCGCGTGCCCCCCAGGCGGCTGGACGATCGGGACACCGAGGCCGGTCAACGCCTCACCGAGATACGCCGTCGACCGAATGCGGTAGCGCAGGTAGTCGTGCTGCACCACTTCGTGCAGACCTTGGGCGATCGCCTCCAGGTCACGCCCCGCCAGACCACCGTAGGTGGGGAAACCCTCAGTAAGGATGAGCAGGTTGCGACACTGCGCCGCGAGGTCATCGTCGTTCATCGCGAGCCAGCCGCCGATGTTGGCGAGCCCGTCCTTCTTGGCGCTCATGGTCATGCCGTCCACGAGCCCTGCCATCTCGCGCACGATGTCGCGCACTTCGCTGTTCTGCCGACCTGGTTCTCGCTCGCGGATGAACCACGCGTTCTCGGCGAACCGGCACGCGTCAAGAAACAGCGGAACGCCGTAGCGGTCACACACCTGACGCACTGCACGAAGATTCGCAAGGGACACTGGCTGGCCGCCTCCCGAGTTGTTGGTGACCGTGATGAACACGACCGGGACGGAGCCTTCGTGAGCGTGCAGGAACTCGTCGAGCCGGTCGACGTCCATGTTGCCTTTGAACGGATGCTGTGCCGAAGGATCGTGGCCCTCCGCCACGAGCAAGTCGACCGCTTCTCCCCCCGTGAACTCGACGTTGGCGCGCGTGGTGTCGAAGTGCGTGTTGTTCGGCACACTCTTTCCTGGTCCGCAGATGGCGGTGAAGAGGATCTTTTCCGCGGCCCTCCCTTGGTGCGTCGGGATGACATGCCGGAACGGGAAGAGGTCCTGGACAGCTTCGAGGAAGCGAAACCACGATGGGGAGCCCGCGTAGCTCTCGTCGCCGTGCTGAATGGCCGCCCACTGATCCCGTGACATCGCGCCGGTGCCGGAGTCGGTGAGCAGGTCGATGAGCACGTCATCGGAATGCAACGCGAAGAGGTTGTAGCCGGCAACGAGCACGGCCCGCTGACGTTCCTCCTTCGTGGTCATGCGAAGCGGCTCAACGGAGTGAATGCGGAAGGGCTCGATGATGGTGTGGAGCGGCATGGGCAGCATCATGCGCGCCGACGAGACCGGCCGGCCACGCTGGGACGCCAAACGGCAGTGATCACCCCACCGATGATTCCCGACACCGCCCTTGTATGTCGATGCACTGACCACGCCGGGGTCGCTCAATCGTGACGCGCCAAGCCGTACCATCGTCGGCGAGCGGATGATGACCTACCGGGAGGAGATCCGCCAGCTGGACAGCCTGGCGACACCAGCCCCATGGGCCAGCGACGGAGAGCTGTATGGCGTGCGAGCGAACGGCTCCTTCATGCCCCTCGGCTTCGCACCGCATCGCCCGCTGGACGGCCGCCTCATCGCGGTCTATCGGTCGGCCTTGATGCACCTGCTCGATGCCGTGGACGCCGTCGAAAGGCTCGCGCTGCGCGCGAGCGCGAACCCGTCAGTGCCGGCGGCCATCGGGATCCGCCAGATCCTTACCATCCTCGACGCTACTGATGGCGCAAGGGCGCCCTTCCTGGATAGCCTGGCGGAACTCGACCGCACGACGACGCCGCCGCCGTGGGACCCCGGACATCTGGTGCTCGGCATGGAGCTCGAGGCAGAGCTTCGGTCATCGCTCGGAATTGCCACTCCCAAGGCCGGCGACTGTCAGCTCATCGCCGTGGCGCGGGTCGCGGTGCCGCGGGCCCTCGAGTTACTCGCTTTCGCCGCGGCGATTGTCTTGCAGCACGCGCACCGCGACGGCTCTCTCGGCCGCGAGGGAGCGGCGGTCATCGCGGCAGCGGTGTCTGCATTCGACCAGCATCGCGCCAGCGAGGGACGTGGGACAGGCACCGTCTGAGGGGCGTTCGATACGCACCGCCGCTTCTTGGTGCGGTCCAATCGAGGACGATGGCGAGCCCGCGAGCGCAGTCGTGCTTGCCCACACGAACCGGCCGAAGGTCCCCCAAATCGAAGACGTTTGGCCCTGGCCGCCTTCCGTGCCTTACGCAATGCTCGACAAATGGAGAGATCCGACGGTTCGTGATGCTTGATCCGGCGACGGACCAGGTGCTGGACGACTGCGTAGTCCAACCGTGGATGGTCGCTGCCCGGTCGCGGACGGTCCGCCGTACATCTGTGCGGGCCTGCACCTGGTCGGCGCGGAGGAAGCGGGCCACGAGGTGTCGCTCACCGTCACAAGAATGGCGCGACCGATGTGGTGAGGACAGCCAAACCTGAGTCATGACCAGAGGACGGAGTAATCTGCCCCATCCACTCTTCTGCGCACCTTGTCCGGCGTCCCCCGATCGCATGCTCGAGTGCCCCGAGTTCCAGCTAGGTTTGTCAGCCGGCGGGTATCGTCGCCTCGTCCGCTGTCGGTACTTTGTGGTCGAGGTCACTGACGAGGGCCCGGTTCCGGGTTGCATCAGAGCGAAGGTACCGGAGGTTTCACGACGTAACGCGGTCGGTGATCTTCCAAGGGACTCCTAAAGCGCACCCCGATTGCGACTCGCTTCAGGCGCGGAGCGCAGCCTCCTGAACAGATGACGTGACCACCAATTGATGCCAAATTACTCGTTGCTCCGTGCGGCCGATAGCGAGCGTTGAACAGGCGAATTGGGGACCTTTGTGGAGCCATTTCACTGGCGAGTCGGCTTTCGCGCCGCTGCGATCATACGAGCACGGCGGCGCAAGAATTAATTGGGACAACCTGCTATGTTGTGAGCGTCCCAGGACCGAGGCGAG
>PNBE01000047.1 GCA_003135895.1 Candidatus Dormiibacterota bacterium
TGGTAAGGCACGGGTCTGCAAAACCCTGATCGTGGGTTCGATTCCCACCGTCGCCTCCATGCCGGGTATCCTCACGGCGTGTCTGTGACCGAGGCCGTGCACAGACGCGCCCACGCCGATCTGGCTGAGCGGGCGCGTCGAGTGCTCCCCGGCGGCGCAACGCACGCGTCGCGCACCTACGATCCGCGCATCTACGTGGCTCGATCCAGTGGCTCGAGGAAGTGGTTGATCGACGGGACCGAGCTGATCGACTACACGATGGGCCATGGGGCGCTGCTCCTTGGCCACGCGCACCCCGCCGTGGTGCAGGCGGTGCAAGACCAGGCGTCCCGCGGGACGCACTACGGGGCCGCGCATCCGCTCGAGGTCGCGTGGGCCGAGCAGATCGTGTCGCTGGTCCCATCCGCTGAGAAGGTTCGGTTCACTGCCTCCGGCACCGAGGCCGTCATGCTCGCGCTGCGTGTGGCGCGGGCGGCAACCGGTCGGGATCGGATCGTCAAGCTATGGGAGCACTTCCACGGCTGGTCCGACGCAGTCAGCCCATTTCTCGACGCGGACGGGCGGACGCGGACGCCGCTCGGCGTGCCTGAGGCGCTCACTGCACTCACCACAGTCATCCGGACTGACAACCCCGCCGATCTCGAGGCGACGCTTGCTCGCGGCGACGTCGCGGCGGTGATCATGGAAGCGTCCGGCGCGCACTATGGCCAGCTCCCGCTGGATCCCTCGTTCATCGACGCGGCACGCAGCGCGTGCTCAGCCAATGGCACCCTGCTCGTCTTCGATGAGGTGGTCACCGGGTTCCGCATCTCCCCCGGCGGGATGCAGTCGGTGCTCGGGATCACGCCGGATATCAGCGTCCTGGGCAAGGTCATGGCCGGTGGATTGCCGTCGGGTGCGGTTGCGGGTCGGGCCGATCTGCTCGAGTTGCTGGCGACCACGATTGCACACCCGGGAACGTTCAACGCCAATCCGCTGAGCGCCGTCGCCGGGATCGCCACCCTCCGGCTGGTCGCCGACGGGGTCCCGCAGCGCAGAGCCGAGGACTATGCGGTCAGCCTCGCAGCCGAGTGGACCGCGGCGCTGGCATCTGCCGGCATCGAAGGAACCATCCGGCGCCTCTCGAGCATCCTCCACATCTTCCTGGGCGATCCTCGCGCCCAGGCGCGGATTGCCAATGCGATGCGCGCCGAAGGTGTCGACATCTTGAACACGAGCGCGTTCTGCTCGTCGGTACACACCATCGCGGATCTGGAGCTGTCGGTCGCCGCCTTCGCGCGAGCGATCGTGGTCGCTTCAACCCCGGAGTAGGCATCGGCCTGGCGTGCGGAAACGCCGCTAGATAATCCCGTGGCGCTGGGCCCACAGCGCAGCCTGGACGCGGTCCTCGACGCCGAGACGATCGAACACCGACCCGAGGTGAGCCTTGACAGTCTTCTCACTGATCCCGAGTCGCCAGGCGATCTGCTTATTGCTCATCCCCCGCCCGACCAGCGTGAGCACGTCGAGCTCCCGCTGGGTGAGATCATCGAGCGGCCGGCGCTTGATGCGATCGCGAAGCAACTCCTTGGCGGCCTTGGGCGAGAGCGGCGTGTCCCCTTTCGCGGCCGAACGGATCCCGTTGAGCAGCTCCTGCGGTTCGGTGTCCTTGAGCAGAAAGCCTACCGCGCCATTGTCGATCGCCTCCACCACCATGTCGTGCTCGGAGTACGACGTCAGCATTACGACCTTGGTGCCGGCCACCGCCTTCAACATCCGGCGCAATGCCTCGAAGCCGTTCATTCCAGGCATCGAGATGTCCATCAGAACGATGTCGGGATGCTCCTCGACGGCATAGGCGACCGCTTCCTCTCCATCCGAAGCGGCGCCAACGACCTTGATGTCGGTGGTCCCGTTCAATAGGGATGTCAGCCCTCGCCTCACCAACGGGTGATCATCGACGATGAGCACTCGAATGGGAGAGGGGTACGTAACGTCCACAGTCGTCACCCAGCCTAACCGATATCTCTCACTCTGGAGAAAGAAGTCGGCGGTGGCACCGACCCAGCAGAACCGCGATACACCCGGTGCCGCGGGGAGGGGGAGCCCGCGAGGGTAAACCACTGAACTGGGTCGGCGCCCGCCCGCCTATCAGGGGGACTTGCGTTTCGAAAGTAATGAATTCCCGTCGCGACGATAGTCAGCCCGGGAGCGTCCTGATGCTGCTAGGACGATCGTCTTAAGACCTGTCGCCGCGGCGGGACAGTCTTTCCCGATTCGCCGCCAACCGCTCGGCGACCTCGCGCTCGGCGCCGTGGTCCGACGGGTCGTAGTACTGATGCCCGGCGAGTGATTCGGGCAGATGCTCCTGCTCGACAACTCCCCCCTCGTGGTCGTGGGCGTAGCGGTAGCCGGTCCCGTAGCCCATGGCGCGTCCGAGCCCGGTGACCGCGTTGCGGAGATGCAGGGGGACCGGCTGATGCAGGGTCTCGGCCACGTCCGTCGAGGCCGCCACGTAGGCCCGGAGCACGCTGTTGCTCTTGGGGGCCGCTGCCAGGTACAGCGCCGCCTCGGTGAGTGGCAGGAACCCCTCGGGCATGCCGATGAAGTGCGCCGCCTGCTGAGCCGCGACAGCGATGCTCAGGGCATGTGGGTCTGCGAGCCCGATGTCCTCCGCCGCCAGGATCACCATCCGGCGTGCGACGAAGAGCGGATCCTCGCCGGCTTCCAGCATCCGCGCGAGCCAGTAGACGGCCCCGTCAGGATCGCTGCCGCGGACCGATTTGATGAATGCTGAGATCAGCCAGTAGTGTTGGTCGCCGGCGCGGTCATAGAGGAGCGCCGGGTTCTGCAGCGCCCCTTCGATATCCGCGGCGGTGATCCGCACCACCCCTGCCGGATCCTGCACGGCAGCCTGGACGGCGAGCTCGAGTGAGTTGAGCGCGATGCGCGCATCGCCGCCACAGAGCGTCACCAACCGGTCGATCGCGTCCGGGTCGACAGCAACGTGCTGACTCCCGAGGCCACGCTCGCTGTCGGCGAGCGCTCGCCTGATCAGATTGCGCAGGTCCTCGGCTTCGAGCGCCTCCAGCCTGATCACCCTGCTCCGGGAGAGCAACGCGGCGTTGACCTCGAATGAAGGGTTCTCGGTGGTAGCCCCGAGGAGGGTCACCGTCGCGTTCTCCACGTGGGGCAGCACCGCATCCTGCTGACCCTTGTTGAAACGGTGAATCTCGTCGATGAAAAGGACCGTCCTTCTCCCCGTTCGCAGCCGTTCGCGGGCTCGTTCGACCACCTTGCGAAGGTCCGCAACCCCTGCGCTGGTCGCGCTGACCGCCTCGAAGGTCGCATTGGTCGTGCCTGCGATCAGGGCGGCGAGGGTCGTCTTGCCGCTGCCCGGTGGCCCCCAGAGGATGAGCGACGGCACCTCACCGGCGTCGATCGCCCGGCGCAGCACTGTGCCGACGCCGATCGCGCGATGCTGGCCGACGAACTCGTCGAAGGTCCGCGGACGCATGCGCGTCGCCAGCGGCGCGTGGCGGTCAGCGCCGGTCGGCTCGGTTGGGCTGACCGGGTCTGTGCCGAAGAGTGAACTCTGCCCGGCCATCGGCGAGGGTCCGCTCAGCTGCTGGCGGGTGGCACGGTGACGACGGTCGGGGGCTCGAGACCGGGCGCATCACCCAGCACGCTGCGGAGCACCTGCGCCGCACCGAGCAGCCCGGACGTCTCCGCGGGGACGACCAGCTTGGCATTGGGACTCTCGGCGAATTTCGTCAGGGTGTCGAGCTGGAGGATCGCCACCAGCGTGGGATCCGGGGCCGCGGCCTTGATCGACCCGTACACGGTGGAGATCGCCTGTGCGCGGCCTTCGGCTTCGAGGATGGCCGCCTGCCGGTTGCCTTCAGCGCGAAGGATGGCCGCCTGCCGCTCACCTTCCGCCTGCTTGATCGCGGCCTGCCGGTTACCGTCGGCGATGTTGACGGCCGACTGCTGCTGCCCTTCCGACTGCAGGATCCGCGCGCGCTTCTCCTGGTCGGCCTGCTTCTGCAGGGCCATCGCCTGGAGGATCTGCACCGGTGGGGAGATGTCGACGATCTCGATGCGATTGATCCGGATCCCCCACTTGTCGGTCACCTGCTCCATCTGCTGCTGCATCGCCGCGTTGATCTGCTCGCGCGATGAGAGGGCCTCGTCGAGGCTGACGTTGCCGAACGCATTACGGAGCGTCGTACGCGCCTGCTGGTCGATGGCGACGAGGTAGTCGGAGACGTTGAACAGCGCCGCTCGCGGCTCGATGACCTGGCTGAAAATGGTTGCGTTGACCGCGACCGCGACGTTGTCGCGGGTGATCACGTCCTGCCGGTCTCCGGTGCGCGGCGTCTCACGCATATCGACCCGGAGCAGCTTGTCGATGAACGGCGTGATGATGGTCAGACCGGCCTGCGATTCTCGACGAAACCGTCCAAAACGTGTGACCACCCCGGCGAATCCCTGGGGCACGACACGCACCGCGCCGCCGATGAGAATTGCGACCACGATGAGCAGGACGACGACGATGATCGCGGTGACCAGACCACTGTTGTCCACTACGTCAGCCTCCCTTGGCGGGCGCGACGACAAGGGTGGTGCCGCGCACTTCGACGACGGTAACCTGCTGATGCGCCGGGACGCCACCGGGATTGGCGGTCACCGCCAGCCAGCGTTCATTGAACAGCCGGGCATGCCCGGGATGGTTCTCGTCGCCCACCGGTTCGAGCGTCAGCGCCGGCTGTCCGACCAGGTTGTCGGACGCACCAGGCATGGTCAGTTTCGGGCCGAGGTGACGGGCTGAGATACGGGCCAGGGTGGGTCGCACCGCCATCGTGCCGATGAGGGCCACTGCGGCGGCGACCACGGCCTGCAGCCACACCTCCGTGGGAAAGACCGCGACCACGGTGGCGGCAAAGGCGCCCAGCGCGAGGAAGAGCGCGTAGAACGCCTGGGTGTGGACTTCGAGGCCCACGAGGACGAGGCCGGCAAGCAGCCAGACCACCCACATCCAGGACAACATGCAGCGAGTGTACCCGCCTGAAGAAGCGGCTACACAAGCGGATGGCTGGTCATCCGCCCCCACAGGAGACGAGGGCGCCCACGCGGGTGAGCAACCTGAGCGCACGCGTTCCCGGTGTCATGACGACGCCGTCTGGATGATCGGAAGTTCCGGGAACGACGCGCCGAGCACTGCCGTGGGGTCTGCCTGCAGCCAGTCGCGAATGAGGCTCTGGTACACGCTGCGAAAATCAACGTTGTACTTGAGATTCCCGGAATCGACGGTGCTGGTCAGTGACGGTTGTTCGCCGAAGACACCTCCTTTCACCGGTTTTCCGACCACGAAGATCGGCGCGGCGGCGCCGTGGTCGGTGCCCTTGCCGCCGTTCTCCGCCACACGCCGTCCGAACTCCGACCAGGTCATCAGGACGACCCGATCGGCCATGCCGTGGTTGGAGATGTCCTGCATGAACGCGCTCACGGCGCTGTCAACGTAGGCGAGCAGAGCGTTCTGGCGCGCGTCCTCATCCTGGTGGGTATCGAAGCCGCCGAGCACGACGTGGCAGATCTTGACGCTGGGCTGGGTGACGATCATCTCGGCCGTCAGCTGCAGCGAGGTCGCGAGACTGTTCTTGCCGCCGTACACCGTGCTCTGCGGCGTGTAGGTGACCGACGGCGTGTACCGGCGCTGCGAGTCGGCAAGCGCGGCGATCCCGTCCTCAGCTGTCGTCAGGGCCTCGTCGAACAATGCGCCGTAGACACCCGGGGTCTTCTTGTAGAGCGCAGGTGCGGCCACCCGGCGGCCGGCGCCACCCTGCACCTGGTACGTCGGGATCGAATCGATGACACTGACCGTTGCGTTCTGTGCAAGCAGCTCGGCAGGTGTGCTCACCTGTCCCAGCGCACAACCGGTGAGTGGATGGCCCTGACCGTCGAGCTGGCCGGCGAGCAGCTTCCCGAGCCACCCTTCGGTCTGCCGCAAGGTGGGATCCGCGTGCTCCCATATGTACAAACTCTCGAAGTGCGAATACACGGGATTCGGATAGCCGACTCCCTGCACAAGCGCGACCTGGCCGGCGTCGAAGAGCTTGTTGATGCCCGGCATCACCGGGTTGAGCCCGACTGCGGCGTTGAGCGGCAGCACCTTGTCAGCCGGGATTGCGATCGTCGGCCGTGCCTGCATGTACGCCGGGTCCGCGTACGGAATCACAGTGTTCAATCCGTCGTTGCCCCCGCCGAGTTGCAGGACGACCAGGACATGGTCGTTGTGGATGTTCTCGACGGTGGCCGCGAAGACGGACTTGGCGAAGACCGGTGGCACGATGATGCCAACCCCGGTTGCGGTGATGCCGCTCACCATGAAGTCGCGTCGAGTGATCATGTCACCGGCCTCACTTGAGTTGAAATTCGGGGCTGGCGAGGAGCGCGTACCACTTGTCGCCAGCGCCCTGGCGCGCATTGAAGACGGTGGCCGTGTCCGGTCCGACCACCCCGTCGAGGTGCGTGTGGACGGCAGCTACGGGATCGGGAAAGCGCTGCTCGGTGGCGACGACGCCTGCCGCGAAATTCACCCGCGACAGCCATGTCCCCGACGAAACCCACCCCTGGTTGGACGGCCAGCCTGCCACCGTCGGCATGTCGTAGAGGATCTGATCCATTCCCGGAGCCGATTGCACGCACATTGCCGCGAGGTCGGGACGGCTCAGGGCTCGCATGGTTGCCACCATGAAGTCGGTCGGTCCACGCACCAGCGATCGATACGCGTCGGGCGATCTGAATGCATCGTTGGTGAAGATCGCGCGCATCAGCGTCTTGATGTCGTAGTTGCTCTTGAGGAACTGCGTGGCAACGCTGTTGATCAGTGCCGTCGACGGGCTCGGCGTGCAGAACTGCACGAGCGCGGCGCGTGCGATGTGGGGCGCGCACGCAGGGTGTGAAAGGATGATGTCGAGCGCCTGCGCGGGATCGAGGTTTCCGGTGTGGCCGAGGAACGTCTTGGCCCCGCTGTCGTGTTGCCGGGTCGCGAGGACCCCTTTGAAGCGGGCACCCTGGGTCATGAGCTCTTGCAGCGCCTGGGCATATGCCGCAGGCGTCGAGCCCTTGAGCTTCGGCGGCTGTATCCGCCGGCCGGCCGAATCGACGAGGACAGTTCGGATACCGGAGAACGCGCGCGCCCCCTCGCGAACGTCGGTCTCGGTGTAATGGCCGACGCCGAGCGTGAACAGCTCCATGAGCTCACGGCTGTAGTTCTCATTGGGGGCAGCGTCGGTGCTCTCCTCGAGGTCGAGGTAGCGAATCATCAGCGGGTCATAGGTGACCGCGTTGATGAGCGTCCGGAAATCGCCACGTCCCATTGAGCGGTACAGCTGGTTCTGCTGGAGGACGAAGGGGAGCCGCGCGGCCTTCCGGTAGTCGCTCGTCAGCAGTCCGTGCCAGAACAGGGTCATCCGCTCGGGGAATTGCGCCGGCGTCGATGCCATGTGCTCATACCAGGCGCGGACGACCGCCGCGTGGCTGGTGGCGGCGGCGATCTGGGGCAGCGGCTGCGCCTGCTCATTCACGACCATGTCAACCAGGTCCGGGTATGACATCGACGACGCCGCGTCCAGCTCGCCGGCGGTGTACCCGAACGTCGCCCTGCGCAGGAAGTGCGCCGCGAGGCCGGCCGGAGTTTCGAGCGGGCTGGCCCAGGCGCCTGCCGCCGACGCGACCGTCTGCGAGCCGCCCGGGAGCTGCAGGGTGAGGTACCGGAAGCCGACCGCACCCACCACGCCGCCGGCCGCAATCCCGAGCACTTGGCGGCGGCTCAGATGGAGGTTGGGGCTACCCATGAGCGGCCAGTTTCGGCCTCGGATCTGAGAATTCCCCTGGGCACGCCGCCGTACGCGCGACGTCTCAGGTAACTCTCAGCACTCATTCCCCGTCCACGAGCTTCGTCCGCCACTTCGCCTCACTCGGTAGACTGGAATCGAGCCAGCGCGTTTCGCCCGGCCCGCGCAGATCAATTGCAAGGAGTACCGACCATGCCGTCCACCCCGGCCGAAATCTTCAGCGAGATCAATTCCCGCATTACCGCCGATCCCGCCAAGACGGCTGGGATGAACGCCATCTACGCCTTCGACCTGAGCGGCGAGGCGCCCGGCCAGTACCACATCTCACTCAAGGACGGCAGCGCTGACGTCGGCGAGGGAGCGCCGGAGAACCCCAACATCACCATCACCATGAAGTCGGAGGACTTCGTCGACCTCGCCACCGGCAAGCTCGACGGAACCATGGCGTTCATGAGCGGCAAGATCAAGATCAAGGGCGACATGGGGCTCGCCATGAAGCTCCAGTCGGTGCTCCGCTAGCCGCGACCGGTAGCGCAAGGGTGGCTGTGGATCTCCGACCCGTGCGCTTCGACTACGACGAGGAGCATCGCTCGCTGCTGATCGAGTGGTCCGATGGAGCCGCGCACCATATTCCCTTTGCAGTGCTCCGCCGAGCCTGTCCGTGCGCTGCATGCAAAGGCGAGCCCGGGTACCGCGGCCGGTTCAGCTCGGACCCGATGCTCCATCCCGGGGAGGACGAGCTCGCGGATATCTCGCTGGTCGGGGCCTACGGCCTGAACACGGTCTGGGCGGACGGCCACAACACCGGGATCTATACGTACGAGCGGCTCCGCGAGCTCGGTAACGCGTCGGCGTAGAGTCCGCCGCGATGACCGCCGAAGCAACGCCGACGATCGCTCCGCAGCTGCTCCAGTCGGTGACCGATGGGGTGCTCACGCTCACCCTCAACCGGCCGGAGGTGCTCAACGCGATCACTCCGGCGCTTCTCGATGAGGTCACCGAGTCGTTGCGTGACGCTGCCTCGGGACGCACCGTCCGTGCGGTGGTCATCACCGGCGCCGGCAGAGGCTTCTGCAGCGGTCAGGACCTTCGCGCCGCCGCAGGCGAGGGTGGGCTCGACGTCGGTGCGGTGCTCCGCGATCACTACACCCCGGCGATTCGAGCGATCCGGTCGATGGACCAGCCGGTGATCGCGGCCGTCAACGGCGTCGCGGCCGGAGCCGGGTTTTCGCTCGCGCTCGCGTGCGACCTGCGCATCGCCGCCGAATCGGCCACCTTCGTTCAGGCGTTCGTGCGCATCGGGCTCATCCCCGATCTGGCCAGCACCTACTTCCTGCCGCGGCTGGTCGGTCCCGCGCGCGCCGCCGAGCTCACCATGCTCGGCGAGACCATCGATGCCGCTCGCGCACTCGAGCTTGGCATCGTCAACCGGGTCGTTCCCGACTCAGAGCTGGCCTCGACAGCAGCCGAGCTGGCGAGCCGCCTGGCGCGAGGACCTCGCTCGATCGGACTCACCAAGCGCGCCCTCAACGTCTCTCACGAGAACGATCTCGAGGCGCAGCTCGCCGTCGAGGAGCGTCTCCAGACCGAGGCCACGACCACCAGCGATTTCGTCGAGGGCGTGAGCGCGTTCCTCGAGAAGCGTCGGGCTACGTTCACCGGCTCGTAGGAACCGCCGGATGCCTGGTGCTGTCGACAAGCTGACCGCGCTCCTCGGCGCGGCGAGGGTCCTGAGCGGGACGGACGTCAGCGAGGACGACTGGCACGACGAGTCGCTGGTGGCGCTCTGGCACGCACCGGACGCGGTCGTCCTCCCCCATTCGGCGGCCGAGGTCGCCGAGATCATCGCCATCGCCCGGGACTTCGCCATGCCGGTCACCGCACGCGGGTCAGGCACCGGTCTCGCCGGCGCGTGCGTGCCCCGCGCCGGCGGCGTGCTGATCGCCTTTCGGGAGATGAGCGCCATTCTGGAGATCGATGTCGACAACCAGGTCGCCGTCGTCCAGCCGGGGGTGAACCTTCGCGCGCTCGACGAGGCGACTGCGCGGCACGGGCTCGTCTACCCCGTGTTCCCGGGTGAGAGCAGCGCGAGCCTCGGGGGCAGTGTCGCGACCAACGCCGGCGGGATGCGCGCTGTCAAATACGGCGTCACCCGCCACCAGGTGCTCGGGCTCGAGGCGGTGCTCGGTACCGGTGAGGTGATTCGGACCGGGGGAAAATTCGTCAAGGCGACGTCCGGCTACGATCTCACCCAGCTGATCGTCGGATCCGAGGGCACCCTTGCGATCGTCACCGAGGCGACCCTGCGGCTCTACCCCCGCCAGGCGCATGCCGCGACCGTGCTCGCACCGTTTCGGACCGTCGCCGACATCGCCGCAGCGGTGCCGCGGATCGTGCAGAGCGGCATTGCGCCGATGATCCTCGAGTACATCGACGTGATGTCGATGGCAGCCATCACCGCCGCGCGCGGCCTCGAACTCGGGATCGACGCAGCCGTCAAGGAGGCCGCGCTCGCCTACCTCGTGGTCGTCCTCGAGTCCCGCGACTCCGGCCGGCTCGACGAGGACATC
>PNBE01000170.1:0-983 GCA_003135895.1 Candidatus Dormiibacterota bacterium
GTGGCCAGGACCGCCGCCGCGAACAGCGCCACGGCGATGACCGAGAGCGCGCCGACGGTGATCGCCGAAACGGGATCTGTCTGCCTGCTGTGGACGCTTGGCTCGCGGGGATCGAGCATCGGAGGAGTGCGCACCATGCCGAGTGTACTTTGCGGCCACGTCGCATCCGCGAGGATCGTCAGCGTCTGAGCCCGGCGAAGCGGTATCCGATGCCCGGCACTGCGAGGATGTGGCGCGGTTGCGCGGGATCGAGCTCGATCTTGCGGCGGAGGTTGCGCACATGCACGTCGATGACCCTCGTCTCGATCGGGTGTTCGTAACCCCAGACCGCGCTCAGGATCCGCTCGCGGGAGAGCACCTTGCCGGCATTGGACGCCAGGTAGGAGAGGAGATCGAACTCGGTGTGGGTGAGGACGATGTCTCGGTCCGATCGGGTCACGCGGCGCTCGGCGGTGTCGATGACCAGGTCTCGAAAGACCAGGCGCCCGTCCGCGGGCTTGTCGTCGCCGCGCAGCTCCTTGGCCCTTCTGAGATGGGCACCGATCCGGGCCAGCAGCTCCCGGGGGCGGAACGGCTTGGCGATGTAGTCGTCGGCGCCGATCTCCAACCCAAGGACGACGTCGATCTCATCGTGCTTGGCGCTGAGGATGATTACCGGCATCCGGTGCCCCGCACGGCGGATCTCCCGACAGACGTCGAATCCCGAAAGATCGGGAAGCATGAGATCGAGCACCACCACGTCGGGATGGAAGACCTCGAGGCGGGCGAGCGCTTCGCCGGCGCGTTCCGCCTCCTGGACGGTGTAGCCCTCGCTCTCGCAGGTGAGACGCACGGCTCTGCGCACGAGCGCGTCGTCATCGACCACGAGCACCCGTACCTGCTGTCCATCCACACCAATTCCTCGAAGTGAGCTCGCGTCATTCTGGAGTATCCAACCTCGTTCGGAACGGTGAAGGGTTGCTACTATACGGGCCGACTCCAAT
>PNBE01000170.1:1002-41383 GCA_003135895.1 Candidatus Dormiibacterota bacterium
CCATCGACAACGGTGGCGACAGCGCCTCGCTCTACTTCTTGTTCGGCCATCTGTTCCACGCGGCTGGGCCGGGCGGTCAGGGCGAGGAGGTCATCATCGACGCGCTCGGCTGGGACGACGGCTCCTACCAGTTCGATCCCCGCGCCAAGCTCCCCGCCGAGGAGACGATCAAAGCCTCTCCGGCCGAGTTGATCGCCGCGGCCGACAGCCGCCACGCGCCGGCGGCTGCCGCGTCAACCGGGGCCTCCACGTGGCCCGAGGCCGCGCCCGCCTACTCGGCGCCCGAAACGTACTCGCCCGCCCCGGCGGCAAGCCTCCCCGAGCCGATCGAGGAGCCGGCATATGCCGTCGCGAACAGCACTCCAGCCCCGGAGGCGGCGGCCGAGACCTACGCACCGACGCCTGAGCCGGAGCCTGCCCCGATGCCTGAATTCCAGCCCGCTCCGGCGCCGGAGCCCGTCGCCTACCACCCGGCGCCAGAGCCCGTGTCGTACCAGCCCGCGGCGCCTGCGACCGCACCCGCCGCATCGCCCGACCGCCCGGTCGCGGCCGCCTCCGGAGGCGCTGCGGCGAGCGAGCCAGGCGTGCGCGTGTATCCGCTCCCCTCCGGGAGAGCGCACTACGAAGGCCTCAAGAGCGCGTTCGTCGACTTCCCGCGCCTGCTGCGGACGCTCCGGTCGGACCGCCACACCGGTTACGTGAACCTGAGTGGCAACGGCTACAGCGGCGTGATCCTCCTCAACGACGGGCAGGCCCTGCAGGCGCTGTGCAGCAACGGCACGGCCGTCCAGGGCGAGGACGCGTTCCTGCAGATCCGCCGGCACATGGATGCCGGGGACGGAGTCATCGACGTCATTGAGCTCGACGGCGAGACGGTGACCGCGCTGGCCCAGCTCTTCACGTCGCCGTATCTCTACCGCGGGCTGCTCGGCCGCTTCGTCAACCTCGAAGCCCTGCTGGAGTACCTCGCCGAGGAGCACGTGAGCGGATCGGTCGTGGTGCAGACGCCGACCGAGGCAGGGATCATCCTGCTTCGCGATGGCGACATCCTCGGCACCTACACCGAATCACAGCGATCCCTCGACAAGGCGACCACGGCGGTGGCCTCGCTGGCCACCGATCGCCAGTCGGTCATCGAGGTCAAGGGCGGCGACGGCGCCATCGCAGCCATCGACGTCGACGCCGCGCTCAACCGCGCGTACTAGCCGAGCCGGGCGCCCCCGCCTCGCATCCGGCGCGCGCCGGACGGCACTCTGGGCTGCGGCCGGGCTCATATGCGCCTCGCTCTCCGGGTGCTTCAGCAGCCCGCCTCAGATCATCCAGCTGATTCCCAACCGCGGGGCTGTCGGCGTGGAGGCCGACGCGCCGGTCACCGTCGAATTCGACCGCCAGGTGGTCACGGCGTCGGTCAAGGGCAGATTCTCGGTGAGCCGGCCGATTCACTCATGTGATCTCGAGGCGGCCTTCACTGCTGGTCCACTCGCACCCTGCCGGATCGTCTGGCTCTCCGGGGACACCGGGTTCACCCTGCTCCACCCGCGAGCGATCTTCGCGCCAAGCACGACGTACACGTTCACCCTTGCCGAAGGCATCAGCGATCCGAGCGGGGTGGTGAACTCCGTCGACCATCGGTGGTCGTTCACCACCGGACCGGCCCCGGCGATCCGCGCGCCCCAGCCGGCGGACGGCTCGAAAAACGTTCCCGTCGACACCTCGATCTCGGTGAGCTTCTCGACCGCCATGGCGGTCGACACGACCGAGGCGGCGATCACCCTGGACCCGCCGGTGCCTGGAACGCGGGTGGCTCGGAACCGTCGTGACCCGAGCCGTTTCGTCGTGCTGCCGGGGGCCACGCTCCAGTCCGGCGTCACGTATCGCCTTGCCGTCGCCACCACCGCCACCGACATTAATCATCAACCGCTGGTGACCGGCGCAACCTCGACGTTCAGGACGGCCGGCATGTCATCGGGGCCGCACGTGGTGGTGCTGGCCGGCCGCCCCGGCGAGGGGGCGTCGACGGTGCTCGTGTCTCCCCCGGCACCGGCGGTGGCCGGTGATCCGATCTCGACGGAGGCACTGCTGGTTGCCCCCCGGTGCCCTCGCCAGTCGGGCTGCGGCAGTGCCTCCTTTGCGGCACCGCTCTACACCTATTCCGCAGCGGCCCTGTCGCCGGGGGGTGGCTGGCTGGCGGTCGTCGAACTCGACGCAACCGTCAATTCGGCTGGCCCGGTGCTCCTTGTGCTCGACCCGGCCACCGGGACCGTGGTCACCAGCTTTGCCGCCTCGTCGCTGCCGTCGTGGTCGCCGGACGGTTCGACCCTGGCGTTCTCCAGAGCGGGAACGGTGTCGTTCTTCAACCCGACGACCGGCTCACTCACCCGGCTCCCCGCGGGCGACCCGATGGTCGCGCCCGCGGTCTGGAGTCCCCTGGGCGAGCAGCTTGTCCTCGACGTCGCGGGGACGTCGGACTTCGAGCACCTCGAGCTCGCGGATTCGGTGGTGCTCGCTCGCTATCCCATCCCCGGCGTGACCGGCGCGTCGAGTGACCCCACGATCTCGCCGGACGGCGCGCAACTCGCCTTCCTGCGCTCGGCTCCCGGTGCACAGGGGGCATGGATCACCGGCATCGGCGCGACCCCGACGCCCCCTCGATTGATCGATCCCCTGGTGCAGCCGGTCGGCTTCACGTCGACCGGGACCCTCGTCGGCATCAATCGGCCACCTGCCGGCACCCCCACCCTGGTGCTCGTCAGTGTTGCGGGTGATGAACAGATCGCGATCACATCAGGTCCCGCGCCCGGCTCACTCGGCACGGTGGTGGTCGCATCCTCGGGACGCCAGCTCGTGTATCTCAACGCCGACGCCACCGGCATCGTCCAGGCCTATATCGAGAACGCCGACGGGACCAACGCGCAGGTCATCACCAACTTCGCACCACACTCCCTGGTGGCGGCATCGGTGACCGTGAGCGGATGAGAAGGCTGGTCTTCCTCATCGCCGATACGGGCGGCGGTCACCGCGCGGCCGCAACGGCGGTGGAGCGCCAGATGGCCGCTGCCTTGCCCGGCGAGTTCGAGATCACGATGCTCGACCCGTTCACCAGCGCAAAGCATCGAGTCATCGGTGGCACGGCGGGCCTGTACGGTCCGATCACCCGGCACGCCCGCTGGCTCTGGGGTGGCCTCTATCACTCGACCAACAGCCGCGCCGCCGTAGCCCTGCTCGAAAGGACCGTGCTGCGTTCGGTGACCAGTGCCGTGACCGAGGCCATCGAGCAGATCGATCCTGACTGCCTCGTGTCCTTCCACCCGCTGCTGAACCACATCAGCGTTCGGGCGGTGCGCAGCCGAGCGCGGAGGATCCCCGTGATCACCGTGATCACCGACCTTGTCGATATCCACGTCGCCTGGATATGCCCGGATGTCGATGCGGTCGTCGTCCCCTCCCCGGGCGGCCTCGATCACTGCCGCCGTGCCGGCATCCCCGCGCCGCGCTGCTTCGACTTCGGCCTGGCGGTCGACCGCAGGTTCACCGAGCTTCCCAGCGATCCGGCGGGCATCGCCGCGATCCGCGAGCGGCTCGGCCTGCGCGCCGAGAGTTTCGTGGTGCTCGTCTGTGGTGGCGCTGACGGATCCGGCGGCCTCGTCAACCACGCACGGGCGATCGCCGCAGGTCCGCCCGACGTCGACGTGGTCGTGATCTGCGGGCGCAACGAGCGCGCGCGATCGGCCCTCGCCGGTCTGCACACCCGCACCGGACGACCGGTCCGAGTCCTCGGATACGTCAACAACATGCCGGAGTGGATGCGGGCCAGCGATGTGGTGGTCTCCAAAGCCGGTCCGGGGACCATCGCTGAGGCTCTCTGCTGCGGGCTGCCGCTGCTGCTGGTCTGGTATCTCCCCGGCCAGGAGCGGGGTAACGTGGAGTGGGTGGTGGACATCGGCGCCGGGCGCTACGTTCCGCGCGACGAGCAGCTCGTCGATGCGATCGCCGAGCTCTCCGCGCCCGGATCCGAGACGCTCGCGACCATGCGTGCCGCCGTCAAGGCGGCAGCTCGACCGGACGCCACCCGCCGCATCGCCGCCTTGATCGCGTCCATGTCGGAACGCGCCACGTGAGCGTCGAGGCGCCCGACGTCGACACGGCGTCCGAGCCGGCCGGCACTGACCCGCCTCGCTGCGCAATCGTGCGCCTCCGGGTGCACTGCTTTCGCAACTACGCCGAGGCGACAGTGCGCTTCGGTCCGGGACTCAACGTCATTCATGGCCAGAACGCGCAGGGGAAGACCAACCTGCTCGAGGCCATTGCCACCCTGGCGCTCACCCGCTCGCCTCGAACCACGAGCAGCGGTGATCTCCTGCTCTGGAGCGAGGATGCTGCCCTTGCCGAGGCTGATGTGGCGCGTCCCCCAGCTGATGTCACGCTCTCGGTCCGTTTTCAGCGCGACCCGACGACCAACCGGGTGTCGCGGATCACCGCCGTCGACGGAAAACCGCGTCCGGCCCGAGCGGTGCTCGGGGTGTGCCCGGTCGTGCTCTTCTGGCCGGAAGATCTGGCACTGGTGCGCGGCGGCCCTGACGGGCGCCGGCGCTTTCTCGATGTCATCCTCGCGCAGACCGACCAGCAGGCCGTCGCCCACATGTCGCGATACCGCCGTGTCCTCGAGCAGCGAAATGCCCTGCTCCACCAGCTGCGCCTCGGCGGCGGCGCGCGCGACTCGCTGAACAGTTTCACCAGCGAGCTCGCACATCACGGTGCGTGGCTCGGGCTGGCGCGTTCGCGACTCGTCGATGCGCTGGCTCCCCTTGCCGCCCTGTCACTGCACGATCTCAGCGGTCAGCGCGAGCGCATCGCCCTCCGATATGCGCCGGTGCATGTCGAAACGATTCCAGACAGTGTTGAGGCCGCTGAGCACGCGCTCCTGGAGACGCTGCGCGACCGCGCCTCGGAAGAGATCGCGCGAGGTATCACGCTCGCCGGCCCGCATCGCGATGACATCGCCTTCGACCTTGACGGCCGCGCGGCGCGCGGAACGGCGTCACAGGGTCAGCAGCGAAGCATCGTGCTCGCGTGCAAGCTCGCCGAGGTCCGATACCTGCAGGACACAGCAGGGGTCGCGCCGGTCATCCTTCTCGATGACGTGCTCAGTGAACTCGACCCGGAGCGTCGCCGGCGCCTGCTCGCGCTGCTCGCCGCGGGAGCACGCCACCAGGTGGTGGTGACCACGACCGAACCGCTCACCGAGATCGCCGATTTCGAGGACGTCCTCCACTTCACCGTGCGTGGTGGTGTGGTGACCCAGGACGAGCGCTGATGACCGAGCAGCGCCTTTCGGATCTGATCGATCCCGCACTGCGCGGCTTGGGCGTCCGTGTCCAGGTACGCGAGGAGCGCCTGCGAATCGCGCTCGCCGACGTTGTGGGGAGTGGACTGGCCGCACTCTGCCGCGCGGAGCGACTCGACCGCGGTGTGCTGGTCATCGCCACCGCCAACAGCGCGCTCGCGCATCAACTCCAGATGGACGCTCCACGCGTCATCGACGCGCTGAATCAGCGCGTCGGTCAGGATCTGGTACGCCGGATCCGTTTCAAGGCGATGTGATCCGAGAGGCTCAGGCGACCCGCACCGGCATGATGATGCAGAGGTAGTCGTCCTTGCCGACGGGGCGGATGACTCCCGGTTGCAGCGAGCCGTTGAAGGAGAGTTGCACCTCGTCGGAATCCAGCGCCGACAGGGCATCGAGCATGTACCGGGCGTTGAAGGCGATCTGCACGTCGTCACCCTGCACCGTCGCGGTCAGTGGAGCCTCGTCATCACCGACCTCGGCTGTTTGCGCGAGGAGCGTGAGCGTCCCGTCGCCGATACGAAGACGGACCGGGTTCGCCGCGTCCCGCGCGAGCACCGCAGCGGTCTTCGCCTCGCGCAGCAACGATGCCGTCGAGAGGCTGACGGTCGTAGTCGACTCACCGGGAATCACCTGCGTGTAATTGGGATATGTCCCCTCGATCAGCCGCGAGGAGATCTCCACGTCCTTGAGCGTGAAGAACACCTGGTTGCGCGCGTGCGCAAAGGCGATGCCCACAGTCGGCCGGTTCGGATTCACGGCGCGAGCAACCTCGGAAAGATGCCGCGACGGAACGATCACCGACGTGACCGGTGGAGTCCCGCGCACGGTCACATCGATCGTCTTCACGGCAAGCCGATGACGATCGGTGGCCGCGAGCGTGAGCCGGTTGCCCTCCATCTGGAGGAGCACACCGGTGAGCACCGGCGACGCTTCGTCGGAGCTCGCCGCCATCACCGTCTGGGTGATCGCGTTCTGCAGTGTGATCGCGTCAACTTCGATGGAGGTCTCGGTATCACGCGCCGGCAGTGGTGGGAATTCCACCGCGTCGATACCGTGCACGTTGGCGCGATGGACACCACCGGTGAGCTTCAGCACCTGGGCGGTGGGCTCCAGCTCCATCGTGCAGGGTGCATCGCCCAGTGACGAGACAAACTCACCGAGGAGACGAGCCGGCACGGTGATCCTGCCCTCCTCGAGCACGGTTGCCGGCACGACGACGGTGATGGTGAGATCGAGATTCGTCGCCGTGACTCGCAGGCCGTCCGTGCCGGTCTCGAGCAGCACGTTGCTGAGCACGGGAAGAGTCGATCTGGGTGACACGGCGCGGGACACGAGCCCGAGAGCACCACTGAGTGTCGAGGACGAGACGGTCGCTTTCATGGACGGTTCCTCTCTGGAGGCTGCGTTATCACCAGACTCAATGAGTATGACCTGCAGAGTCTAGATATCAGTAGACGATGTAGTAGTGGGGACATGGGGGACAACCCGGAAAGCGATCTCATCGGGGCTCCACGGGCGTTGCCGGCCTGTGCGCAAGTGGCACCGGTTGTCCACCAGTTGTCCCCTGGCAGAAGGGTTGCGCACTTTGTCCACATGCCGTCCCGGGCGCTGCCAACAGGGTTGTCAACGGTTGTGCAACTGCTCGCGGATGGCTCGCACCTCACCCTGGAGACGAACGTCCTCGCGCATGAGCTCGGTGATCTTTTCGATGGCGTGCAGCGCGGTGGTGTGATCACGCCCGCCGAAGGCGGTTCCGATGATGGGCAGCGACGACTCGGTCTCCTCGCGGATGAGGTACATCGCGACCTGACGCGGGAACACGATGTTCTTGTCGCGGCGCTTGCCCTTCATCTCCTCGACCGAGATGGCGTAGTGCGCGGCGACCGCCAGCTGGATGGTCTCGATGCTCACCGGCGTCGAGTCCTGGACCGGGATCACGTCGCGCAGGATCTGCTGGGCAGTCTCGAGGGTGATCTGCTGGCCGTTGATGGAAGCGTGGGCGAGCACGCGGATGAGCGCCCCCTCGAGCTCGCGGATGTTCTTCTGGATCCGATGGGCGATGAACGAGCACACCTCGTCGGGGACCAGCTTGCTGTAGGGGCCGAGCTTGGTGGTGAGAATCGCCAGCCGGGTCTCGAAGTCCGGGGGCTGGATGTCGGCCATCAGGCCGCCCTCGAAGCGACTGCGCAAGCGGTCCTCGAGCGTGGGAATGTCCTTCGGCGGCCGGTCGCTGCTCACCACGATCTGCTTCTGGAATTCCTGCAGCGCGTTGAACGTGTGGAAGAACTCCTCTCGAGTGTGGTCTTTGCCTGCCAGGAACTGGATGTCGTCGATGAGCAGGACGTCGACTCCCCGGTAGCGCATCCGGAACTCGGCCGGCCGGTTCTCGACGATCGAGGCGACCATCTCGTTCATGAACTTCTCGGAGGTGACATAGGCCACCTTCGCGTTCCGGTGCGTCTCGCGCACCGCATGACCGATCGCATGCATGAGGTGGGTCTTGCCCAGACCCACGCCGCCGTACAGGAAGAGGGGGTTGTAGGTCTTGCCGGGCGCCTCGGCGACGGCTCGGCAAGCGGCGTGCGCGAAACGGCTGGAATTGCCGACGACAAAGGTGCTGAAGGTGAATGCCGGGTTGAGCCGCGAGTCGTTGGCTCCGTCCTCAGGCTCGCTCACGTGCGCGTAGGTGGGATCCGGGACGTGCGGGGGCGCCTCCGGTGGCGGCGACGCCTCCGGGTCGACCGTGATGATCACCTCGCAGTCGCGGCCGAGGACACCCGACAGGGTCTCGCGGATCAGCGGAACGTAGCGCTCACTGACCCAGTCACGGGCGAACATGGTCGGCACGCCCACGGTGAAGGTGTGTCCGTCGGAGTCCACGAGGACGGCGTTGGCGAGCCACGCCTCGTATCCGGGGCGGACCACCTGGAAGCGGAGTTCTTCCTGGGCGACCTGCCAGAGTTGTTGCGGATCCATGCTCGCGGTCGAATTCCCACTCTCGAGCACGGGTTCAACGCGCGGCGCCTGATCACCGACGACACCGATACCGACTGTTCGATCCACTCGTTCCTCGCCTTGGCCTGCCGATCACAGCGCAGTTATCCACAACTTGTGCACATCAGTGGATAAATGCATGGCCGCTGGTGGCCGGGGGGCTTGGTGGGACGAATAGAGAGGCTTCCCGCTCCCGCTGCAGCCTGGGGAGTCTAACAATGCGCAGCCCCGGTCACAAGCGGAGCGAGCGCACCACCATCCTGTGATCTCGTCGCGGCAATTCCGGGGAAGGAAAGGCGGTCGACCGCTGCCTTGGTATACTCGCGACGCAACCCCGTCGGGCTCAGCGGTGCCCAGAGCGCCCCCGACGCGATCAGTCTCGGAGAGACGGCCATCAAGCGGACGTACCAGCCCAAGAAGCGCTACCGGCGTAAGACGCACGGCTTTCGCATACGTATGTCGACGCCGGGCGGACGTCAGGTGCTCAAGGCACGCCGTCGCAAGGGCCGCAAGCGCCTGACTCCGGCTCCCACGCGATGAACCCGCGGCATCGCCTTCCCGGGCGACGCCGGATTGCGGCGGTGCGGGAAGGCGGGAGCGAGGCACGCTCAGGTGGGGTTCGGGTTCGCGCCCTTCCCGGTGAATCGGCGGTGTCGCGGGTCGCATTCGCGGTCCCCGGCGCCAGCGGTGCGGTGACCCGGAACCGTGCTCGCCGGCGCCTGCGCGCGGCCATCGCCCCGGTCCTGATGGAGCATCCTGGACTGGACATGGTCGTGAGCCTGCCCGGACGCGCTACCGAGATGCCCTTCGCGAGCCTCCGGACCGCGCTTGCGGCAGCGCTCACCTCGGTTTCCCGATCGGCGCGGCTGAGGGCCGGGACGTGAGACGCGCCAGCCTGGTGTTCATTCGCATCTACCAGGTGACCATTGGGCCGCTCTTCGGGATGATGAGCTCGTGCCGCTACGAGCCGACGTGCTCGCATTACGGGTACGAAGCGATCCAGCGCTTCGGCGCGCGCCGGGGCTGGTGGCTCGCGGTGCGCCGGATCGCGCGCTGTCATCCCTTCCATGAGGGAGGCATCGACCCGGTGCCGGAAACCTACGTCAGCTGGCGCGCCGCGCGCCGAGTCCACCGCGACGCAACCCAGCCGGGGAGCGCAGCATGATCGGCGCCGCCACCACCACCTCGTCCGGGTTCAACCCGCTCACGATCTTCTCGATCCTGCAGTACCCGTTCCAATGGGTCCTGGAGGAGCTGGTCAAGGTCTTCACCGCGGTTCCGCCGCTGAAAGCCATCGGGGCCTTCGGATTGAGCGTCATGGTGCTCACCATCGCAATTCGCGCGGTGCTCTTCCCTGTCTTCGGCTGGCAGCTGCGCACCTCACGGCGCATCCAGGCAGAACAGCGCCTGGTAGCACCGCAACTCCAGGAGCTGCGCAAGAAGTACAAGAAAGAGCCGCAGCGGCTGAGCCAGGAGATGAACGCGCTCTACAAGGAGCACGGCATCAGCCCATTCTCGAGCTTGACGGGATGCATACCCGCCCTCGTGCAGATGCCGGTGCTGATCGGCCTATACCAATCAATCCGTCACTTCACCAACCCCGGCGTCCTGGCTCCTGGGGACAAGGGATTTCTCTGGATCAGCGACGTAACCCAGTCCGCTCAGCAAGCCTGCTGCGCGGGGCACAACGGTCTCGCGGGTCTGCTCACCCACCCGGCACTGCTGATCCTGCCGCTCATCGCCGGTCTCTTCACCTTCGCGCAGTCGCGAATGATGATGCCCCCGTCGCGTCCCGATATGTCCGACCAGGAACGCTCCATGCAGGGCGTCACCAAGCAGATGTCGTTCATCTTCCCGGTGATGATCTTCGTGTTCAGCTTCCTGTTCCCGCAGGGGCTGGCCATCTACTGGGCGACCGGCACGATCCTCATGGTCGCGCAGCAGTATCACCTGCTTGGATGGAATGGCCTGGTTGTTCCCTCCTGGTTCCCGGGCGCCAAGCGGGTCACGGCGCTGACCGTCCCGCGGACGCCTGTCAAGACGGGCGCCGGCTCGGGGAAAAAGACCATTGTTGTGGCCAGTACCGGCAAGAACGGAACGCGCAACGGCACCCGTCCGGCGAGAGCCAACGGCACCAACCCGGACGCCGCCGAGGAAGAGCCACCGGTCCGATCACAAAGCGCGACTGCGCGCTCGCTGGCGCGACCGAATAGACCGAACAGACGGAGGCGGCGCCGCTGAGCGCGGCGCTGAGGGAGAAGTGGTGAGCGAGAGCAGGGTGACCGAGGTCGAGGCAGAGACCGAAGACGGGGTCGAGGCGCGCGGGGCGACGATCGAGGAGGCTGTCAGCAGCGCGCTCAGCCAGCTCGGGGCCAACCGCGAGCAGGTGGAGGTGCAGGTGCTGTCCCCCGAAAGCCGGGCGCTGCCAGGCGAGCGCCTGTCCACCGGCGAGCGCCGCGTGCGTGTCTACCGGATCGACGAGCACGCAGCCAACGCTCGGGCACTCCTCGAAGAGCTGCTGACCCGCATGGAAGTGCCGTGCAGGGTGAGCGTCCGTCGAGGGACGGGGACCGCCGGCGCGTCGTCGGGTGGTCCCGTGATCCTGGACATCGCCGGCGACGACCTCGGCCTGCTCATCGGGTGGCGCGGCGAGACGCTGCGCTCACTGCAGACGGCGGTCAACCTCATGCTCGGCGAGGAAGGTGTTGAGACCCGCCGGGTGATCCTCGACGTGGAGCGCTATCGCGCCCGCCGTGAGGACCAGGTGCGCGAGCTGGCACTGCGACTCGCGCTGCGCGTGAAGCGGACCGGCGAGCAGTACACGCTCGACCCGATGCACGCATACGAACGTCGCGTGATCCACATGACACTCGCCGACGATCCCGACGTGACCACCGAGAGTTCCGGCAGAGAACCGGCGCGGCGTGTGGTCATCAATCCGACCGGTCCAGCGCAGGGTGGCCCTCCGGAGCGCTTCGAAGGAGCCCGTCAGGGCCGGTCATCCGGGCGGTCCTACTGACCGAATTCGGCGTCCAGCCTCTTTCCGGTGGGACGCGGCTCACCGCCGTCCCGCTTCCCGGTCGAGCATCGGTTGCGATCGCTTTCATGGTGGCGGTCGGTTCCAGGTATGAGACCGAGTCGGAGAGCGGCATCAGCCATTTCGTCGAGCACATGGTGTTCAAGGGTGGCAAGCGGTATCCGACTGCACGCGACGTCAGCGAGGCCATCGAAGGCGTCGGCGGCGTGCTCAACGCCGCCACCGATCGCGAGGCGACCGTCTTCTGGACGCGCGTCCCCGTCGCAAAGCTCGGTCTTGCGGTCTCGGTGCTCAGCGACATGCTCCTCAGCCCCGCGCTCGACGCCGCCGAGGTCATCAAGGAACGTCAGGTGGTCATCGAAGAGCTGCGCATGTACCAGGACAACCCCCAGGACTACGTGCAGATCGCGTTCGACGCGTTGATGTGGCCGGAGCACCCGCTCGGCTGGGACGTCGCCGGGCGCGAGGAAACAGTTCTGTCCTTCACCGCCGACGACTGCCGCCGTCACCTCGAGCAACACCTGCTGCCGTCGACCATGGTCGTGAGCATCGCCGGTGGGTTCGAGACGGCGGAAGCCATGGGGATGATCGACGACGCGATCGGGCCGTGGGCCGCGAAACACCCCGCCGCAGCGGTCGCGCCCCCGCCACCGGCGACCCCACCGTCGGGGCCGCCACTTCGAGTGATCCGGCGCAGCGCCGAGCAGGCGAACATCCTCGTCGGGGCGCGCGCCCCGTCGTACAACGACCCGGACCGGCATGTCGCCGAGATACTCAATGTGATCCTCGGCGAGGGCATGTCGAGCCGCCTGTTCCTCGAGCTCCGCGAGCATCGCGGCCTCGTCTACGACGTGCACTCGTTCATGAGCCGCATGGCGGATACGGGCGTGCTGGGGATCGGCCTCGCGTGTGAGCCGCGTCACGCAGCCACCGCGCTCGAAGCCGCCGTCGTCGAGTTGCGCAAGCTCGCCGAGGCACCGGTGGGCGACCCCGAGCTCACCAAGGCGCGCGAGTACGCCAAGGGACGTCTGCTGCTTCAGCTCGAGAGCACCTCCGCGCTCTGCGAGTATGCCGGTCAGCAACTCCTCCTCCAGGGGGAGATCATCGAACCCGAGGAACTCGTCGCGCGCCTGGAATCAGTCGAGGCGGCGCAGGTCAGCGAGCTTGCGGGACGGCTACTGAGCGCCGGGCTTCGTGCCGCCGTGGTCGGACCGTTTCGCAGCGAGACCCGGTTCGAGAAGGCGATCGCGGTCTGATGCTCGCATGTCAGACTTTCGCGCCGTGAGCGTCGAACGAACACTGGTCCTTGTCAAGCCCGACGGCGTGCAGCGCCGGCTCGTCGGCGAGGTGATCACGCGTTTCGAGCGGCGTGGCCTGCACCTCGTCGCACTCAAGCTGCTGCGCATCGACCCCGATCTCGCGCAACGGCACTACGCCGAGCACCAGGGCAAGCCCTTCTTCGCCGGCCTTGTCGACTTCATCACCTCGGCGCCGGTGGTTGCCATGGTGTGGGAGGGTGACGACGCGGTCGCCCAGGTGCGCTCGATGATGGGCGCCACCAACCCCTCGGCGGCTGCGCCGGGCAGCATCCGCGGCGACCTTGCGGTCACTATTGGCAATAACGTGGTGCACGGCAGCGACTCACCGGGGCGCGGCGCGGAAGAGGTTGCGCTCTTCTTTCAACCCGCCGAGCTCATCCAGTGGAATGGCGTCGACGCGCCCTGGGTGAACGGCTAGGTCGTGACGCGCCGCTAGGCGAGCGGGTCGATGCTCGGACGCTCGCTCCGCGCGGCCACCAGGCTGCGCATCCGCCGGCGGCGCCAGCGCCAGGCCTCGAACGCTGCGATCCCGAGCGCCGGAAGCGCGAGCGCAGAACTGGTCACGGGTTCCAGTGTTGGGCCCGTGCCAAGTCCGCCGAAGTGGTCGAGCGGCCAGATGCGCAGGATCGCCTTGGCGAGGATGTTCTTGCGCGGCACCAGTCCGAACACGCGCGAATCGCTCGAGAAGTTGCGGTTGTCGCCCATCACGAAATACTCGCCGGCCGGGATGGCGAGCGCCTGCGGGGTCGAGGTCGCCATCCCCGTTGAGGTGCAGCAGTACTTGAGGGTGGTCCACGGCTGTGGGAGGTAGGGCTCCTTCAACAACTGGAAGGCACCCTTGCCGCCGGGCTTGATCAGCACCTCGGTGGGATTGTGGTTCCCGTCGATCTCGATGACATCGCCGGGAAGCCCGATGACCCGTTTGATGAAGTCTTGTGACGGATCCGCCGGCGGGATGAGGATCACGATGTCGCCGCGCTGCGGATTACCCCCAAAGTCGTAGGAGACCTTGCTGGCCAGGAGCAGGTCCTGGTTCTGCAACGTCCCCACCATGCTCGAGCCGTCGACGCGAACCGTCTGCAGTGCGAAAGCGATCGCGACATACAGAATCACCGCAATCAAGAGCACCTCGATGGTGTCGCGGATCCACGATCCTCGCCACCAGGGACTGGGCGCGTGCGTCGCTTCCGGCGGCGGGAGTACCTGAGCCACTCGGCCCGATTATGAAGCGAACCGCCGGGGGCACCACGTCTGTGCGCCGGCCGCGCTGCTCCATCATGAGAACGTGACAACGGCATTTCGCCGCTTCGCCGCAGTGCTCATCGCGGCCTTCGCAGCCCTGGTCATCCCCATGGTGGCGTCGGCCCATGCGCTCCTGTCGGCGTCGTCACCGCCGGCTGGCGCCCATCTCGGCACCGCCCCGGGCGTCGTCCTGCTGGAGTTCGATCAGCCCCTCAATGCGACGCTCTCGCATGCCACGGCCATCGACCCGACGGGGCGCGACTGGAACGGCGAGGTCGACAGCGCCTACGAGATCCGCATCCCCATGGTCACCAATGCCGCAGGGGTCTATACAGTCGACTGGAGCTCGGTGAGCGCCGCCGACGGCCACCACATCAGCAGCAGTTTCACCTTCGATGTCGGGGTGGCGGGACCGACATCGCCTGAGGTTGCCGCCAACGCCGTCCCCGGCCCGCAGCTCTCTGACATCGCGATTGGTGCTGTCAAATGGGTCGAAGCGCTCGCGCTGCTGTTCCTTGTCGGCCAGGTGCTCATCAGCAGGCTCGCCTTGCGCCCGCCGCCGCTGGAGTGGGTGAGTCCGGGCTTCCGGGCGTCGAGCATCGCTCTCTCCGCCGGGTTGGTGGTCGTGTGGGCGGAGGCCACCATCGGCTCCGGAGGGCACAGCCCCGCCGAGTACGTCGCATTCTTCAACAACCTTCCCGGTGCCGCCCTGATCGCCCGCCTCGGCTTCGAGACGCTGACACTCATCGCGGTCGTGCGGGGCTGGCGAACGCTGCCCCTCTGGCTTGCGGGGGCGCTGGTGATGCTTGCCGCCGGCGGCCACGCGGCAGGGGCCGACCCCGCGTGGTACGGGATCGCGCTCGACGCCGTCCACCTCGTCGCTGCCGGTTTGTGGGCGGGGGGCATCGCCGCGCTGGCGGCGCTCCGGCCTCCCGGCGGCTGGCGGTCGAGCCAGGCGCGCGTCCTGCTCAGCCGTTTCACCCCGGTCGCGCTGGCGGCGTTCGGTGCGACGGTGGTCGCCGGCGGCCTCGAGGCCATCACCCAGCTCGGCTCGATCCAGTCGCTCGTCGACACCGCGTACGGGCGCGTGCTGCTGGTGAAGATGGTCCTGGTTGCGTTGACGCTGCCCCTGTCGGCGATGGCGTGGCGGCTCAAGCGACCGCACGTGCGGGTCGAGGCAGCACTCGCCGCAGGCGTGGTCGCCGCGGCAGCACTGCTGGCGTCGTTTCCGGCGCCACCGACCGCCGCGGCCCGGCATGCGGCGCAGAACGCCGCGTCAACTCCAACCGCAGGACTCCCCAGCGGGAGCGAGCTCACGATGGCCGGCGCCGCGGGCAGCGACCTGGTCGGCCTCAGTCTCTCGCCGGGAACTCCCGGTCCCAACCGCGCCATCGTCTACGTGCTCCCGATTGCCGGGAGCGCTCAGGCGCAGGGGCTCGCCGCCAATATCGCGGTGAACGGCGTGTACCAGGCGCTGCTGCCGTGCGGTGCCACCTGCCGCCACGCGACGATCAACGTCAAACCGGGGGACCAGGTGTGGGTCGACGTGCTCAACCGCGCCGGCGGCGAGGCGAAGTTCACCGTCCCGGCGCTTCCGGCTCCGCCCGGAGATGCGCTCCTGACAAAGCTGGAGGCCGCGATGAAGGCCCTCACCGCCTACCAGGTGCGCGAGGTCCTCATCTCGGGCACGGTCACGATCAACAGCGTGTACGCGTCGGAGGTGCCCGACCGGACGACGTGGACGATCAACAACACCAGCAAGACCATCTGGATCGGCACGGCCCTCTACACGCAGGAGGCTCCGGGCGAGCCATGGCATCGACAGACGTCGCCGGTCGACACGGTCCCTTCATTCGTCTGGGACTTCTTCAGACCGCTGACCAACGCGCACGTGATCGGGCAGGCGGTGCTCGGCGGCGACCCGACCACGATGGTGACGAGCTTCGGGAATTCGCAGTCCACGCCGATCTGGTTCACCTTCTGGATCGACGCAACCGGACACGTCCGCCAGGTTCGAATGTACGCACCCGGGCACTTCATGACCGACACCTACACGAGCTACGACAAACCCGTGCACATCGTCGCCCCGACCGGGTGACTCCGCTCTGCGGGACGCGGTCCCACGCTGCCAGAATGTGAGCCATCAACTCCCGTGGATCCGCTCCACATACGAGGCACAAGATGGCGCTCCTGACCCAGACCCCATACAAGGCCAAGACGTTCGATCTGTCCGGACTCACCGGTATCTCGGACAACACGCTCGAAGTCCACTTCGGACTTTATGCAGGTTATGTCAAAAACACGAACCTTCTCAACGAGCAGCTGGTCACCATGCAGCAGGCCGGCCAGGGCCTGTCATCGAATCCCTCATACTCTGAGATCACCCGCAGACTCGGCTTTGAGTACAACGGAATGGTGCTCCACGAGTGGTATTTCGGCAACCTCACCAAGGCGAGCGGGGGTGGCATCTCGTCGTCATCGGCACTGGGTCGCGCGCTCGGCGAGTCGTTCGGTGACATCGACACGTGGCGCAAGGATTTCACGGCGATCGGCGGGATGCGCGGGGTCGGCTGGGCGGTGACCTTCCTGGACACAGCCACCGGCCGGCTGAGCAACCACTGGATCACCCTCCACGAGGACGGCAACATTGCGGGCTTCAAGCCCATCGTCGTGATGGACGTGTGGGAGCACGCATTCCTGCTCGACTACAAGCCGGCAGACCGTCCGAAGTACATCGAAGCCTTCCTCGCGAACTTCGACGCCGATGCGGCCGAGGCGCGCCTCACGGGAGCAGCGGACCGCCCCGTCGGCTGACCCGTTCCCGCGTAGCGTCTAGAGCGGCGAACCGCCGAGCTTTCGATACAGCGCGTCCAGGTCCGACTCCTCGGCCCAGTCGAGCACGATCCTGCCGCCCCCGCCTTTGCGACGCTGGAGGCGGACCGGGACGCCGAGCGCGTGCTCGAGCCCGCGGCGGAGCGCCAGGTCATCGGGAGCGTCGGCCTCGGACGTGGTTGCGGCGGTGCGCGTGCGAGTGGGCGCCGACGGCCGTGTGAGCCGCTCCTGGACTGCTCGGTCGGTGTCGCGGACATTCAGTCCATCGGCGATTACGAGGGCTGCTACGGCCTCCTGATCCGCGGCGAGGGAAAGCACCAGGAGCGCCCGCGCATGGCTCGCAGTCAGGCGTGAGTCGGCAACCGCTTCCTGCACGGGAGCTGGAAGATCGAGCAGGCGGATCGCATTCGAGATCCCCGAGCGGCTGCGCCCGAGCCGGAGAGCGATCGCCTCGTGGGTGAGGCCGAACGCATCGGAGAGGCGGGCGTATGCCGCGGCCTCCTCCATGGGGTTGAGATCAGTTCGAAGCAGGTTCTCGGTGAGCGCCATCTCCAGCTGGTGGCGGCTCGACTCCGCCGCCGGCCGGACGATCGCGGGAATGGTCGAGACCCCGGCGAGTTGGGCTGCTCGCAGGCGTCGTTCGCCGGCCACGAGGCTGTAGGAGTCGCCCTCGCGCTGGACGACGATGGGATGGAGCAGGCCGTGAAGCCGGATCGAATCGCCGAGAGCGGCGAGCGCATCGGGTTCAAACGATCGCCGCGGTTGCTCCGGGTTCGGTGCGACCGTCCGCGGATCGAGGTTGATGAGCGGCGACCCTTCCTCCGCTTCAGCTTCGTTGGAAAGCAGTGCGTCGAGGCCCCGACCGAGGCCGCGGCGGCGGAATGCGCGTGGTGGCGCTGCGTCGCTCACGCCGGGCTCGGGACGCCCGCTCCTGACACGGCGGCACCGCTGTGGATTCTCGCGTCGAGGTTGGCGCTGAGCTCGCGGTAGGCAATCGCGCCGCGGCAGGTGGGGTCGTAGAGGGTGATCGGCATGCCGTGACTGGGAGCTTCACTCAGACGGACGTTCCGAGGGATGAGCGGGGTGAGCAGTTGATCACCGAAGCGAGCCCGAACCTCGTCGACGACCTGGTGGGCCAGTGCGAGGCGGGCGTCGAAAAGGGTCATGACNNCCAAGCCCCTCGAGCGCGTAGAACTCGCACTGGATCGGGATGAGCAGCGCGTCGGCCGCCACCACGGCGTTGATCGCCAGCAGGCCGAGGCTCGGTGGGGAATCGATGAGCACGTAGTCGTCGTCGGAGGCGAGCGCTTCCAGCGCGTATTGGAGCCGGCGTTCCCGGCGGGCGAGATCGACCAACTCGATCTCGGACCCGGCAAGCGCGATGTCGGAGGGAACGATGTCCAGACCGGGAACCGCTGTGTGGAGCCGGGCTTCCTCAAGCGATCGTCCCATCACGATGACGTCGTAGATGCTCGTCTGAACGAGACTCCGGTCGACGCCAAGCCCGGACGTGGCGTTGGCCTGGGGGTCGATGTCGATCAGGAGCACCTTGCGGCCCATGTCGGCGAGCGAGGCGCCCACGCTGACGGCCGTGGTGGTCTTTCCGACGCCGCCCTTCTGATTGGCGACCGCGAGAATGCTAGGTGGCACGGTTAGCGGCTGATTATGGCCGGATCGCCGCGCCCGTCATCCGGACACGGAGTTATCCCGAGTTTCCCCAGGCCGGGAGCCGGTTCGGCGGGTCCACGTGAGTTGGAGATCCCATCCAGCCGCGCCAACCTGTGGAAAACTCTGATGGCTCGAACTCAGTGAGAAGGCGGTGTTTCGCACGCAACTTGACGGTGAAACAACCTCGCCCTTATCGTTGCCCGCGTGATATCCGACGTGACGCCGAGACAATCCGATGCAGAGGGGCCGACCCGCCGAGTCCAATCGACGCTCCCCGATCAGGTGCCCCATCCACGCCAATCGACCCTCGCAGATCAATCGACCCTCCCCGATCAATCCACCACGCCCGCCCCGGATGGTCTTTCGGTCGGCTTCCTCCTTGGTCTCCTGGTCGGTGAGGGCCATTTCGGCGGTGACGGCCGCCAGCCACAGGTGACCCTTCGTATGCACGTCCGCCACGAAGAGACCTTCGAGTGGCTGCGCCGGACCTATCCCGGGAGCGCTCTCTATGGTCCCTACCATCACGGAGGCCGCTCGTACTACCAGTGGTCGGCCCGAGGACGGTATCTCCGCGAATACATCGTCCCGCTGGTGCAGCGCCACCGGTCGTTGCTGGACGCATACACAGCGGTACGTTTCGACACCATGTGCGAGCGCTATGCGATCGCCCGCGAGGGGGCCGGCGCCTCGTCGGAGGCCTGAGCGCGCCCCGCTACAATCCGGGAGCGATGCTCGCCCCTTCAGCCCAGACCTGGCGTTTCCTTTCCGCGGCGCCCCCGCGCGAGGTCTTTGCGGTCATGGAGCAAATGATCGGTACGACCCCATATCGCTATGAGGTTGTTGGCGAAAGCGAGGCACGGATCGTCGAGCATCGCCGGCGTGGGTTGTTCGGGCAGTGGGGTCGCCCCAAGATCCGCATCCGCTGGGTGCGGTGCCGGGCCGTCTCGATCACCGAGGGCACCTGGGTAGAGGTCGAAGCCAGCTCTGGAGGCGGGCTCATCTCCAAGGCCATGGGCAAAGCTGACCGCGGCCCGATCACGCGAGCCCTCCAGGTCATCCGCCTGATCACCGCAGGCGCGGGAGATTCTCGGACGATCTATCGCGATCGTCGCATCCCTCCGGGCCCGGTGACGCTGGTCGCATCCTGGGCCGGCACGCCCTACCGGCTCTTCATGGAGCCGCGGCACGACGCCCCGCGCGGACGCGAGATCCTCACTGCCAGCGAGGTTGAGGCGCTTCCGAAGCGCAGCGGGCAGTTCGTGAAGGTCCGCGTCGCCGGCACGGACGAGGGCTGGGTCGAAAGCGACCAGATCGTCCCGGCGCCGGCCGTCTCGACCCGTGCAGCACAGGTCGAGACGGCGCGTTTCACCTGATGAAGCCGGTGAGTGGCTCGATCCGCGGCTGCGCCGCGGTTAGCGCAAATGCGTGGAGAGACCGCCGAGTGCGACGGTTTGCGCCTCTCTCCGAGTGGTGACCTGGCTACCTGCGGTCAGCTCTCCACTACTGCGCTGGTCGGGAAGGAGGTGGTACTCGAAGAATCTGTCATGGGCTAGGTTCCTCCTTTTGCCTGAGTGCCACGGCACCGCGTCCGCATGCGTCGTGTTGGAGGCGGGGCGGGTCCGGGCCGAGAGACGCCCCCAAAGTGTATCCCGGTTCGGCGCCTTCTCGTGAGCGACACCGAAGCCTCGACCGGGCATCGCCTCGAGGACTTCCACCTCGGCGCGTCGGTGCACACGTCCGACGGCCATCACGCAGGCAATCTCCAGCGGATTGTGGTCGACGCTGACTCGTGGGATCCGCATGCGCTGATCGTGCAGGAGACCGAGTGGTTCTCCGGCCGCATCCTCGCGCCGGGTTCGGGCTTGCTGGTCGCCGAGGTGGTCGTCCCGCTCGACGCCGTCGCCAGCGTCAGCCCCGGGGACGTTCGCCTCAAGCTGGACAAGGGTGCGACGAGAGGACTGCCGCCCTATCTCAGCTACCAGTACGCGCCGCTGCAGGCAGGCGATCAGTGGCGCTACGCAGCCTCACTGGTGGGCGGCGTCGCGGGCGCGTTCCCGCGCATTGACGCCATCAGGAACAAGGCGGAAGGCGAGATCGAGATCAGTCGTGGCGAGCGCGTGATGATCGGAGACAGCGGCGAGGTGCTCGGGACGGTGCAGGACGTGCTCTTCGACGAGGGTGAGCTGGTGGGAATCGTGGTGCGCCCCAACGGGTTGTTCAAGCACGACCTCGTCGTCCAGGTGCGTTTTCTGGATCGCAGCGACGACCTGGTGCTCTTCGTTCGCATGACTCCCGAGGACATCTCGAAGCTCGCCGAGTTCACCCAACCCTGACTGGGCGATCAGAGCGGGCGGCGACCCATGAATCCCGTGTCCCGGGGGTGCCAGAAGCCGATGCGCTCCTCACCGAGGCGCCAGCACAGGTAGATCTGCTCGCCCTCACGAACCGACGCGAAGTCGATGAGCCCGGACTCGGGGTCGCGCAGGATCACGCCGAGGCCGTCGACCTCGGCTGACAGCCGCTGCGCCTCGAGGAACGGCCCGGAGGCCTTCACAGCGGCCGCCGCAGAGCCGTTGGTGGACACCGCATGCGATGCGCTCTCGCCGCCCCGCTGCGCCGCGGCCCGGTGCGCCGATCGCAGCGCCGTGAGCAGTTCGGTCAGACGCGGGAGTAGCGCAGTCGCCTCGTCATGCGTGAAGACGCGCTCCATGGCGGCAACGATGCCAGACCAGCCCCGCCGGCGTCGAGGTCAGTAGATGCCGAGTTCGAGCTGGGCTTCGTCCGAGGCCATGGTGCGAGGGTCCCACGGGGGCGCCCACACCAGGTTGATGTGCACGTCNNAGCCCGTCATCGTCGATGTTGGTGCCGTATATCAGGCCAAGCGACACGATGTCGATGCCGATCTCGGGGTCGTACACCTCGCTGAGCGCGGCCCGGATCAGCCCGTCAGAGGCCTTCGCCTCCTTCAGCGCTGCGGGTTCGGCCGGCGAAAGCGGTTCAGCAGTGCTCATTTCTCGATCCTCGTTGCGGAAGCCGTGGCGGCGGGAATTGCGGAAAGACCCTCGAGGAGCGCGTTCCACACGAGCGTGGCGCACTTGACCCGAACCGGGTATGCGCGGACACCGCGCAACGCTTCGAGGTCGCCGATGTCGTCGTAGTCCTCGGATGGCGCGACATCCCCGGTCAGCATCGCCCGGAAACGTTCGGCGAGTGACGCCGCTCCCTCCACGCTCATGCCCGTCACCGCCTCGCAGAGCATGCTCGCCGAGGCCTGGCTGATCGAGCAGCCGCGTCCCATGAAACCGATCGCGGCGACGGTCCCGTTGTCGAGCCGGTAGCTCAGGTCGATCTCATCGCCACACAGCGGGTTGTTGGCCTCGATGACGCGGTCCGCGGGTTCGACCGACTGATGGTGGCGAGGATTGCGATAGTGATCGAGGATGATCTCGCGATAGAGATCGTCATCGACCGGCGTGGATCCGACTGCCATATCACCATCGTAGTCCAACGCTTCGCGCCCAAAACCTGAGAATGGAAACATGGCTCGCATCGACGTCCTTGCGCGCGCCCGGAAAGGGAGGGCCGACCCCGCCTTCTGGCTGCTGATCGGACAGCTGGTGATGTTCACCGGCGTCGCCGCGGTCTTTCCGATCGCCCCCCTGTATGTCGCGCACCGCGGCGGCAATTCGATCGCGGTGGCGATCTTCATTGCCGGGCCACTGGTCGCCAATACAATCGTCCAGGTCCCCGCCGGGCGCCTGTGTGACCGGTGGGGACGCAAGCCATTCCTGATCGGTCCAAGGCTCATCTACGCATTTCTGTCGCTGTTCCTGTTCTTCAACATCGGGTCGCTCCCGGTGCTCACCGCGATTCGCATCCTGATGGGTGCTTGCGCGGGCGCCTACGTGCCGGCGCTGCGGGCGGCGCTCACCGATCTGAGCGCGCCGGAGCAGCGTGCTCAGCGCTTCTCGCAGCTGCAGGCTTACGAGATGGTCGGGTTGCTGGTGGGTCCGCTCATCGGCGGCGCGGCCGCGCTGTGGCGCGACTCGGCGGTGTTCGGTATCACCGGGCTCTCGATGTTCATCGGCCTGGCGCCGATGCTCCGGGTTCCCGAGACGCGCGCCGAGCGCACCACCACGGTTGTGAAGAAGGAGCGCTTCCGCTGGTGGCGCATCCGCGGCATCGTCGTGCCGATCGCGGCGCTGTTCGCGGTCGGCACCATCTGGTCGATGTACGACGTGGTCTGGCCTCAGTACCTCGCGGCGCGCGGTTACGGCCCGCTGATCATCGGGCTCTCGGTGAGCCTGTTCGCGCTTCCGCTCCTGGTGCTGGCGCGGGCGGGGGGCCGTCTGGCGGACCGTGCCGACCGGCGCAAGCTGGTGAGCGCCGGACTGGTCGTGGTCGCAGTGTGCGCCGCGACCTATCCGTTCCTGCAGGCCCTGGCCGTGATCATCACCGTCGGTGCGATCGAGGCGGTGGCGACCGTGATCCTCGAGCCGAGCCTGTTCGCGGTCATCGGCGACAGCACCCCCGAGGCGGTCCGCGGCCGCGCCATGGGCATCGGCGGCCTCTACCAGTTCAGCGGCATGGCCTTCGGAGCGGCCGTGCTCGGCTCGCTCTACGGCGTGAACAGCGGGCTGCCATTCTGGTGCGGCGGCGGCATCCTCCTCTGCGGTGCCCTGGTCTGCGCCTCCTGGCTCCCCGCACGGCCACCGACGTCAGCGCACACGCCCCAGCCGACCGCGTTCCAGATCCTCGAGCGTGAGCAGGCGTAAACCGCCCGGGTCGGATGGACCATGGGTGCTCCTCGGCCACGGGGCTTCGGGGACCGCGGCGTCGATGCGTCCCTGGGTGACCGAGCTCGCCTTGCATGGTGTGCAGGGCGTCACCCTCGATCTGCCGAAATCGAACAACGACCGCGCAATCGACGTGTTCCGGCGGGCACTCGCCGACCAGCCGGGCGCGGCGATCGGCGGCCATTCATACGGTGGTCGGATGGCGAGCCTGCTGGCCGCGGCCGAACCCGTGACAGCGCTCGTGCTGCTCAGCTATCCGCTCCACCGGCCGGGACATCCCGACGAGCTGCGCATCGCTCACTGGCCCACGATCACGTGCCCCGTCCTCCTGCTCTCCGGCGATCGCGACCCGTTCGCCAAAGTCGACCTGCTGCGCCGGGAGGTGAAGTCGCTCCCCAACGCGGAGCTCGTGATCTACCCGGGCGTCGGCCACGGGTTGCTCCCGGTCCGCGAGGACGCCGCCGCGCGGATCGCAGCGTTCCTAGGCGGCGGAGCCTAGACCCGAAAGACCCGGCGCACCTCGCCGAGGCCTTCGCCGAGCGCGTCGATCTCCTCGTGCGTCGTGTAGAGGTACACCGACGCCCGCGCCATGGACGGCACGTCGTACCGCGCCATGAGTGGCTGAGCGCAGTGGTGCCCGGCGCGGACCGCGATACCGCGCCGATCCAGGATGGTGCCCACGTCGTGCGCGTGCACATCGGCGAGGTTGAAGCTCACGACGCCGCCACGAGCGTCGAGATCCCGTGGCCCGAAGATCGTGATATCGCCAACTTCGTCCAGAACNNGTCGAGGTAGTCACAGGCCGCGGCGAGGCCGACCGCGCCGGCCACGTCCGGAGTGCCCGCCTCGAACTTGTGCGGCACCGTGTTCCAGGTGCTGCGCTCGAGGGTCACCCTGCTGATCATGCTGCCACCGCCCAGGAATGGGGGCATGCGCTCGAGCAGCTCGGGGCGCGCCCAGAGCACGCCGATGCCCATGGGACCGCACATCTTGTGTCCGCTGAAGGCGATGAAGTCGCAGTCGAGGTCGCGGGTGGATACGCTCAGGTGCGGCACCGACTGTGCCGCGTCAAGGCAGACGAGCGCACCCGCCGCATGCGCTCGCGCTGTGATGGCGCGGATGTCGTTGACGGTGCCGAGCACGTTGGACTGATGCCCGATGGCGACCAGCCGTGTCGGCGCCGCGAGCAACTCGTCGAGGGTGCTCAGGTCGAGACGGCCATCCTCGTCGATGTCGATAGCCGCCAGCTGCAGACCCCTGCGCTCCGCGGCCAGCTGCCACGGAACGAGGTTGCTGTGGTGCTCCATGACCGTGACCACGACGCGGTCGCCCGGCTCGAGCAGCTGGGTCGCGTACGACGACGCGACCAGGTTGATCGCCTCGGTCGTGTTGCGAACGAAGACGAGGCCCTCGGCGGGGGCGTCGAGAAAGGTCGCCACCCGGGTTCGAGCATGTTCGAAGGCGTCGGTCGCCTCGTTGCCGAGGGTGTGGACGCCGCGATGCACGTTCGCGTTGCTGGTGGTGTAGTACGCGTCGATGGCGTCCACGACAGCTTGCGGCTTCTGCGAGGTGGCCGCGGAATCCAGATAGACGAGAGGGTGCGACCCGACCTCGCGCTCGAGGATCGGAAAGTCCGCGCGGATACGGGCGACGTCAAGCGCCGGCTCGGTCGCGACCGGCGCATTCACTGCGCCGCAACCTCATCTGCGATCGCTACCCGGAGCATGCCGTTGTCGGTCGTCTCGATCTGATGCACGCGCACCGGCTCCACCGCGGGCAGCGACAGCGGGTCCCCGGTGCGCAGATCGAAGCTCGATCCGTGCAGCGGGCACTCGACGACGCAGCGATCGATGTCGAGGTCGCCCTCGCTCAGAGATGCCTGGGCATGACTGCACGTGTCGTCAAGCGCGTAGAACGTCCCGTTGACGTTGAAGATCGCCACGGGGGTGTCATCGATCTCGACGCGTGCTGCGCATCCCGGTGGGATGTCGCTGGCACGGGCGACGTCGACCCAGCCGTCGCTCATCCCGCCTCCGCTGCGACCCCGGCCCCGGACCCGCCGGCGATCTCGGCGTCGAGCAGTGCCCCGGCGAGCTCCGCGAAGCCACGGTGTGGAACACGGTCGAGGACGTCATCCATGAACCCGCGCACGATCAACGAGCTCGCCTCTTCGGGCGGCACCCCGCGGGCCATCAGGTAGAAGCGCTGGTCGGAGTCGATGTGGCCGGCGGTGGCGCCGTGCCCGCACTTCACGTCGTTGGCGCGGATCTCGAGACGCGGGATCGAGTCGGCCTTGGCGCCCTGGCTGAGCAGGAGGTTGCGATTGGCCACGTAGCCGTCGGCGTGAACGGCGGTCGGCGCGACGTCGATCATGCCACCGTAGACCGAACGCGCCCGGTCGCGGACCGCGACTTTGAGCAGCAGGTTGCTGCGCGTCTCGGCACCGACATGTGCCTGGAGCGACTGGTGATCGAAGTGCTGGGTCCCGTCGCCGAAACATATGCCGAGCACGTCGGCCTCGCTGCCGACGCCGTCGAGGATCACCTCCCACCACACCTTCTGGAGGCGGGCTCCGAGGGTGACCCCCATGAAGCGGAGCTTTGCGTTGGCGTCGAGCACGGTTCGCTGCACCGCGACATGCCACACGCCCTCACCCCACTGCTGCACGGTGTTGTAGTCGAGGCGCGCGTCGCGACCTGCCGCGAGAATCACCATCGCGTCGCTGAACAGCGCCGCGAGTCCCACCGGGGATGCGTACGCGTCGATGACCGTCAGCGAACTGCCCTCGTCGAGAACCACGACCGTGGATGGGAACACGGCGCGGTCGTCGCCGCCGGCCGGGTGGGCGATCCAGACCGGGACGAGCGCTTCGACGCCCTGTGGGACGTACACGAAGACTCCGCCCCGCCACATGGCATTCCAGAGCGCGATGAATTTCGACTCGTCGACCCGAACCGCGGCGAGCGCGCGTTGCACGAGCTCGGGGTGGACCATCGCCGCCTCTTCCAGGCTGGTGACGATGATTCCCTGCGCGTGCAGCGTGTCGGCGCCCTCGATCGGGGTGGCCACCGGGGAGTCGATCGCGAAGGCCGCCTTCGGGGCCGCGCTGTCTCGCTGCGCCCGCATGGCATCGACGACGGCGGTGTCGACGCCTTCGATCGGGGTGAAACGCTCGGGATGCAGCGCTGAGATGTCGGTGCGCCGCCAGTCCTCATCGCGCTGCGACGAGGGCATGGGGATCGCCTCGTAGGCGTCCCACGCGATGCGGCGGCGCGCCGCGAGCCACGCCGGTGATGCCTCAGCCCGCGCTGCCGCGACCTCTTGCCCGAGCGCCGCTGCGGGCGAATCGGCCAGCGGGGTCGTCACCCGATCGCTCCCTCCATGGAGAGCGCGAGCAGCCGGTTGAGCTCGACCGCGTACTCCATCGGCAGTTCCTTGACGAAGGGTTCGAAGAATCCGTTGACGATCAGCGCCGTGGCGTCCTGCTCGGGGATGCCGCGCGACGTCAGGTAGAAGATCTGATCCTCGCCGACCTTGCTGACGCTCGCCTCGTGTCCGATGGTCACGTCGGGGTTGTCGATGTCCATGTACGGGTAGGTGTCGCTGCGCGACTCCTCGTCGAGAAGCAGCGCGTCGCAGCGGACGCTGACCTTGACGTTGTGCGCCTTAGGAAGGACCTTGATGTGACCGCGGTAGGAGGTGCGCCCGGTGCCCTTGCTGATCGAGCGCGACACGATATTGCTGGTGGTGTTCGGCGCCACGTGGATCGCCTTGCTGCCGGCGTCCTGGTGCTGGCCGTTGCCGGCGAACGCGGCGCTCATCACTTCGGCGTGCGCGCCCTCGCCCATCAGGTACACCGACGGGTACTTCATGGTGACCTTGGAACCGAGGTTGCCGTCGATCCACTCGACGGTCGCGTTCTCGTTGGCGATGGCGCGCTTGGTGACCAGGTTGTAGACGTTGTCCGACCAGTTCTGGATCGTCGTGTAGCGGATCTTGGCGCCCTTGTGCGCGACCAGCTCGACGACCGCGCTGTGCAGCGAGTCACTCGAGTAGTTCGGCGCCGTGCAGCCCTCGATGTAATGGACCGACGAGCCCTCGTCGGCGATGATCAGGGTCCGTTCGAACTGACCCATGTTGTCGCTGTTGATGCGGAAGTAGGCCTGGAGCGGGATGTCCACCTTGACGCCCTTGGGGACGTAAACGAACGATCCGCCCGACCACACGGCGCTGTTGAGGGCGGCGAACTTGTTGTCGTTCGGGGGGATGACCGTCCCGAAATACTTGCGGAACAGCTCCTCGTGCTCGCGCAGACCCGTGTCGCAATCGCTGAAGAGCACGCCCTGCTTCTCGAGGTCCTCGCGGATGCTGTGATAGACGACCTCCGAGTCGTACTGCGCGCTCACGCCGGCGAGAAACTTGCGCTCCGCCTGCGGAATGCCAAGGCGGTCAAAGGTCTGCTTGATGGAGTCGGGGACGTCATCCCACGACCGGCTCATCTCCTCGACGGGCTTGACGTAGTAGTAGATGTTCTCGAAGTCGAGGCCCGAGAGGTCGGCGCCCCAGTTCGGCATCGGCCGCTTGCGGAAATGGTCGAGCGCCTTGAGGCGGAACTTCAACATCCACTCGGGCTCGTTCTTGTGCTGCGAGATCGACGCCACGACCTCGGGCGACAACCCCTTGGCAGTGCGGAACACGGATACGTCGATATCCGAGAAGCCGTACTTGTAGTCCTTGGTCAGCTCTTTTGCCTGAATCGCCATCGCGAATCTCCTACGCGGTGGCGGCTGCGGCCGTCCCGAGAATTGGTTCGTAGCCCTCACGCTCGATCTGTCGCGCAAGGTCCGCCCCGCCGGAGGTGACCACGCGCCCGTCATGGAGGACGTGCACGCGATCCGGGTGCAGGTGTTCGAGGATGCGCGGGTAGTGGGTGATCACGAGCACACCCATGTCGGGACCGCAGAGGCGCATGACGCCGTCGGCCACCGTGCGCAGTGCGTCGACGTCGAGGCCCGAATCGGTCTCGTCGAGGATCGCGAGCTTGGGACGCAGCATCGCCAGTTGCAGGATCTCCATGCGCTTCTTCTCGCCGCCGGAGAATCCGTCGTTGATGTAGCGCGAGCGGAAGCTCTCGTCGATCTTGAGTTCCTTCATCTCGGTGCTGAGGCGGTTCAGGAACTCGCGTGCCGGCATCTCCTTCCCCTGGGCGCGGAGCGCAGCGCGCAGGAAGTTGACGGTGCTGACGCCGGGAATCGCGGTCGGGTACTGGAAGCAGAGGAACAGGCCGAGTCGCGCGCGAGCATCGGCCGTCAACGGCAGCAGATCCGTACCTCCGAAGGTCGCGGAACCGCCGGTCACGACGTACTTGGGATGACCCATGAGGGTGTAGGCGAGCGTGCTCTTTCCCGAGCCGTTCGGCCCCATCAGCGCATGGATCTCGCCCTGCTTGACCTCGAGATCGACGCCCTTGAGGATCTCCTTGCCCTCGACCGCTGCGTGGAGCCCGGAGATCGAAAGGACCGCCTGGGTCATCGCATCGGCTCCGGGGAGACCGGGGCCATCGAATCGATCAGCGACTGGTCGGCCACCAGCTCGGCGAGCGTGGTCTGACTGAGCACCGCGTCGATGCTCTTCTTGAGCCGCACCCAGAGGCCGCGCGACGCGCACTCGCCTTCCCGCTGGCAGGTGCCGGTCACGTAGCCATGCGAGACGCATTCCACGGGCGAGACCTCGCCCTCGATCACGGTGACCACGTCGAGGACGCTGATCTGATCCGCCGGTCGGGTGAGCGAGTAGCCGCCATGCACGCCCCGAGTGCTTTCCACGAGGCCACCACGGCGCAGCTGGGAAGCGAGCTGCTCCAGGTAGGCGAGCGGCAGGTGCTCGACGCGGGCGACCTCGGCGATGCTCAACGGACCGCCGCCGTAGGCCTTGGCGAACTCGGTCATCATGCGCAAGCCGTAGTGAGCCTTGGAGCTCACCCGCATCGAGAACGAGGCTGCGGGCGGTGCGCTGGGATCGGATGTGTGCCGGTGGGAGGCGCCCCGCGGCGAACTCGAGAGAATCCCGACTGTCATGGTCAGAATTATACCCGACCCGCCCTTCCTTCGAGAAGGATGCGACGGTCGCTGCGATATTCTCGGCTAGCGCCGATGCCATTCCCCCAAGCCCGCCGAACGATCCTCCTCTTCAGCGCGCCCGCGCTCCTGGCGGCCTGCGGGGGATCGACGAGCCCGAGCTCTCCAACTCCGACCCCGCTGACGCCCGCGCAGATCCAGGCACGCTATACCGCGGCCGCCACCCGGTACAACCAGGGTGAGGCGCAGATCGCCGTGACCGAGAACGCAGCCTGCGACGCCGCCAGCGCGACCGTCGCGCTCGGAGCCTGCCAGACCGCGCTCAGCGCCCAGCGCCAGCTGACGATCGCCTACGACAACGCGCTGCGCGCGATCCCGTTCAGCGGGAGCGCGGCCACCGATATCACCCACCTGCTCGGCGACGACGCCGCGATCGAGAAGCTGCTCGAGCAGGCCGCGACAGCCCCCTCGATCACTGTCATCGCGACCCTGCAGCAGCAGATCATCCCGCTGCTCGCGACCGCCGCAACTGACGCCACCGCGCTTCGCGCCGCCATCGGGCTGCCGGCCCCGGCCTGACCGGCGAGATCAGCGACTGACGGCGGTCGCGTTGGCGCCGATCCTGTCCCGGATGCGCTCCACGGCGCCTGCGATCACCGACGCCGCCGCGTCGATATCTGCGCTGGTCGTGGATCGCCCGGTCGTGCAGCGCAGCGCCCCGGCGGCGAGATCGTCCGGGTAGCCCATCGCCCTCAGCACGTGGGAGGGCAGCGGCGCCCCGCTGGCGCAGGCAGACCCGGCGGACGCCTCGACCCCATCCATGTCGAGAGCCGCGAGCAGGACATCGCTCCGGACGCCGGGAATCGCGAATGTCGCGAAACCCGCCGCTTTGGGAGCGCCCAGCGCCGTGATGATCGCGCCGGGAACCTGCAGTGCAACGGCTGCGACCAGCCGGGCGCACAAAGCCTCCTGACCTTCGGTCTCGGCGACTCGGACCCGCTCCGTCAGTTCGGCGGCGGCGGCGAACCCGACGATTCCGGCGACGTTCTCGGTGGCGCTCCTCCGGTTGCGCTCCTGGCCGCCACCCGTGCTCTGAGCCGCGAGCGCGACCCCGTGGCGGACCCAGAGCGCGCCCACCCCCTTGGGCCCGTAGATCTTGTGCGCGGAGATCGAGAGCAGGTCGACGCCGAGCTCCTGGGGCTCGAGCGGAAGCCGTCCCAGCGCCTGCACCGCGTCCGTGTGTACCAGGGTCCGCGGGTTGCGTCGATGCACGGCCTCGGCGATCCCGGCGACGTCCTGGACGGCGCCCGTCTCGTTGTTGACGAACATGACTGAAACGAACACGGTGTCGGCGCCGACGGCCGCCGCCACCGATTCCGGGGTCACGCGGCAGTCGCGATCACAGCCGATGACGGTGAGGGTCGCAGCACCGGCATCCTCGAGATGGCGGGCGGTCTCGAGGATCGCGTCGTGCTCGATCGCGCTCACCACCACGTGCCGGCCGCGTTCCGGGCCCCAGCGCTCGAGCACGCCGCGAAGCGCCAGGTTGTCGGCCTCGGTGCCCGAGCCGGTGAAGACGATCTCGCGCTGCGCGCACCCGAGCACCGCGGCGATCCTGTCTCGAGCCGCGTCGACCGCCGAGCGCGCGTCGCGCCCGGATTCGTGCACGGATGAGGGGTTCCCCTGAGTTGTCGTCAAGTACGGCAACATCTGCTCGAGCACCTCGGCTGCGAGGGGAGTGGTCGCCGCGTGGTCGAGATGGATGCGGTTCACGCCGGGGCAGGAGGCGCCGCCGCGATCGCGGCCTTCGCGCGCTCGATCACCGCATCGGTGAAGCCGGTGGTGGACGCCTGGCCGCCGAGGTCGGCGGTGGAGATGCCCGCGCGCAGGGTCTCGAAGAGGGCGTTGTGGATCACCGTCGACGCCCGCCTGCCACGCGGGTCGGAGGCGAACCCGAGCAGCGCGGCCGCGGCGAGGATCATCGCCATCGGATTGGCGACGTTCTTGCCCTGGAGGCTCGGGGCGGTGCCGTGCGGCGCCTCCGCCATCACCACCGAGGGAACCAGAGGGTCGTCGCCGAAACCGAGGAGCAGCGACTCTGCGCCGGCGATGCTGCCGAACAGGGGCAGGACGAGGTCGCTCAGGCAATCTCCGTCGCGGTTGAGCGCCGGGATCACCAGGGCATCGCCAGCGCGGCTGAAGAGCAACGCATAGGTCGCATCGATCAACTGAGGCTCGTAGTCCACCTCGGGGTGCCGAACCGCGGCTGCGTCGAGCTCCTCCTTGAACATGCCCTCGTAGATCCTCGACACCGTGAACTTGGGACCGCCGAAAACCCGTGCATGGGACCGAGCCGCGTGGACGAAGGCAAATTCGGCGACCGCCCTGCAGTTTGCGCGCGAGATGTGCTCGGTGCGATAGGCGATCTCGTCACCGTCGCTCTGCTCACGCCACTCCTGAGCGTTGTAGGCGTCGTCGACGGCCATGCGCACGATGCTGATCGGCGCGCTCACCCCGGCGATCCCGGCGACGCCCGGGATGCGCTGACCTGTGCGCAGGATCACGCGCCCCCCGACGCGCTCACGGAGCAAAGCGTTGGGACTCCCCACGTCGGTCGGGTCCGTCGGCGTAACGGTGGCGGCCTTCAGACCGAAGCCCGCGGCACGCATCGCGTCAGCGGCCTCGACGACCACGGCGTTGCCGGTCTCGCGGCGACGTTCGAGGGAGAGGTCGAAGGTCTGCAGCTCGAGCTGCGCGTTGATGACGTCGGGGTGGATGACCCGCAGCGCCTCGTCGAGCAATTCCTGGCCGGTCTGATCTCCGCGCAGGACGACAATCGTGGTCACGGCCACAGCGTACGTCGCGGCCATGACGCGGCGACCCGTCGGTGCGATGGCATCATCGCCGCGTGCCGAACTCAGTGACCTCGCGAGGCGACGAGCAGGAGCACCGCCCGGGCGCGGTGCTGTTCGTCTACACGTGGGATCTCGCCCTGGCGATCCTCGCCCTCTTCGGAGCGCTGGCATCGTTCGCCGGCGGCGTCGCCACCGGCTCGGGCCGTACTGCGACACTTCCGTTGGGCGTACAGGTGATCGCGGCGGTCTCGGCCGCCTGCTTTGCAGCGACGCTGATCATCATCGCCTCGCTGCTCACCCGAAAGCAGGCGTGGGTCCGGTTGACACAGATCGGTACCCTGGCAAGCGCGATCGCGCTTGCGGCCATATCAGTGGTGGTCGGCGCGATCGTGGGAAACGGCGTCGACGTGCCCGGACTGATCGTCACGTTGATCTTCCTGCTCATGGACGCACTCGCGATCGTGATCATGACCGAGCGTCGAGTGGTGAGCTATTACGACCAGCGCGCGAGCACCCCCTTCTATGTGTGGGCGACGCTGGCGCTGTGGATCGGCGGCCAGTTGATGATCATCGTGGTGTCCGCGATCGCGCACTGACATCCCGGCCGCCGTCAGATATACGTCAGCAGGTCCTCGACGATCTCCACGAGCTCGTCATGGCGCACCGGTTTCATCATCACTGCAGCTGCGCCGAGCTGCTGGGCGCGCTCGCGGGCGCCGACGTCGCCGGCCGCTGTGAGGATGACCACCCCGGCACGAGGATGCTCAGGCGCAAATCGGATCGCCTGAAAAAGCTCCAGACCGTCGGTATCCAGAGTCGCATCCAGGATGAGCACGTCCGGCTCGAAGGCGGGGAGCTCGGCACGCACCTCGCGCACCGCCTTCGCCCAGCGAACCTCATGGCCCAGCACGGTGAATCGATTGATGACCTGCTGAGCGACCGCGGCCTCATCCTCGGCGATCAGGATGCGGGCGTGGGCTGGCGGCATCACCGCGCATCCTAGGGAAACGACCTGCCCGTGTGCCGGCTTCCATCGCCTCGATCCGGCCGCGTACACTGGCGCCGGCGATGCCGCTGCCACCCCACGTCCTGATCGGCACAGAGCGTCCCCGGCGCGGGCGTTTCGATGGAAGCCGCTTCACTCGCTGGCTGCACCGTCCGGATCGTCGCCCCGTCGGGGTGAGCACGCCTCCGGCCGCCGAACCGGTGGCGCCGCGGGCCACCCAGGTGGACCCGGGAACGAGGGCGTTCTGGGCCGGTAGCGAGACCGCCAACGTGACATCGCGGCGCGCGGCCGCCCTGGTTGACGCCCACGAGCGCGGTCGCGCCCCGATCGGGAGCAGGCCGCCCGGCAACCCCGCCTTCAGCGAGGCCCTCTTCGTCGAGCTGATGCGGGCCAACCAGTACCGTCGCGCGTTCTCGCTGCTCAGCGAGGACTGCCAGCTCAGCTGGGGCTCACCCGAAGCGTTCGCCGAGGCGCAGGGTGCATCGGCGATGCGCCGCCTGCGTGGGGTGAGCGTCAAGGAGGTGCGGTACCTGCCGGAATGGACCGAAACCTCACGAGGCAAGACCTATCGCGACGTCGCCGAGCTCGACGTCGAGTACGAGGTCGGCGACCCGGAGCCGGTTGTCCGGATCCGCCGGGTGGTGCACCTCGTTTCCGGCGGTGGCCGCTGGCGCTCTATTTGCTACCCCGTGTAACAGCAGTCAATCGAACTTCGCAGCCTCAGCCGGGCGTGGGACAATCCGCTTCATGCACGCCGCAGCCTCTCGCTCCCAGCCTGGTCCGATGGAGCGGACGTGCCTGGAAATTGCTCGCGTCGAGCGTGAGGCCGCGTTCCGCCGGGAGCGCATCTCGCGCACGCGGCTTCGCGTGCGCGAGGCAGACGTCCTCATCGACCTGATCGAGGAGTGCCGGCTGCGCGAGTTCCGGCTGATCCCCGCCTCGCTCTGGAGCGCCGTGGTGCGCGCCGTCGGCGCGGTGGACCCGGGGTTGCGCGACCGGCTCGGCATCGACCGCGACCCGAACCATGTGGCCGACATCCTCTTCGAGGCGCAGGAGGTACTCCTCATGCGTGCCCTCGAGTCGCGACGCCCGAGGCTCGCTCCGATCATTCCGCTCTTCGGCGACCGGAACCGAACCGCCGTCGCGGGCTGACCCGTCTCCCCACGTGACCTGGGAGGTCGCGGTCGCCGGGACTCTTCACAGCGACGATCTGACCACGCCCAGAGGCAGACAGGACGCGCTCGGCGGGTCCGCGGTGTACTTCTCGCTGGCGGCCGCGCGACACGCACCGGTCCACCTGAACGGCATCGTCGGCCGGGACACCGTTGCCGAGTATCGCCGGATCCTCGCCGGCCGGGACATCGACGTCGAGGGTCTGGTGGTGAGCGAATCGCCGACCTTCCGCTGGCACGCGGTGCACGACTTCGAGCGCTGGGCGACGTCGAACGAGTCATCCGAGCCCGGCTGCGATCCCGAGTGGGAGCCGGTGCTCACCGAGCGCTCTCGCCAGGCCGAGGTCTTCTTCGTCGGGAGCATGGATCCGACCCTCCAGCGAGCGGTGATCGATCAGTCGATGGCCCGCTTCATCGGCGCCGATTCGATGACCGTCTTCATCGACAGCCGTCCGGACGACGTCAGAGCCGTGATCGAGCGAGTCGATGTGCTCTTCCTCACGGAGGGTGAGCTGGCAGCGCTCACCGGGAACGACGACTGGCGCCGGTCGGCCGCACGACTCTGCGGCACGGGCCGGCTGCACGCGGTCGTCGTCAAGCTGGGACCGCTCGGCGCCGCCTGCGTGACCGCCGACGCGATCGCCGAGCAGCCGGCTGCCCCGGTGGCCGAGGTCATCGATCCGACGGGGGCGGGCGATGCCCTCGCAGGAGGGTTCGTGGGATATGTCGCCAAGGTGGAGCGCACCGATGACGCAGCGCTCGAGTCAGCGCTGTCCGAGGGCATCACCTGCGCTGCGGACGCCATCGTGGCGTTCGGCACCGATGGGCTTTCCGGCACCCGCACCGTATGATCGCGGGCTAATGACAACGCGGCCGCGCGACCTGGGGACGCCGATCGACCGCAACCTTGCCCTCGAGCTGGTCCGGGTCACCGAGGGCGCAGCGATGGCCGCGGCACGGCACATGGGGCGCAATCAGAAAGAGACCGCGGACCAGGCGGCCGTGGACTCGATGCGCCGGAGCCTCGGGTTCGTCGACATGGACGGCGTGGTCGTCATCGGCGAGGGCGAGAAGGACGAGGCACCGATGCTCTACATCGGTGAGCAGGTCGGCAACGGCAACCCGCCGGCGGTCGACGTCGCCGTCGACCCCATCGACGGCACCCGCCTTGTCGCTCGCGGTATCCCGGGTGGCATCGCGACGGTTGCGCTGGCCGAGCGAGGCTCGATGTTCCACACGCATCTCCACTACATGGAGAAGTTGATCGTCGGGCCGGCGGCCGCGAAGGTGATCGACATCACCGCCTCGGTGGCCCACAACCTCAAGCGGATCGCCCGGGCCGAGGATCGCCGGGTCGAAGACCTGACGGTGGTGGTGCTCGACCGCGAGCGCCACGAGACGCTCCTCGAGGAGATCCGCTCCGCCGGTGCCAGGGTGAAGCTGATCATGGACGGCGACGTCGCCGCCGGACTCATGGCCGCGATGGAGCACCGGACCGGTATCGACGTGCTGATGGGGATCGGAGGCGCTCCCGAGGCCGTGCTCGCGGCCTGTGCCATCAAGTGCATCGGTGGCGGCATGCAGGCCCGGATCTGGGTGGGTGAGGGCGAGCGGAGCGTCGAGGAGCGGGAGGGCAAGCACGCCGGAGACGTGCTCGAGCTTGACGATCTCGTCTCCGGCGACAACGTCTTCTTCGCTGCCACCGGGATCACCAGTGGCGAGCTGCTCGAGGGGGTCCGGTTCCTTGGCGAGGACCGCTGCCACACCCAGAGCCTGGTGATGCGTTCGTACTCGGGAACCTCTCGCTACATCGACGCCGAGCACAACCTCGCGAAGTTGCGCCGCCGCCGCGACCCGGTCGAGCTGGCATCAAAAGGCGAGATCAGGCCGGCACCTGGAGGCTGAAACCAGGGGGATCGCGGGCACGTTCGAGCCGAAGTGCCAGAATCGGGACGCGGTATGAAGGTACGAATCCGCCCGAGCGCGAACCTGATGCGCTGGTTCACGCCGGGGCTTCACGTCAAACGCTGGCTGCTCCTCCTATTCCTGGCGATCGTGATGATCAGCCTCGCGGCGGGCTACATCCTGCGAGATCTCTACAGCGCGTCGATCACATTCCCCTCCTGGGTGGGTGACGTCACGCTGCAGTTCCTGCCGCGCCTGGTCCGCGCGCTGCTCTTCGCGCTCGTGGGCGTCGGGCTGATCGTGCTCTGCTTCTACAAGCTCGGTCGCTCGATTCTCGGACCGTTCCTTCCCGGGCACGGCAGCACCGACCGCGGGCTCGCCGAGCAGCTCTACAAGTTCCGGCTCCTCGCCAAGGGCCCGCGCCTGGTCGCGATCGGCGGCGGTACCGGCCTCTCGGCGCTGCTGCGGGGTGTGAAGAAATACACGGGGAACATCGTCGCGATCGTGACCGTCGCCGATGACGGCGGGTCGAGCGGCCGGCTCCGCGAGGAATACCGCGTCCTTCCGCCCGGTGACATCCGCCAGTGCCTGACAGCGCTTGCCGAGACCGAGCCCCTGATGACCGAGCTGTTCCAGTACCGCTTCGGTGGGGAGGGAGCGCTCGCCGGCCACTCCTTCGGCAACCTGTTCATCACCGCCATGGCGGAGATCACCGGCGACTTCGAGCATGCGATCCGCGAGTCCGGCCGGGTCCTGGCGGTTCGTGGCCAGATCGTGCCGGCGACACTGCGCGACGTCGTCCTGTGTGCCACGGCGGGCAGCGAGGTCCGGGTCGGCGAGTCGAAGGTGCCCCATGGCATTGACCACATCGACCGCGTCTTCCTCGAGCCGGCGGACGCGGAGATCAACCCCGAGGCGGAGACCGCGATCCTTGCGGCCGAGCTGATCATCGTCGGACCCGGTTCGCTCTACACATCGATCCTGCCCAACCTGCTGATCGAGGGAATGGTCGAGGCGCTGCGCGCGAGCCCGGCCGTGAAGGTGTACGTGTGCAACATCGCCGGGCAGCCTGGGGAGACGATGGGCTTCTCGGTGAGCGAGCATCTGAAGACCATCGAGGACCACGTGGGTGTGAGCCTCTTCGACTACGTGATCGTCAACAGCAACGTGGGACTCCCGCTGCCACCGTCCGCTGTGGAGGCGGGCGTGACGCGGGTCGGGTTCGATCGCGACCAGGCGACGCTCCAGCCGGTGAACTACATCCTCGCCGACGTCGCGTCCTCGCAGATTTCCACGCACCACGATCCGGAAAAACTCTCCAAGGTGATCATGAAGAGGATCTGGCGCTAGCGGGTCCCCGACGGGGCGGAACCCGGCACACGCCGGCCGACTTCCCCTAGTACAGCAGGTCGCGCCGGACGCGATACGCCCACTGATGGGCGGCCCGCTCGGCAACGGCGTTCCATGCTGCGAACCGCCGGCGGCTGATCGGCAGATCCCACGTGCCGACGAATTCCGTGATGTGCTCGCTGAACCCCGATTTGAAGCGATACAGCCCGTAGAGCGGGTGTTCCGGGTTGAGCTCGGCGGAGGGCGGCACCGCGACCAGGTCGTAGGCTTCGACGCCGCGTGTCCTGAGCCAGCGCATGACCTCCCACTGCAGGAGGTGCGGTGCCATCACCGCGGCGTGCTCCTTCGTGGACCCACCGTCCTTGTACCAGGCCTTCTTTCCGATGTAGGTGGCGAATACCCCGGCGAGCACCTCGCCGTCGAGCGACGCGAAGAACAGCTGGCCCTGACCGGCCGCGGCGTGGAGGCGCCAGTACAGGGCGAAGTACTCCCGGCTGCGCAGCGTGAAGCCGGCTCGATCGCGCGTGGCCGCCATGAGCGAGTACATGGTGTCGATGCTGTGATCATCGAGGGGCACCGGCGACACGGTCACCCCCCGGCGTTGCGCCAGCCGGATGTTGTAGCGACACTTCGGCTTGAACGACGCGAGCAGCGCGTCCTCGCCGGGCCGGAGGTCCACGATGATCGTGGCCCGGCTGATCTGCACGTCGTGACGCGACTTCTCGAGTCCCATGTCGCGCAGTGCGGAGGTCGCCGCCGCGCTCTGCTCGATCTCCGGTTCCACCTTGATGGCGAACGCCGGAGCCGCAGTGTCGCGAAGGCCGTCCAGGAGTGCGGGCAGCTGCATCACCTCGGCGACACCTGGCCCTTTGGGTACGTAGCCCAGGACGCCCAACCCGGGTACTGAGTGGCGGAGCACCAGCACCGCGATGGGAGATTCGGTGTCCGACAGCAGGTAGCGCGGTGCCCAGCGATGGGCGCGCTTGAATTCCCCCCACGCCCGCGTCTGCAGGATCTGCCCTCCGTCCGGGTTCTGGGCGATGAGCTCGTCCCACTCGCGGACCTCCTGCGGGCCGGCGGCTCTCACCGCCGCAACCGCACCACGGCTCGATACAGGCCGTGGCGCAGGGAACGGACGCCGAGGTCCCAGGTCCCCGCACGCTCGACCGCCTCACCGCCGAACGACCGCTTGAACTGCGAGAACCCGTCCCACGGATGGGGCGGAGCACCCGGAGCGGTCTGGCCGCTGGGCGTGACGCCCCAGAAATCGAATCGGCCCGTGCCCGCCTCGCGTGCGTCGAGGATCATTTGCCAGACCAGTGGTGCCGCAGCCTGCAGTTTGCGACCGGACTCCGGATCGGACACCGCGTGCGCGTAGTACCGGGTGCCGGAGAAGTCGAAGCAGAGCGCGGCGGCCACCGGCGCACCGGAGGCTTCGGCGATGTAGAGCGCAGCTGCGCGCTCGGGCATGAGGGTGCGAGCCACCGCGCGGTGATACGACTGCGCCTGGCCGCGAAACCTTCCGGCCGCGGCGGTGCGCTCCTGGAGGCGGAGCAGCACCTCGATGTCGTCGGGATCGGCGCTCGCACGGAAGGTGAGTCCGCGGCGTGTAGCGGCGTTGATTGCTCCTCGATGCCCTGCGCTCAGTCCGCGGCGCAGCGCCGCCTCGTCCGGACTGAGATCGAGAATCCATGTCCAGCGAGGCTGAATCGCCCTGCTGGGCAGAGCGCCCGATGCAAGCAGGGCAGGCAATGCCGGCTCTCCCGCGGGCTCGGCGCGCACGAAGTCGAGGGACCGCTCGCGGGCGGCGTCCTCCGCGTGCGCGAGCGCCCTGGTCATCGCATCAGTCGAGGCGGCAGTGGGCCCGTGCGGGAGGTAGACGTAGCGAGGAAAGCGCCCCGCGCGAATCGCGCCCGCCCACATCCACTGCTCATCGCGAGCCCAGACGACGTCGTGGCCGAGCGCTGCCTGGACGCGCTGCCACAGGGTGCTCTGCAGGAAATGGCCGCCCATGCGCCGCAGCGCGATATCCCAGTCGGCGTCTGCGACGCCGGTGTGTGCCGACGACACGTTGTGCGACGCTAGCACAGCGTCAGACACGATCGATGTTGAGAAAGCACGTCGGTTTTCCTTACAATCGCGCCCGTTTCCCCGTCAGACTCCTGGAGAGAACGCATGGCCACAGTCGTCACACGCGATGTGCTCGCAAAGCAACTCGCAGATCGCGCAGAAATCACCGTCACCGCCGCACGCGATGAGGTGCGCTGGTTCTTCGACACCATCGCGCAGTCGTTGGAAAAAGGCGACGAGGTTCGCATCCACGGCTTCGGCAACTTCAAGACCGCACAGCGCGCCGCGCGGCTGGGCCGCAACCCGCGCACCGGTGAGGCGGTCAAAGTGCCTGCCCGTCGGGTGGTGCGTTTTTCGGCAAGCACTTCGCTCTCGAGCGCGGTCAAAGGCGCCAAGGCTTCACGCCGGGCCAAGGCCTGATCCGTCAGGCCAGGTGACCTGACGCCGGCGCGGCGTCGTCGTAGGTAGGCACGCACGCATGCTACGGGTAGACGCGCGTATATAAGCCTGATGGCTGGCACGCGGCGCACGTCGTGGGTCTGGATCGTGTTCGCGGCTGTGATCGGCGCGATGCTGATCACGCCCGCTACGGTCGCCGCCGTGCGCCTGACGGCGCCGCCCCCCGGCGCGACCGTGAGCATCCACGCGCCGGCCACCCTGCTCGTGGACGGAAAGGCACCGCCCCCGATACCCGTTCCCACTCGGGGGAGT